>JAGABW010000034.1 GCA_017614465.1 Bacteroidaceae bacterium | reverse complement strand
GGACCTAATCGGTCTTCTCTGTCAGTTCCTTTTTTCCAGTCGAAATAATCGTTTATGATATTTGCATCAATCTGCATGATTATTGCAAATAGCAAACATAATACAAATGTTGCAACTGATAGACTGTTATTCTGAAACCACGCCATAGCCCCACCAACAATAACAGGAGCCATGGCTCCTGTAAGTGTTTTGGGACGTGAAGCGTAAAACCATGCTTTAGCAGAATTAACTTTCACTGTTTATGTCACCTTTTGTTGTGATTATTCTATGTTTTATCGTCTCTTTTTTCCGAGCAAGTCACCCAGACCGTCCATGTCGAATGCAAGTGAGAATCTAAGTGTCTGGTCGAGTGGACTTGACTGTGCTGCTGAAATCACATAACCTGCATCGATAGAGAAGATATTCATCTTGAAACCGGCTCCTAATGTGTAGTATTTTCTGTTTCCTTTGTTAGGGTGTTCATAGTGATAACCTGCACGAACGAAGAACTGGTTGTTATATGAATATTCCAAACCTAAGCTCCATTGTATTTCCTGAAGTTCTTCCTTGAATCCTCCTGGAGCATCGTGGAATGATTTGAATATACCTGAGATAGGTGAGATGTTATAATAGCCTTCATCAACCAACCAACTGGTATAGCCTGAGTAATCGTCATCTCCAGCACCTGTTTCATTTATGTATTGTTCCATTGTTGGACGAGTAGGTACCAATAATTTATTTACATCTCCTGAGAAAGAAATTGTGTTATAATCATCAAGTGGTACCATTAATGACATACCGAATCGAAGGTTTGTTGGCAAGAACTCAGCATATTCACCATCTTGGTATGAAATCTTACTACCGATATTGTTTATATTAAGACCCCATCCTAATTGACTTTCGTGATTGCCTAAGTTGATATATCCATTATGATACATTGCCAAATCGGCTGCGAATGCAGAACCTGGTGTGATACTTGGATCGTATTTGTTGGCAGCCATATCTGAATAAATGTATCTCAATGCCACACCTGCAGAGAATGTCTCGCTCAACATGCGTGAATATGCCACATCTACCGCCATTTCGTATGGTTTTATGGTCTCGCCATACTCTTCTGAGTCAAAATTTCCGTTACCCATCATTACTTCTCCTAAAGAGAAATATCTTAATGAGGCACTGACGGCATCGTATTCACCGAAACGATAATATCCTGTCAGGTTTGCCAAGTCAATATCGTCAACCAACTGACGCAACCATGGGGTATAGTTAAGAGCAATACCTGATCTACTTATAGTAAATGGATATTTAGCTGGGTTCCAATATTGTGAATTGACATCAGGGTCGGTTGCAGCACCCACGTCACCCATACCACCAGCACGAGCATCAGGAGCAATTGCCAATGATGTGACACCATAATATACTGGGTTGAATTGTTCTTTTACGTCTTGTGCTTTAATTGTGTTGTAGCAACCAAATGCAAGAATTAAAGATAATACAATATTCTTTTTATTATTCATATTGATTGTTTATATTTTCTTATTGTTGATATTCTATACTTATAACGTGGGTATGTATTATTTATTGTGACACAACAAATTTTTTAGATTTATTGGCTTTTTTACCATTCGATGTTGACACAGACACCTTACATATGTATATGCCTGGTGTTAAGTGACCGTTAGTTGCATTCATATTGCATGAGTATGCGTAGTAGTTTGATGCACTGATGCCTCTTTCTGTTCCACGCCATACTTGACGACCTGCTATATCGAATACATTTATTTCTATGTCAAGAACCGAACTTGGGCGGTCGTTCTCGATTATTAATTCAAGTTTATCACTTACAGGACCATTTATTGTTACATCAAAGATATTTGGCTGTAAACCTTTTGTAACTGTGAAATCAAATGACACTGATGAGTGATTGTTGAAGTTATCCCACGCACGGAATAACAAGTTATGTGTGCCTTCCTCAAGCTCTGGAATACTGAATGTAACATATCCTTCTTTCCAAGAACCTGCCTTATTGTGATAATAAGAGTTCAGGTTATAGGTCATATGCGGATCGTTGTCTATAATCAGATTTATGTCATGTCCTATACCGCTACCGATAGTGTTTATACCACTTTCGTCATACAATGCAGCAATGAAATACGGAGTTTCATGTGTTTGCAAATCCTCAAGATCAGACATCTGGTTGATTGTCTTTCCATTAAATGAAAGGGCAATCTTAGGACCTTCTGTGTCTGAATTTTCATTCTGTCCGGTACCACCCACTATGAAATCTTCATATGTTCCGTTTGCTTCAATTGTGTGAGTGGAGTTTACGGCATATAAACTCAATAATCCTGATTCGTCAGAGTAATTTATATCCAATGGTACAGGGAAACTGAATTCAAATACTCCGTTTTTTATTGAATCGGTTCCTGTATATAACTTCTTGGTCCTGCTATTGAACTTCATAGGCTCGATATCTTCATTAGCATTGTTCATACATGTGATCAGTTCTTCGTTGTCGAAGACAATCGGATGTATGGTTCCCTTGAAGTCATTAACAGTATTTCCATTCTCATCAACAATATGTCCTTTAACATT
>JAGABW010000033.1 GCA_017614465.1 Bacteroidaceae bacterium | reverse complement strand
GCAAACGGTGTTATGCTCATCACTACAAAGCAAGGTAAAGAAGGTAAGACTAAGATCAATCTCACAACATCATACTCTTTCCAAAGCCCAACTAAGGACCTTCACACTATGAATCGTTCAAAGATGTTGGATTGGGACAGAAAAGCAAGTTGGCAACAAGCATATACTGAAGAATCAGGATACACACTTGCAAATCCTGACTTCCAGTTATATACAGTAATGCCAGACCCATATCTTGTTGACGAAAACAAAAATATTATTGATACAGACTATGACTGGATGGATAAATTCACACGCAACGGATATATCTTCGACACTAAGTTGAGTATTTCTGGTGGTACAAAAGATGTGATATACCTCCTTTCATTCGGACATGTGGAACAAGAAAACCACATGGTTAACGATGACTTCAAGCGTAACACTCTCCGTGCTAACGTTGAAGGAGCTCTTAACAAATGGGTGAGAATTGGTTTGCAATCTTCTGCATCATTAGTTAATAAGGATGGTTTATCACCATATCTTCCATTCCTCGAAGCATTCCCTCCAATGGCACAGCCTAAGGATGAAAATGGTAACTGGTTAGATATGCCATGTGCTGGTGCTGCAAGAGAAAATCCATACTATACAATCTTGGCATCAGACAAAGATCGCAGAAACAACTTCTTCGCAAACATTTATGCTGATGTAAAATTACCAATTGAAGGTTTGACTTACAGACTTAACTTCGGTAATGTTTACACTGTTGCTGACCATAATTATGCAAGTGAATTCTCATATTCTCACAATGGTAATGCATATAAGAACCACAATGAATACTACAGTTTCACATTGGATAATATCTTATCATATGCTCGCACTTTTGGTAAGCACAGCGTTAACGGAACAATCGTACTTGGTTGCAACAAGAAGCAATACAACTGGACTAATGCAGATGCTAACACATTCCCTCGTATGACTCTCGGTTACAATAAACTCGACCTTGGTCAAACACAAACAATTAGTACTGGAGCTTGGAATCAGAAAGCAGCTTATCAGGTTTACCGTTTAGGTTACAACTACGATAACAGATACCTCTTCACTGGTACAATTCGTCACGATGGTTCAAGTACATTCGCTAAAGGTCACAGATGGGGTACATTCCCTTCAGCAGCTTTAGGTTGGGTTGCTTCAGAAGAATCATTCTTCAAGGTTAAATGGGTTGACTACTTGAAACTCCGTGCTGGTTACGGAAGCATCGGTAACCCTGCAGCAAGATATGCAACTAAATCTCAGGTACAAACAGGTGATGGTTACACATTTGGTAACGATGCAAACGTATCAAAACGTCAATACATTAACAAATTAGGTAACACTAATCTTACATGGGAAAGCACTCGTGGTTGGAACGCTGGTATCGACTTCACTCTCTTTGGAAACCGACTCATGGGTAACATCGACGCATACCTCACAAACACTAAAGACTTGCTTTACGATGTAGTTATGCCTACTTACACTGGTTTTGAAGGTGTTCCATCAAACGTTGGTGGTATCAGAAATAAAGGTATTGAATTAAGCTTGACTTCACGCAATATCGTTAAGTCTGACTTTGAATGGTCAACAACTTTGACTTTCTCTGCTAACAGAAACAAGATTACAAGCCTCGATGGAGATAAAGACTTGATTTCTTCAGGTTTGTTTATTGGAAAAGACCTCACTACAATCTACGATTTCATGATTGACGGTATCTATCAGGTTGAGGACGAAATCCCAACAGGATACCACCCAGGTGCATATCGTATTGTTGACATAGACAATAACGGAGAAATTAATGATAACGATAAGACAATCCTTGGTAGAACAACTCCTGCTTACCGTGCTGGTTTATTGAACAAGTTAACTTACAAGGATTTCACATTTACATTCTTCATCAACACTGTACAAGGTGGAAAGCACGGATATCTTGGACGTAACACAGATACTAAGACATTCGATAACAACACTTTGCGTTACAACATGATTTCTGAAAAGGCTGATTTGTTCTGGTCTCCACTCAACAGAGATGGTTACTACGCTCTTCCTACAAATGGACCAAAATACACAGCTAACCGTTACCAACAACGTAACTTCGTTCGTCTCCAAGATGTAACATTAAGCTACAACCTTCCTAAGAAGTATCTTTCTACAGTAGGACTTACAAGTGCTAATGTCTACGTCAATGCTAAGAACCTTATAACTCTTACAGGTTGGCACGGATGGGATCCTGAATTGGATGGTACTACATACAACATCGGTTACGGTGACAGAAACGCCGGAAGTACATATGATGATTGGCCACTTATGCGTTCATTCACTTTAGGTCTTAATATTACATTCTAATCAAACTTATTGAAAAATTATGAAAAATTATAGAAAATTATTAATGATTGGTGCCATTGCATCAACACTATGTGCATGTGGAGACTTCCTCGATGAGAATCCTATGGACTTCAACAGTCCTGAGAACTCATACATCACAAGCAAAGATTTCGACATGTCAATCACAGACTTGTATTACCTGACACGTTACGAATTCTTCCAGGATCAAGATCGTGCTATCGACTACATATATGGTACAGACCTTCTTGACAGAGGTGACCAAACCAAATCAAATCTTGAGGCTGAATTAACTCCAAGTAGTGATATCTCAAGCAAACACTGGAAAAACTGGTATAAAGTTATCGCTTCTGCAAACATGACAATCTCAAAGATTGATGGTTCAGAACTTAACGATGCAGAGAAAGTTGAATACGAAGCTAAAGCTAAGTTCTTCCGTGCATTCGCATATCGTACTTTGGTTTACCTTTATGGTGGTGTTCCATATCTTGATAAACCTGTTACTGCATACGAAGCTTACAAATCTCGTGAAACTAGAGAATTTGTTCTTTTACGTGCATTGATTGATGCAAAATTTGCTGCTGAGAATCTTAGAGACATCACAGACGCTGCTGTAAAAGACGGAGAAGTAAATAAACAAGCAGCTCAATTACTTGTTTCTGAATTATATCTTGCTCTTGGAGAAGGTCTAAAAACAAACGAAAACGCAAGTGCTATTGATCAAAGATTAGCTGAAGGACTTGAAACCCTTAATCAAGATGAATTAGATATAGTTGATGTAGAAGATAAAGAAGACTGCTATGATCAAGCAATCGCTGCTGCTACAGAAGTAATCAACTGCGAAGGTCTTTCATTGATGACAGAACGTTTCGGAAGACGTAAGAGTGAACCAGGTGACGTTTATTGGGACCTCTTCCAACGTAAAAACCAAAACCGCGGAGCAGGTAACACTGAAGCAATTTGGGTTGCTCAACTTGCAAACGTAGATGCTCCAGGTGGTGGTAGCCGTTCTAACATCCAGTTCTGGGATAACCCATCTAACTACCTTCTTGAACGTCACTGCTCACCTCAGGTAAACAAGTTCAAGATTGTAACTTCAGAAAATCAACAATTATCTCCATTCCGCTGGCCAGTTGACGACTGCACAGGTGGTAGAGGTATTGGTTCTGGTTATGCTAACTATCACTTCCACAATGAAATTTGGGTTCTTGGTGATGCTGAATCAAAATTTGCTATCACAGATGAAAGTAATCCAAATTCATTCCGCAATGACGAAGAATGGAAGAACGATATCCGTAACTCAAACTACAACTTCATCCGTGTATTCCAATTCAACAATAAGGATTTCATGCAAAGTCATCCAGAATATGGTACAGAAATTGACGTTATGGATCCTAAAGCTAATTTCGATGAAAGTGTAAATGCTGACGAAATATCATTTATCACTGGTGACTTCGGTGAAACAAAACTTCCTTGCCGTGGTCTTACAGGTTACCAAGCTAAGGTTACAACTCCTGGCGACCACCCAGACGCATTAATTCTTAACAAGGAAACACACGATTTGGCTGGTACTGCCGGTGGTACATTCTGTGACCAATATCTCTATCGTCTCACAGAAGCATACTTCCTCCGTGCTGAAGCATATGCTAAGAAAGGTCAATATTCTAAGGCTGTTGATGATATCAACGTTATCCGCAACCGTGCAAATGCACCTGAAGTAACTGAAGCTGAATTTAAAGTTGATAACACTGAAATCGGTGCAGGTTTAGACTATATCCTTGATGAACGTATGCGTGAATACGGTGTTGAAGAAAAGCGTCGTCTTACTTTAGGCCGTATGGGTACAAATGTATTCTTCAACCGTGTTAAGAAATATGGTACTTGGTACAGTTCTGAACATAGCGCAACAGGAGAAAACTTCAAAGAGAAATTCACTCTCTACCCTATTCCATTGCGTGATATCGAGTCTAACAAGGTTGAATTAACTCAGAACCCTGGTTATTAATAGCTGATACTAAAAGTATAACGCTATAAAATAGCATAAACTTATGAGTGAGGATGTGTCAAACGGCACATCCTCATTTTTTCTTATAACTTCGTCAGGATTTCCTCCATTATGATTTCGATCTCATTAGAGGTTATGATTTTAAACGAAGCTATAAGAAGAAACTATGTTGCGCTGCGATATCCTCGTAACCACGAATCTACAAGTAGAGAGGTGAGAGTAGAAAGGTTTCAGAAGCTATGAGAATGATTATAAATTATAAATTGCGTGTAGCACCTTACCTTCAACTCTCAATTTGCAACTCTTGTATATTAAAGCGAATAAAAAAAGAGAGCACATCGTAATGTACTCTCTCAATATTATAGGTGTAATTAATTGTTTACTTGAACAATTTCAAATTGATTGATTCACCCATTTTTTTGTATCCAATAGCATTTGGGTGAAGCCAGTCGTTTTCGAAAAGGAAAATAGGATTGAGTGCGTCTTTCTCAAGAGTTCCGCTCATAACAGCATCGAAATCAAGCACTGCATCAAAATCTTTACATGAACGAATCCATTCGTTAAGATGCTGACGTCCTGCCTCGTGATTTCCGAAATCATAAAAACTATATTTGAAAGGCATTACAGTTCCACCATACACTTTCATACCTTTTTCATGAGCCTCTTTAATGATCTGTTTATATACTTCGATTATCTGATCAGCCTTAGCCACAGCATCGCGAGCACCGCCCAAATCATTAACACCTTCAAACAATATCACATACTTAACGCCTGACATACCAAAGATGTCGTGTTGA
This sequence comes from Bacteroidaceae bacterium, assembly GCA_017614465.1. Lineage (GTDB taxonomy): Bacteria > Bacteroidota > Bacteroidia > Bacteroidales > Bacteroidaceae > Colivivens. The sequence goes on along the minus strand of JAGABW010000033.1, from coordinate 7,800 downwards.
TATCTTCTCTTCACAGTTGGACCAAGTCCGCCTTCAACCACACAGTTTCCGCCGATTCCGAAGTTAAGCACACTTACATCACGGGTTGCTTTATTCTTAAGAAGTCTTTCTGACAATACATCAGGCCAACGATTCTGACCATTTGTTGTAGAACCACGTCCGTCAGTTATTGAGTTGCCAATTACAGCAATAGCGCGTCCCTTTTTACCAGCGATAACATCAATACTTTCGATTGTGTACCAATGTTCTGTACTGATATTCTTATCCATGAAATATGAAGTTGTACGAGAACTTGGATGACCAGTAATGATATTCAATGGAGCCTTTCCATAATGAATTGTAATGGCAATATTCATACGTGGAGTGATTTTAAAATCACATACGTCTGCATATATTTCCTCACCGGCTTTAATTACAACAGACTTACTGCCATTAAAAGTCAACTGACATGTTGTAAGTTCTTCGATATCAGATGAAGCACCAGCAGATTTTGCCTTAGCAATCTCAACTGCATTAATTTCTAAATCTTCTCTACTATAACGATTTGAAAGTCTCAAACGCATTTGTTCACCTGGTATAGAAACCTGAACAATCTGACGGAATGTTTCATTTGCAAGAGCAATCGGTGGATTGTTCTTTGGTTCGATGACTTGCTGAGCTGCCGCCCATGTAGTAACCCAATTCTGTGCCATAGAACATCCGACAGATGCTACGAACACAATAAATGTAAATAGAATTCTGTACATAATCTTTATTTAGTTAATAATAATTTTGAACTCAATATAATTTCATCAGAATCAATATCTTCAAACAACAATTGCGATTGTAAAAAAATACTTGTAAAAAGAAATTAGATTACAAAGTTACGTTTTTTTTCTTTATGACAAATATTAAAAATTGATTTTTTGTCTTTTAGCATATAAAAGTAACAGCAATTTACACCTTAATATATATAACAATCAAAGGCGGCAACAAAGTCACCGCCCTTGAATGAAACATTATTTATATTGAAACTACTTAATAAGTATTTTCTTTGTTTCTCCTGTTGATTCTTTTACTATATTTATACCTTTTTGAAGGTGATTCAGTTTAGAACCAGCAACATTATAAATGGCTTCAATCACTGGAGAACCAACATTGGTATTAAAGATTCCACTTGCATCGCCAGAGAGCAAAGCGTTGATTGATTTTGTGATTGAATTATTTGCGTTGCTTGATACAAAGGCGTGCAAAGGCAATGTATATATATCATCGTCAGATGTTACCTGATACAACATAAAATCTGATGAATTCTTCTTTACTACATATGAGCCATTAGCTACTTTTGTCTTTTCATATTCACCGACAAGAGCACCTTCTGTCAAGTTATTTGTTGCATTAATTGTAACATTTGATGCTTTAAATTCAGCCACTCCATTACCTGCTACAATTACAGGTTTGTTAGCAGAGACAGAAGAAACCTTAGTAACATTATTTCCATCTGTAAGGTATGCGTCAAATCCATTAGGGATATTTGCATTGAATGGTACCCATGCTGGAGAATAAGCATCTACATTAACTGAACATGATGCATTGTTTGCTTGAATTGCATAAGGAGCAAAGAATGGGTAGGTTGTATTGTTGGAACCTATTGCAAAGTACATATCTTTTACAGTAACTCTATCATTACCATCACCTACACCATAAAGGCTTACTGTCTTAAGAGAATTACGCATATATCCAACACCTTTAGCCGCAAATAATGAATCGAGATTGATTTCTTTAATAAGGTTATCTGGAGCTTGAGCTACCCAATAATCCTTTTCGGCAATCAAACTACCTCCGTCATCATAAAATCTCACACCCCAAGGAGCTGTAAACTCACTTGTTTCAACCACGAGATAATTATACTGAGTTTTTCCTGTTAAGTTATGGAAAATCTCTACAGCATCGTTACCTGCAGTCCATGAGAATGTATATGCATCTCCACCTGCTGAGTTCCATTGTGCACTTCCAGAAGTAGAAGCCCATGCGAATCCTGCTTGAGCGATATCTGAGGATTTAGTACCCATATCTGTAAGCACGATATTTGATGATGTATATGAATTACCGTTCTTTACTACCACATTCTGAGTATTAGTCAGTTTGCTTGCATCCTTAACATAAATCAAACAGTTCTTGTTTGCTGTATTAAGGGCAACAGCTTTTGTGTTAGTAAGTCCTTGAGCATCTATATTCTTTGCTGTCACATCGGCAAGAGCCTTAGATGCGCTCTCACTAAGTGAACCACTACCTGAGAGATAATAATCCATTGGAGCACTTGGATCACTTACATACACATTACTAACTGTACCTGAAGGTGAACCCCACGCCATCTTAATTGCATTCAGATGGACATATGAGGTTGAAACTTCTGAAAGGTTGATTTCAGCCTTACCGTTGGTTATTGTTACATCCTTCTCAATAAAGTCGTTATCTGCCATTGTTTGACGATTGAAGAGAGCACGAATTGAAACTCCGTCAGAACCTTCGAATGTAAGTTTCTGGCAACCAGTAAGATTTGCATAATTATACTGACTTACTTCATTGTCACCGAAAATCATGTTACCGCCATCAAGCAATTTACCTCCTGAATAGTTATTATCAAGGAAACCTGTTGCAGAAGCAGTTGCACTTGGTCCGTTCCATGAACAGAAATCGAAAGAAGAAAGATGTCTTTCACCCTTTCCACCACTTACAATCTGACTGATGTCGCGTGATGATCCGTTGCTTATCTCTATTGCATCGATATCTGGCATCCATGCTGAATTATTAAAGAGACGAATTGTATTTACACCTGCATTCAACTGAACTGTTGTTTCATATGTTCCGACAGAACTCCAGTTACCTGAATTCAAAGTAACCTTTCTAGCACTGCCTCCATTCACTTGAATATTTACATCACGGTTTTCACCACACATATATTTCAATTTCATTGTGTATGTACCGCCTTCATTACTATATACGTTATCCCATTGGAGATAGTTTTCTGAGTTATTACCTAACCAATTTGCTTTTGCACCACCTGAACATGCACCATCTTCTGAATAGATACCGCTGCGAACTGATTGGTTATTTGCAATTTCCTGATAGTTTCCGATATATCCTGATTCAGCTTCATAAACAAGGCGCTCAAGACGACGTTCTGCAACTAATTTGTAAATGCGAGTACCATGTGCAGGAACTGAAACTGACATTGAATTTGTCATTGTACCAAGATCCTGTTTTGCAAACAAGTCTCTTACCTTCACATTACCTGCCAAATCAATTGAAGCGAAATCAATTGACATTGTCTTTGTAGCATCTGTTGGATTGTAGAATGCTATAGCACGTGTTGTACCAAACAGATTCTCAAGGTCTTTTACAAGAATATATGTATCGTTCTTATGTTGAACAACATATGCCTGAATTGCAAGACGGTCCTGATTAAGAGCAATAAGTTCTTTGTTTGTCAACAGAGTTCTTGCTCTCTCATTGATTGTTGACATGTTACATCCGATAAGCAGTGGAGAACTCATGATACACCACATACCGAAGTGTGTCTTATCTTCTTCTTCAGAAAGAGAACGACCAACTTCAAGCATATCCATATCGTTGTAGTGACCACCACTACAATATGCAGAAAGATACATGTTTTCCTTAAGAATTGACTTGATAGAACCCCAACTACAGTTGATATCCATTGTGGTTCTCCAAGAACAAGCACAACCTTTAGCCCACGTACCAGGGAAATCCCAACGACAGATATTCATTCTGACATCAGTACGTCCTGTGTTCTGAATAGCACGCCAGATAGCCTCATAGCGTTGTTTCTCGTCAAGGTGGATATTACCTGGATTATGTCCGTAGGCACCACCACAGAAGTCAACCTTGATAAAGTCGAAATTGAGACGATCGCGCTTGAAGAACAAATCGGCATCTTGCTGATCGTGTCCATACATTCCTACGCCATTACCCATTTGGTCGCCACCATGATAGAAACCACATGTGGTACTACCACCATCGGAATAAATACCAGCCTTAAGACCTTTGTTGTGAATATAATCCACAATACCTCTCAAGCCGTTTGGGAAACGCTGTGGATGAATCTGCAATTCACCTGTGCTTTGATTACGACCTCCAAAATAACCGTCATCAATATTAATATAAAGATATCCGGCATCTTTAAAGCCTTTATTTACCATGGCATCAGCTTGTCCCTTGATAATGCTTTCATTAATGTTCAAAGCAAATGTATTCCATGAACTCCATCCCATTGTTGGCTTTTCGTAGTTCTGAGCCTGAACAGTAGTAAATAAAGTAGAACCCATCAACAATAATGAGACCACCCTTTTAGACATCTTGGCACATGTCTTCATTTCTAAACCTACATGGTTTAATTGCAAACTTTTCTTCATTGTAAAGTAAATTAGTGGTTAGATTTATTAATTAATGCTTATAATTCACTTGAATAAAAATAGATATCAGATTATCTGCCTTAGAACCACTGATACTAAATTGTTTCTTCAAAATCCTAATCCTTCATGATATATTTTAAAGTTTTTAAATCCTTATCATCAGAACTTGTTCCATAATAAATAGTGTAGGCACCAGATGTCACGCACATGGTATTTGTCTGTTCATCAAAAAATTCAAACATCTTAGGTGTAATTGCAAACGATACATTCTTTGTCTCTCCAGATGCAAATTCCTCACGTTTATATGCACGAAGAGATTTTAACGGGCCATTTACATCATCATCTTTCTTAACATATACCTGAATTACTTCGGCTCCGTCTTTTTTACCTGTATTGGTTACAGGTATCAATAGATTGTCATTCTTGATTGATGCTTTTCCGACATTGAATTTTGTGTAACTCAATCCGTATCCGAATGGGTACAAAGCATCGTTCATATATCTGTAAGTACGTCCTTTCATACTGTAATCCTCATAATCAGGGAGTTGGTCAGTATTCTTATAGAACGTAACTGGTAATTTTCCACATGGATTATAATCTCCATAGAGAACATCTGCGATAGCTGTTCCTCCTCGTTCACCTGCATACCATACCTGAAGTATAGCATCACAAGTCTTTGTCTCCGGTTCTAATGCAATTGCTGAACCTGAGCAGTTTACATAAACAACAGTCTTTCCTGCATCGTGTAATTCCTTCAGGAACTGACGTTGAACAGTTGGCAATTCTATGTCTGTACGGTCGCCACCTTTGAAACCTTTCAGGTTTACAGGCATCTCCTCGCCCTCATGCTTTGGAGAAATACCACCTACGAACACAACTGTATTGCAATCAGAGAGTTGTTCGATAAGTCCTTTATAATCAACATCATGCTCTTCACCAAAGTCAAATTTCAGATTCGCATTATAATTCTCGATCTGTGCAAATCGCAATTTGATATTATATTTCTTGCCAGCCTCGACATTATATGTTGTTCGAGTTGGTATTGTAAGCCATGTTCTGTTCTTAACTAATGATTCTCCATTGACAATCAATTCGAAATAGCTGCTCGCTTCAAGATTGAAAACGATTTCACATGAACGTGGAGCAACGAATTCTGTTTCATATTCTGCACCGAAATCTGTGAGATTCACATTTGGAGCAAAAGCATGCTGACCATATGTTGTTTCAACGATTGGTTCTGTAAGTCTGCGAGTTGCTACTATATCGCCTTCAAACTCACGACTATTCCAGAATCTGGCTTTCATACCTTGTTGTCCATCAATTGAACATTGAGAGAAAAAAGATGTAAGATTCTTCTCATTAACGAAGTCACATCCTTGGAAATATACCACCTTATCGGCACCAATCTTTTGTTGGATACCTTCCAGTATATTTATAGTCTTAGCAGGAGTTCCATTGTAATTACCCCACATCATGGTTGTGTTATTAGCATTTGGACCAATAACTGCTATTTTCTCGTTCTTATTCAATGGCAACACAGATGACTTGCCACCGTTTTTCAGTAGTACAAGCGACTGACGTGCCATATCCAACGCAATCTGCTGATGTTTCTCGCAATTTACAACAGAAATAGGTATTTTCGACCATTCTACAAGAGAAGGATCGTCCATTTCGCCAAGTTCAAAACGACCTTCCAACAAACGCTGCAAATGAATATCTATATCTTTCTCTGATACAAGTCCTAATCTAACTGCCTCAGGTACATTCTTATACACATAGTCATAACCGCATTCAACATCTGTTCCAGCCAAAGCTGCCGGTCTTACTGAATGAACAGCATCTGAAGACGACTTGTGAGTATCCCAGAAGTCTGTCAAAGCACCACAATCAGAGACTACGAGATATTTAAATCCCCACTCGTCTCTTAGAATCTGCTGAAGAAGACGGCTGTTTCCACAACAAGGTTCGTCGTCCCATCTCTGGTAAGCACACATCACCTCTCTCACATTAGCATCCTGAACTGCCACCTTGAAAGCAGGAAGATATGTTTCCCACAAATCACGAGGTGTCACATCTGTGATATTTGCAGTGTGGCGTGTATATTCCGGACCGCTATGTATCGCAAAGTGCTTTGCACACGCATAGAGTTTTCTATATTTGGTATCTTCAGGACCTTGTAATCCACGGATTACTTCTGCTCCCATAACACTTGTGAGATATGGGTCTTCTCCATATGTCTCCTGTCCACGCCCCCAACGAGGATCACGGAATATATTTATATTAGGAGTCCACACAGAAATACTGTGAAAACGTTGGTCTTCATTCCCGTCGGCTAACCATGCATTGTATTTAGCACGGAACTCGTCAGAAGTAGCATCAAAAACCTTGCGGACCATTTTCTCGTTGAATGATGCAGCCATACCGATTGGTTCAGGGAAAACAGTCACATTGTCCTGATTAGCAACACCATGGAGAGCCTCGCTCCACCAGTTGAATGTTTTTATTCCGAATCTTGGGATTGGTTTAGAAATATCAAGCATCAATTGAGCCTTTTCCTCTATTGTCAAACGTCCAATAAGATCTTTTGCACGTTCTTGAGGGGTTAAATTGGGATTCTTATATGCCTCTTGGGCACATACAGGCACAACAGATGACAATGCGATAGTTATTGTAAGGGTATGTATTAATTTCATAAAAAAGGATAGTTTCTGTTAAGAATAGTTTGATTATTTTTTTACGGTGCAAAGATAATATATGAAATCATAAACGCAATAACAATTTGTATCAAACATTTTTTGCCATGTATCACTCTTTTATATTTGCACAAGATGGTATCAAAACCAATATTTTATGTTTTTATTTCAAACTTTTACATACAAAAGACAAATAAATACGATTAATATTGCGGCCACGAGCGCTAATACAAACCCTTGAAATCACCCAAAATACTTGATTTGCTGAAATAACACATGCTGAAATACAAAACGTGAAACACATCACTTTTGTACGGCAAAGCATGAGCAGTTCATATCCAACTGATTTACTGAATGTTAAATCATTATTCTTAAATTGAGTGCAAAAAAATTTGGAGGTTTATAGATTTTAAACTATTTTTGTAGCATAAAAACTCATAAATTATGATTAAGACCCGAAATTTATTGGTGGACACAGCAAGACTTATTTTTGCTAAGAAAGGATTCGAATCCACCACTATGAATGATATAGCACAGGCATCAGGAAAAGGGCGCAGAACATTGTACACCTATTTCAGCAGCAAGGAAGAGATATACGTTGCAGTAATCGAATCCGAGCTCGAACGCTTATCGGAACGCATGGAAAGCGTTGCGCGCCAAGAGATGTCACCTGAAAAGAAAATGGCAAAACT
>JAGABW010000032.1 GCA_017614465.1 Bacteroidaceae bacterium | reverse complement strand
CGTTCCGTTTTTGCCAAGAAGACCATATACGCCTCCTTCAGAGATTTCTAATGAGAAATTCTCAAGCACATTAAGTCCTTTTGTATAACCGAATGTTATATTGTTAAAATTCAACATAAATAATTTAAAATTTAATAAAACCTTATATAACTTTTATTAATCTGTTGATGATAATATCATTGCGATTTGATTAATTAGAATGCTGCAAATGTAACACATAAAAATCGAATATTCAAAAATATAATGAATAAATAACTGTATATTATGGTTATTTAATGTTTGAAAATCAAAATATGTTTGTGAGAAACAGTATTATGAAAAAAATGCGTATCTTTGCAAAGCAAAAGCTTTTATTTGTCTTTTAATATTAGAATCATGCTGCAACTTAAAGACGTCACAATTAAATATGGTGAGAAAACTGTTATCAACCACCTTTCATTAGATGTGGATAGGGGGCAACTTGTCTGTATATGTGGCGAATCTGGATGTGGTAAGACATCTTTGCTGAATGCAATCATGGGGTTCGTGGCTTTTGAGGGTGAGATATTGATTGACGGAATACAGGTGTCGCATACTAATATCGATTCGATAAGACGTATGATTGCTTATGTGCCTCAGGAATTGGCATTGCCTCAGGAAACAGTGAAGGAGATGATTTATTTGCCTTTCTCTTTAAAAGCTAATCATCAAAAGGATTATTCCGATGAGAAGGTGCTGAAAGAATGGGAATTCCTGAATCTTGACCGTTCCATCCTGGAAAAGAGAACAACTGAAATCAGTGGAGGACAACGGCAGAGAGTGATGCTTAGTGTGGCTGGATTACTGCATAAAAAACTGATTCTTGTTGATGAACCTACCAGTGCTCTTGATCCTGAATCAGCACAACTGGTGCTGCGTTATTTCAGACATCTGATTGATAGTGAGAATGTTACTATTGTGGTAGCGTCGCATCATAAGGCTATTATCGATAACTCGGATCAGGTTGTTGAAATAAAAACATTAAACTTCTAAATCTAAATATTTTGGTAGATATTGATATATACGGATTAGGAATAGGACTGGTTCTTATGTTGATACCTCTGTTCTTTCTTTATAAACTGAGAACAGGTTTGGTGCATTCTACATTGTCAGCCACAATTCGCATGATTATACAATTATGGCTGATAGGATTGTATTTGCAGTTCCTTTTCTTAAGTGATGTGTGGTGGGTTAATTTGATTTGGGGACTGATTATGACATTTGTCGCTACTGGAACGGCAATACAGCGGACACGCCTCAAACTGCAATATATGGGCATCCCACTGCTCGTATCTTTCCTTTCTACGGCTTTGATAATAAGCATTTATTTTATAGGACTGGTTCTGGGTAGTTCGGAAATGAAGATTTTTGAACAGACATTTACATCAACAGAGTTCCTGTCTTATCTTTTCTCTGCAAGATATTTTATACCAATCTTCGGACTGTTATTAGGTAATATGCTTGGCGTTAACGTACTTGCTTTAAGTACTTATTTTGAAGGTATACGAAGAGAACAACAGATGTACCGATATCTATTGGGAAATGGCGCAACAAGATGGGAGGCAACGCAGCCTTTTATGAGAAAAGCGGCAATCAAGGCGTTTAATCCATGTATTGCAAATATGGCCGTCATGGGACTTGTAGCTATGCCAGGTACTATGATCGGACAGATATTAGGAGGAAGTGATCCGAGTCAGGCTATAAAATATCAGATGATGATTGTGGTAATCACATTTGTGGCTTCTATGCTTTCTCTTATGCTCACAATATTCCTCGCCCAGAAACAATGCTTCGACAATATGGGACTTCTGAAGAATGTGATTGCAGAGAAGGTTGATAATAAATAACTCTTTTTGAATAATAACTTATAACTCGCTATAATCTCTCTTATAACCCTCGGGATGTAAGATGTTGTCGTATGGAATATCTTGAATTTGGTGCATGGCTAACTTCACAACTTGGATGTAAGGCTCAGAAAATATCAATCAATGCAGGATTTACATGTCCTAACAGAGACGGACGAACTGGGTTCGGCGGTTGTACATACTGCAATAACCAGTCGTTTAACCCTGAGTATTGTAAGACTGAAAAAAGTATTTCTGACCAACTGAATGAAGGACGCGATTTCTTCCGAAAGAAATATCCTAACATGAAGTATCTTGCATATTTTCAGGCTTATACCAATACATACGGACCGTTTGACGATGTGAAGCGTAAGTATGAAGAGGCTCTTAGTGTGGATGATGTAGTGGGATTGGTTATTGGGACACGTCCTGATTGTGTGTCGGATAAATTACTTGATTATTTACAGTCGTTACACGATAAAGGTGTCTTCGTCTTGGTGGAATATGGTATCGAAAGTGCTCATGATAAGACTCTTAAGCGGATTAACAGAGGACATGATTTTGCGTGTACTCGTAAGGCTGTGATTGATACAGCGAAACGCGGGCTTCCTGTAGGCGGTCATATTATATTGGGCTTGCCGGGCGAAACCAGAGGCGATATATTAAATACAGCTGTGGCATTGTCTGAATTGCCATTGACAATATTGAAACTACATCAACTGCAAATCATAAAAGGCACACGTATGGCAATAGAGTATGCTGAACATCCTGAAGATTTTATGAGAATGTTGGTTGATGAATATGTGGAACTGGTCTGTGATTTTATCGCTAAGAGCAGACCTGATATGATTTTTGAACGTTTTGTCAGTCAGTCGCCTCCTGGCCTGTTGGCTGTTCCTGGATGGGGACTTAAAAACTATCAGTTTGTGGAGAAGATAAAACGACGTCTTCAAACTCTACCTGATAACCGAGTTGGGTGATTATATGAGAAATAGATTGCATGGCGTAAAATTTTGATTTTCGCCTGTTTTCTTTAGTGTCAAATCGGTTTTTAATTTGCGCCTCAATCTTTTTCTTCATGTTTTTTGTCGATGAAAGATTTTGAAACCAATAATCTTCATCATCGGATACAAATGAAGAATGTATTGTCGATGCGTTGTACAATGGTTCGGGCAATTTTACCAATACTTTCTTGGGCTCAATCATCGTGTATTTTATATCTGCCATTCTTATCTTGTGGCTGACTTTCTGACGTAATACTTGCACGCATGAATGTTCTTCGGGAATTAGCCCTAAATGATATTCTGTTTGATGTGCAGTGGTGAAATCCTCAATGATAGCGGTTGATACATATAAATCATTGCTTGGCATAACCTCGATGATGGCATCGGCAGTTTCTTCAAGTGTGATTCCCTCTGGATCATTGTTCATTTTCCGTATTACAAAAATACAGATTATTATTATGAGTGCAGTAAGTCCTGTTATAAGTATTATTTTCTTATGTTTCATAATCGATAATGTAATAGGTTGAAATACATAAATCTAAGAGAAATAAGTTATTCGATTTCAGCACCACTATAACCTAATGATTTTGCTAAACTGTCAAATATCATTTTGGCGTTGTTGCGTATGTCCTTTTCTGCAATATCCTTAAATTCTCCTTTCTTCAAAACTTCTTGGTATGCTTTTCGACTGATTGTTTCAATCATTTCGTGTCCTACTGCAGAACGAAGTCCTGTGGATATGCACACAATATTGCCCGACTCGGTGTCTGTGTTATAACCTGAATCAATAACTTTTGCTTCTGGCAATTTGATGTATATGATTTTGCTTGAGTCGTCAATACGAATGCTTTCAAGTTTTATGTCGCGTATGTCATACCCGTATTTTATATTTATCGATACAGGAACAACACATTTCCTGCTTCCAAATTTCCATGTGTTTGGATCGCGTAATGAAATTTTTTCTGTCTTGTCTGAATCATATATGGCTATCTTCCGTATTGTGAGCTCTGTCGTGACAATATCTGCTTCTTGATGAATGGCAGAGAGTAAAATAGATTCTTTGTCTGGCTCGCTGCTCTTGTCCTTGCAAGAAACAACCAAGACGGACAAAATGAACATTATAATGATTTTTTTATACATAATCGTCGCTCTTCTTACTGATAAATTCGTAAATTTGTCAACAAATGTAATTAAAATAAATTGAAATATGAAATTTTTATTGAAGTGGTCTATTACAAGTATATGTATTTTGACTTTTCAATTACAAATAAGTGCGAAAACAATAAGTATGATAACATTAGAGGATGTAGTATCTGGCAAATTTTCAGAAAAAGGAATAGGTGATGTCAAATTTTTGTCCAATGGAGATTATTACACCATTCAGCATGGACGTAAGTTGATCCTGCATTCATCTGCGAATCCTGAATCTCAAAAGGTTTTGCTTGATCTTGATGAGGTGATAGGTGATAAGCCTGATAATATGGCTGACTGTCTTATAACTCCTAATATGAGATATGTGTTTGTGGAAACTGATAGGCGATCTATTTATCGTCATTCTGCCGTTTCAAATTATTATTTGTATAATATAAGGAGTAAAAAGATGCGTGTCCTTTCCAATAAGGGGAATATTGAATGTCTGAAGCTTTCTCCTGACGGCTCTATGGCGGGATTCGTACGTGATAATGATATATATGTTGTGACGTTGAAAGACAGAAAAGAAAAAAGAATCACAAATGACGGACGATTTAATCATGTGATAAATGGAAAACCTGATTGGGTGAACGAAGAGGAGTTCTCGTATAATTGCGCTTTTGACTTTTCTCCAGATGGAAGATTTATTGCATGGATTAGATTTGATGAAACGGATGTGCCAACTTTCGCTTTTCCAATCTTCAATCATGTTGATGACGCCAATTCTGTTAAGATGTATGAATATAAATATCCTAAAGCAGGGGAGACAAACTCAAAAGTGAGCGTGTTTGCTTACGATATATATAATAAGGAGTGTCGCAGAATTAATGTCCCACTGGATGATGATGGGTATATACCGCGGATTCAGTTTACTTGTGATGCTAATAAATTGGCAGTTGTTACATTGAATAGGGCTCAAAACGTATGTAATATTTATAAGGCAAATCCTCTTAATGGCGATTGTGAACTATTGGTTTCTGAATCAAATAGTACATATGTCGATGAGGCATTCTATCAGAATCTTGACTTTTCTCATGAGCGATTCGTTTTGTTGAGCGAAAGGGATGGTTTCAGACATATGTATCTCTATGATATGAACGGTACGATGATAAAGCAACTTAGTAAGGGTAATTATGAGGTATTAGACTATTATGGTCAGGATGATAAGGGTAGGTTTTATTTTTCAAGTAATGAAGGAAGTCCTCTTGAACAATATGTGTATTCAGTTGATGAGAAAGGCGAAAAAAATCTTTTGACAAAGGATAAAGGTGTGAATATCGCTCTTTTTGATGATAATTGTAATTATTTCATTAAGAAATGGTCTTCTTTGAAGTCGCCTTCTAAATATTCTCTTTGTGATAATAAGGGTAGTGAATTATACACCATGGAGGATAATAATGCTTTGAGTGATGCATTGAGTGAAGTAGAATCCAGTAATGTCGACTTCTTTCAGTTTGCAATCAACGAGAATGTTTTGTTAAACGGATGGATGGTGAAACCTGATGATTTTGATGCGAATAAGAAATATCCAGTACTAATGTTTCAGTATTCAGGACCAGGAAACCAAAAAGTAAAGAATCAATGGGCAAATGGCTTGTATCCGGGTTTGCTATGGGAAAAACGATTGGCTCAGAAAGGGTATATTGTGGTGTGTGTGGATGGACGAGGCACTGGCGGGCGTGGTGAAGAATGGCGAAAAACTACATATAAGCATCTTGGTTATATAGAAGCCAATGACCAAGTCGAGACAGCTTTGTATCTGTCGTCTTTGCCATATGTAGATAAAGATAAAATAGCAATCTGGGGATGGAGCTATGGAGGTTGGAACACACTGATGGCAATGTCAGAAGGACGCCCGGTGTTTAATTGCGGAATTGCAGTTGCACCTGTTACTTCTTTCAGATTCTATGACACTATATATACAGAGAGATACATGGGATTACCTTCGGAAAATTCAGAAGCATATGATGATAATCCTATGACGAGGGTGGACAAACTCCATGGCGACGTGCTGTTGGTTCATGGTTATGCCGATGATAATGTTCATTTCCAGAATATGGAAGAACTTACAAAAGTATATAAACAACATAACGTACAATTCGAAACAGAGTTTTATGTTAACCGTAATCATCATTTGAATGTGGGTGATACACGCTTGCATCTTTTGACAAGAATGGAGGATTTTCTTGATAGACATATGGGAAAAAAGAACGATATCGAAAAAGAAGGAAAATAAAGAAATATTGCTCGTTTAGTGAAACCCATAATGCGCAAAGTTGATGTCTTTAATGACTATTTTGATAAATTTAAGTTTTTTATGTATTATGCGTTGTGCTATGTGAATTTAAATTTGTAACTTTGCACAAAATAAAATCTATAAATATTATGTCATCATTTCTTGAAGATAAAGTAGTGATGGAAGGACTTACATATGATGATGTACTTCTTGTACCTGCATATTCTGAAGTTCTTCCTAAAGCAGTAGAGTTATCAACTAAATTTTCGCGTAACATCAACCTTAATATTCCATTCGTGACAGCAGCTATGGATACTGTTACGGAGGCTCCTATGGCTATTGCTATTGCCAGAGAAGGAGGTATCGGCGTTATTCATAAGAATATGTCGATAGAAGAACAGGCTCGCCAAGTCGCAATTGTAAAACGTGCTGAAAATGGAATGATTTATGATCCTGTTACAATTAATTGTGGCAAGACTGTGAGTGATGCGTTGGCGATGATGTCTGAATATCATATCGGCGGAATACCTGTTGTTGATGAGGAAAATAAGTTGGTTGGTATCGTTACGAATCGCGACCTTCGTTTCCAACGTGACGGTAATAAACTTATTGATGAGGTTATGACTAAAGAAAACTTGATTGTAACTCATCAGCAGACTGATTTGGAAGCTGCTTCACAGATATTGTTGGAACATAAAATAGAGAAATTGCCTGTTGTGGATGATAATAATCATCTTATAGGTTTGATTACTTACAAGGATATTACCAAGGCTAAAGATAAACCTATGGCTTGTAAGGATGAGAAAGGCAGATTGCGCGTAGCTGCAGGTGTCGGTGTGACAACTGATACAATGGATCGTATCGAAGCATTGGTTAATGCTGGCGCAGATGCTATAATCATTGATACTGCTCATGGTCACTCTAAGTCTGTTATTGATAAAGTGCGTGAAGCAAAACAGAAATTCCCACAAATCGATATCGTTGTCGGCAATATCGCAACAGGCGATGCTGCAAAGATGTTGGTAGAGGCTGGTGCAGATGCAGTGAAAGTAGGTATTGGCCCTGGTTCAATCTGTACAACTCGTGTTGTCGCAGGTGTGGGCGTACCACAATTAAGTGCAATATACGATGTGGCTAAAGCTCTTAAGGGTACTGGAGTTCCTCTCATCGCTGATGGTGGTCTTCGCTATTCTGGAGATGTCGTTAAGGCATTGGCTGCTGGTGGATATAGCGTGATGATTGGTTCGTTGGTTGCAGGAACAGAAGAGGCTCCAGGAGAAACTATCTTGTTTAACGGACGTAAGTTCAAGGCATATCGTGGTATGGGCTCACTTGAAGCAATGGAAAACGGCTCTAAAGACAGATATTTCCAATCTTGTGAGAAAGATGTAAAGAAACTTGTACCAGAAGGTATTGCAGGACGTGTGCCTTACAAGGGAACTGTTCAAGAAGTAATTTATCAATTAGTAGGAGGTTTGCGCTCAGGTATGGGATATTGCGGTGCAAAAGATATCGCAGCACTTCACAATGCTAAATTTACAAGAATAACAAATGCAGGTGTATTGGAAAGTCACCCTCATGAAGTTATTATTACAAGCGAAGCTCCTAACTATACACGACCACAATAATTCAAAAACAGTCAAATGAGTTTCATGCTTATTATGGAGATTGTCACTTCCCCATAAAATGTATGAACCTCATTTGATATGTTATATAACAATAAGATAATCAAATTCCTTACAATGAAGAAGATACTGATTTCAGCTTTTGCATATATGGCTGCAGCAATGGGATTCGCTCAATCTAATGATCCCATTATAATGACAATAAATGGAAAACAAATAACACGATCAGAGTTCGAATATAGCTATAATAAAAACAACTCAGATGGCGTCATCGATAAAAAGAGTGTAGAAGACTATGTACCTTTATTTGTTAATTTCAAATTAAAAGTACTTGCCGCTGAAGATGCAAAATTTGATACGTTAACTTCTGTAAAGAATGATCTTATGAGTTATCGCGAACAGATGTTGTTACCAACTGTTGTAGATAGCTCTTATATTGAAAGAGAAGCTTATAGTCAATATAAAAGGTATGTGGATCGCTATGCTGGCGAAGATGTACTGACTGCAAGTCATATTTTGGTTTTAATGCGTCAGGATGCAACTCCTGAACAACAAAAAGTAGCTAAAGAAAGAATCGATTCTATATACAGGGCTTTGAATAACGGGGCTGACTTTGCCGAATTGGCAAAGAAATGTTCTGATGACAAGGGCTCTGCTGCTCGTGGTGGTTCGCTTGGACAATTTGTGAAAGGTCAGATGATTCCAGAATTCGAAAATGCTGCCTTTAAATTGCAGGCAGGACAAGTGTCTGCACCATTTAAATCATCAGTAGGATGGCACATAATTAAGATGATTGATCGCCACCAGATTCAGATTCAATCATATGATTATTATCATAATGATATCTTGAAGAACTTGAAAGCTCGCGGAATTCAAAAAATATCTGCAAATCATTATATTGATTCTTTAGCAAATAAAGAAGGTGTATCACGACAAGTTATTATCGACAGAGAATTCGATAAGCTTATTGCACGAGATATGGATCAGAAGTATCTGTCACAAGAATACTATGATGGTACACTTATGTATGAAATTGTGAAAACTACAATCTGGGATGTGGCAGCGCAAGATGAGGCTGGAATCGCTCAATATTTCGCAAAGAATAAAAAGAAATATAAATGGGATAGCCCACGATTCAAGGGTATATTGATAAGAGCAAAACAACCAGGTATTATCGAAGGTGCTAAACAATTGATTAAGAAAGAAAAAGATGATAATAAGTGGGGACAGATGATAGTTGACAAATATAATACAGATTCATTAATTGTTGTAAGAATTGAACATGGAATCTATAAACAAGGCGATAGTAATAATGTAGATATACTCCAATTCGGTAAGGATGGTGAAATAAAGAAACAAGGTGGTTTTGATTATGTGGATACATATGGAAGGATAATCTCAAAACCAGAAACATATAAAGATGTCAGAGCTCAAGTAGTTTCTGATTATCAATCAGTAAAGGAACAAGAATGGGTAGAACAATTACGTGCAAAGTATCCAGTTTCTGTTGATAAGTCAGTCTTGAAAACCGTTAATAATCATTGATGTGATATTTATGGTTCTTAAATATAATTAATAAAGTAATAGTAAATATGAGAAGAATCCTCTTTTTTGCATGCTGCATATTGGCTTCTGTAAATAGTTTGATGATGAAAGCCCAATCAAACAAAAATGTTATAGATGAAGTTGTATGGGTTGTCGGTGATGATGCTATATATAGATCAGAAGTAGAACAAGGAATACTTGAAGCACGAGCTCAGGGGCATCGATTTAATAATGACCCATATTGTTTTATTCCAGAACAAATGGCAGTTCAGAAACTATTTCTTCATCAAGCATCATTAGACTCAGTTCAAGTAACTGATAGCGAAATCTTTGCGAATGTTGATGCTCGTATAGAATTCTTTATCGAGAATATCGGTTCTAAGGAAAAGATGGAGGAGTATTTCAGAAAGTCAACATCGCAAATTAGAGAACAGTTATATGAAACAGAAAAGAAAGATCTCCTGGTTAAGAGTGTACAAAGATCTTTAATGAGTAAAGTTAAGGTCACACCTGCACAGGTAAAGGAATTCTTTAAGAATGTACCTGAAGATAGTGTCCCATTTGTGCCAACACAAGTCGAAGTACAGATTTTGGTTCGTCAACCAGAAGTCTCTCAAGAGGAAATAGACAGAGTGAAAAATGATTTGAGAAATTATACTGAACGTGTAAACTCTGGAAAAGACCGCTTCTCTACATTGGCTGTGATGTATTCACAGGATGATGGTAGTGCAGCACGTGGTGGTGAACTCGGTTTTAAAGGACGAATGGAATTGGTTCCTGAATTTTCATCTGTGGCATTTAATTTGAACGATGATAAGACTGTTAGTAAGATCTTTGAATCTGAATATGGATTTCATATTGTGCAGTTAATTGAAAAACGTGGAGATAAGATTAATTGCCGTCACATTTTGAGAAAACCACGTGTGACAGATCAGGCAATCGAAAAATGTATATTGTTTGTTGATTCTGTTTGTGATGAGATAAGAAGAGGCGAATATTCTTTTGAAGAAAAGTTGCCAATGATTTCTGATGATAAGGAAAGCCGAAACAATTACGGAATATTGGTTAATAATTATATCCAGAATGAGGAAAGTGAGAATTACGGTACTTCTAAGTTTGAAATGAAAGAACTCCCACCTGAGATTGCCAGAGCCGTTGCTAACATGCAGATCGGAGAAATCTCTAAACCTTTTATTATGATTAACAATAAAGGTAAGGAAGTTGTGGCTGCTGTAAGATTGAAAAATAGAGTAAATGGTCACAGAGCTACTTTAAAAGAAGATTTCCAATTGATGCAGCAGGTTGTAATTTCACGTCGTAGCGCAGAACTTATTGATAAGTGGATTCGTGATAAGCAAAAAACAACTTATGTGAGAATCAACGATGGATGGCAGAATTGTGAATTCCAATATCCAGGATGGATAAAAGAATAACTTCTTTTACTTCTTATAGTATATAACCCTGAATTTTGTAAATTATCATTAGTGTGCTGAATAGTAATATCAATGCTATATATATAATAAGGTGTAAGGTGCTCCTTGTGAGTATCCTTTCCCTTTTTTTGTGCTTACCTGTTATGGCACAGAAAAATGGACGCGGAAGACGCACCGACTCTCGAATTCATCTCATACACGCCGACTTGCTTTATAAGACATTACGTGATTCACGCGCTGAGATTCTTGTGGGACATGTGAAACTAAGTCATGATGGTATTTATCTTGATTGTGATAGTGCCAGATACTATCGCGAAGATAATTCCTTTGATGCTTACGGGCATGTGAAGATGATTCAGGGCGACACACTTAAATTAACAGGGGATTCACTTTTCTATGATGGATATGGTATGCAAGCTCATGCACGAGGTCATGTGGTTCTGATACATAAAAAATCAAAACTAACCACAGATAAGTTGGATTATGATCGTGCATATGGGGTAGGTATGTATCTTGATGGAGGTACTTTATATGATGGTGAGAATGTATTGAAATCACAATGGGGACAATATACTCCTGCTACTCATGAGGCATATTTTACTGATAATGTCGAGCTAACTAACCCCAAATTTAATCTTGTCTCAGATAAATTGTATTACTATACTAATACCGAAATGGCAAAAATCGTATCATCTACCAATATTACTACAAGTGATGGAACGTTTGTCTATGGTGAGAATGGTGTATATAATACAAAGCAAGCAAAGGCTTATTTGTTAGACCGCTCATATATTATCAAAGATATGAGAAAAATAATAGGCGATAGTTTGCATTATGATAAAACAACTGGAATCAGTGAAGGATTTGGAAACGTTATAATCACTGATGACGAGAATAAATGTACACTAAAAGGTGATTATTGCAGATATGAGGACTTGACTGGTAATGCAATGGCAACAGGTCGGGCTGTAGTGATGGAATATTCTTCGCCTGACACAATCTATGTACATGGAGATACATTGCGTATGTATTCGTATAATCATAATACGGACTCTGTGTATCGTAATATTCATGCATATAAGCATGTGCGTATGTTTAGAAATGATGTGCAGGCTGTTTGTGATTCTCTTGTAGCTGTATCTCCAGATTCTTGTACATATCTTTACGGACAACCAATCTTGTGGAATGAACAGCAACAGATATTTGGCGAGGAAATCCGTGTGTATAATAACGATAGTACTGTGGACTGGGTACATATCCTAAGACAAGCAATGACAATCGAGAAGTTGGATTCTGTGTCATATAATCAAGTGTCAGCTAAAGAAATGATGTGCTATTTCAGAAATGGTGAGATAGAACACAATGAAGCCCACGGAAATGTTTATGTGACATACTTTTTCGATGAGAAAGATGGTAATAGAATCGGTATGAATTATACCGAAACATCTGAATTGCGCTTGTATATGGAAAACAAAAAAGTCAAGAAAATATGGATGCCGGCTGCAACCGGAACCATGTATCCGGCTATGAAAGTACCCGAGGATAAAAGGTACTTGAATGGATTTGCGTGGTTTGACTATATACGACCTACTGATAAAGATGATATTTTTGAATGGAGAGGAAAAAACGCAAATAATATGTTGAAAAAAACAGAAACACGTGTTGCTCCAATCCAAAAACTAAATAAAATAAAGAAACAATAATGGGATTATTTACAGTAAAACAACCAAGAGGATTCCGTCATAATTACATATATTATGACCCTCGAAAAGAAAAGCTGCAAAAGATCGAAGAAAAAGCAAAACGCGATCTTGGTCTCATACCCGAAAAGGACTTCGATCCAGAAGATATAAGGGGAAAATTTGTTGGTGCTACCAAACATCTTAAGAGAAGAAAGGAAAGTGGACGAAAACCACTTGCTTCCGGTATAATTATAATGATTATTGTAGTACTGCTTATTTTACTTAGATATCTATATACTGGAGTTTTGTTTTGAAATTATAGATATTACACTATAATGGTGATGAATATTAATTGATGAATATAACAAAATCATAATTCAATAAATGCAAGATATCATACATTTACTCCCTGATTCGGTGGCAAATCAAATTGCTGCTGGTGAGGTTGTACAAAGACCGGCTTCAATCGTAAAAGAATTAGTTGAGAATTCTGTTGATGCTGGCGCCACTTCCATACAGGTGTTGATAACTGATGGAGGAAGGACGTGTGTTCAGGTGATAGATAATGGTAAGGGTATGTCTGAAACAGATGCCCGTCTTGCCTTTGAGCGTCATGCTACCTCAAAAATACAAACAGCTACTGATTTGTTCTCATTGACAACAATGGGATTCCGTGGTGAGGCTTTAGCTTCAATTGCTGCAGTGGCTCAAGTTGAATTGCGTACACGTCGTCCTGAAGATGATTTGGGATGTATGATTCAAATCTCAGGCTCAAAAGTAGAGGCTCAAGAACCTACAACTTGTCCTGTAGGTAGTAACTTTGCTGTACGTAATCTCTTTTTTAATGTACCTGCACGACGCAAATTCCTAAAATCAAATCAAACCGAATTATCTAATATTATCACAGAGTTTGAACGTATAGTACTGACACATCCTGATATATCATTTAAATTGACCAATAACAATGTAGATATATATAATCTTAATGCCAGTTCTTTGCGCCAACGCATCATAAATGTGATAGGACGTAAGTTTGATGCAGATTTAGTTCCTGTTGAGGTTGAAACATCTTTGGTGTCAATTACGGGATACATTGGTCAACCACAGTCTGCACGTAAAAGGGGAGCACATCAGTTCTTCTTTGTAAATGGACGATATATGAATCATCCATATTTTAGAAGTGCAGTGGTTCATGCTTATGAAAATCTTATACCAGCGGGCGAACAACCATTGTTCTTTATCTATCTTGCTGTAAATCCATCCTCAATTGATGTAAATGTTCATCCTACTAAAACTGAAATCAAATTCGATAACGAACAGGATATATGGCAGGTTATTCACGCTGTGGTAAAAGAATCGCTTGGTAGGTATGCCAATACTCCGATGATCGATTTTGATACCGAGGATCGTCCCGATATTCCTATAATGGATACAAATAATCGTACATATCCTCAACAACCAAAAATAGCAAGTACCAACTATAATCCGTTTACATATAATAATCGTGATAATTGTGCATCAGTCCCACAGAATTGGTCTTCATTATATGAAGATGCTAATGTCTCAATGGAACAGAATCAACAAACATCTTTGTGGGATAATTCAGATTTTGATACACATGTGTCATCAGGCGAATCATATCGACCAGATTTGACTGTACCTTTCTTTCAATACAAAGGACAATATTTAGTAATGCCTGATAAAAGCGGATTGTTGCTGATAGATCAATATAAGGCCCATGTTAAAGTCTTGTACGAACAATATATGGATAACCTCTTCCAACATCAAGGGGCTTCCCAAAGAACATTGTTCCCTGAACTAATTCAGTTTACTCCTACAGAACAATTGGTACTTGATAATATAATCGAAGATCTTGAATATATAGGTTTTGAACTGACAAATCTTGGAAATGGTTCGTATAGTATTAATGGCGTGCCTTCGGGTATTGATACTGCAAATCCAGTAAAATTACTTCATGATTTACTTGCAGTCTCAGTTGATACAGAAACCAATGTTAAAGAAATAGTACACCGGAATATTGCTCTGACAATGGCAAAAGCAGTAGCTATTCCATATGGTCAAGTTCTTTCAGATGAAGAAACACGTCTGCTTTTAGGACAGTTGTTCGACCTGCCTTCTCCGCGTTATACACCAGATGGTGATGTCGTGTTTACAAATGTAGATGATTCTGAAATTGACAAACTATTTAGAATTAAATAATTTTTATGCAATAAATATGCCTTAATTGACTGTTTTACTGCTCAAATATATAAAAAAACAAGTGAAATGTTAAAAAAAGATGCATTTTTTTTGCGTTTATGTTTGTTTATTACGGAAAAATACTAATTTTGCAATTGAAATATTGGCTTATTGCGCTTTTTGGGCACGAGTCAGATGATGAAATGTATAAAAGATGAGAATATAAACAATAACAAGATTATAATTTTTAATTAAAAGTATTTATGAAAAAGATTTTGATTGCACTTGCATTCGCAAGTCTTAGTTCTGTAGCATTTGCACAGAATAAAAGTGTCGAAACTCCTTCAAAGTACACAGTTGCTACAAATTCATTTTTCTCAAACTGGTACGTTCAAGGTAGTTTTGATATGTCACTTATGAATCCTTATGGTGCAAAGGATTGGGCCAAGAATGTATTCCACCAAGGAAAAACATTTGGTGTGAATATCGCAGCCGGTAAATGGTTTACTCCAGGAATCGGACTTCGCTTCAAAGCTAACTGGGAAAATGGTATCATAGATCCACATACATGTGATTGTCATGATTTCTGGGGACCATTTACAGTTAAAGCTTCTCAAGAAGGTAGAGTTAATTATAGTGCTGAACCAATTGATTGGGCTGGATTATTTGGTGATGTAACATTCAACTTAAGCAATTTGTTCTGCGGATACAATGAAAATCGTGTATGGAACCTCATCGCATATCCACGTGCAGGTGTTGTTCGTGTATTCGATTACAACTCTTATTCACCAGCTCTTGGTGTAGGTATCGAGAATACATGGAAAATAACTAAGCGTTTCGGAATCTTCATGGATTTCACTTATACAATGACTACTCGTCAATGGCGTGAATATGAATCATATGTGTCAGAATATGAAACATATAACGGAAATGACAATGGTAGATGTAATGGTTACCTCACAGGTGAACTCGGATTCCAGGTTAACCTCGGAAAGAGCACATTCTCTAAGGCTGTTACACTTGAAGCATACAATGCTCTTGCAGCAGCAAGCGAAGAGGCTCTTGCTAAGCTTCGTGCAGAACTCGACAAGGAACGTGCTGAAAACGCTCGTCTTCGTGCAGAACTCGCTAAGAAGCCAGCTCCAGGTCCAGCTCCTGAACGTGTTGTAGCATCAGCAGCAACATCTGTATTCTTCGATCTTAACTCTACTACAATCAACTCTCAAAAGGATCTTATCAACCTTGAAGCAGTTGCAGCTGTAGCTAAGGAAACTGGTGCTAAGGTTATTGTAACAGGTTCTGCAGATAGCCAGACTGGTTCATCAGCATGGAACCAAAAACTTTCTGAAGGTCGTGCAGCTGCTGCAGCAAACGAACTTGTTCGACTTGGTGTAAATCGTGATAACATCACTATTAAGGCAGTTGGTGGAATCAACGAAGTTACTCCTTACGTTCTTAACCGTCGTGCAGTTATCGAACTCAAATAATATTGAATTAAATAACTAAAAATAAGGACTTATATTATGAAAAAGATTTTGATAGCACTTGCTTTCGCAAGTCTTGGTACTGTAGCAAATGCTCAGACATCTCAGATTGAAACTCCTTCAAAATATACAGTAGCAACTAATTCATTTTGGTCTAACTGGTATATTCAAGCAGGTTTTGATATGTCACTCTTGAATCCTTATGGAGCACATGATTGGGCTAAGAATGTATTCCATCAGGGTAAGACTTTCGGTGTAGACTTAGCTATTGGTAAGTGGTTTACTCCTGGATTCGGACTTCGTCTTAAGGCAAACTGGGAAAATGGAATCATTGATCCACACACTTGTGGATGTCATGAATTCTGGGGACCTGCAAAATACGAACTCCCATTCCAACCAAGAGCCGTTGCTCTAAATGATGAAGTATTTCCTGTAACAGAAGCATATGATTGGGCTGGTCTCTTTGGTGATGTTCAGTTTAACTTGAGCAACATCCTTTGTGGATACAACGAAAATCGTGTATGGAATGTAATTGCATATCCACGTGCCGGAGTTATTCGTGTGTTCAACCAGAACTCTTATTCACCAGCTCTCGGTGTAGGTATTGAGAATACATGGCGTATCACTAAGCACTTCGGTATCTATCTCGATTGCTCATATACTACAACAACTGAACAATGGCGTGGATATATTCCTGTAGAAAAGGCTGAAGGTACAGACAATGCAATGTGTAATAGTATCCTTACTGGTGAACTTGGTTTCCAATTCAACCTTGGAAAGAGCACATTCTCTAAGGCTGTTACACTTGATGCATACAATGCTCTTGCAGCTGCAAGCGAAGAAGCTCTTGCTAAACTTCGTGCAGAACTCGACAAGGAACGTGCTGAAAATGCTCGTCTTCGTGCAGAACTTGCTAAGAAGCCAGCTCCAGGCCCAGATCCTGAACGTGTTGTAGCAGCAGCAGCAACATCTGTATTCTTCGATCTTAACTCTACTACAATCAACTCTCAGAAGGATCTTATCAACCTTGAAGCAGTTGCAGCTGTAGCTAAGGAAACTGGTGCTAAGGTTGTTGTTACAGGTTCTGCAGATAGCCAGACTGGTTCATCAGCATGGAACCAAAAACTTTCTGAAGGTCGTGCAGCAGCAGCAGCTAACGAACTCGTACGTCTTGGTGTAAATCGTGATAACATCACTATTAAAGCAGTTGGTGGAATCAACGAAGTTACTCCTTACGTTCTTAACCGTCGTGCTGTTATCGAACTTAAGTAAATCATTTTAATGATATAATTAAAGAGGTCACATCAAAACGATGTGACCTCTTTTTATATAACAATATTATCTTTTATCTTTTGTGTTATTTATAACTTAAGCTTATTGGCAATTGACTTTGGTATAGCATCTTTATGTACTAATATATTCATTGTTTTATTTCTGACAAACGCCTCTGATGCATACCATATGCCAGCATAGTCGCCTCGTTTTCCCCATGAGTTTTTAACCATGAAATATTCCTTCCCGTCTTTATCTTTTGCTTTTCCATATATTAGCATGCCATGGTCATCAGTGGTTTCCCAATTGTCATATCCTTTTTGACGTTCTTCCTGAGTGAATAGCTTTTCAGGACGTGGCTCATTGGTTAATGCCTTCTTTCTATCAGCTTCCGACATGTTTAACCAGTAATCCATATCTGTGCCTTCATTTTCGTTAATCCTTTCAATATCTGGATATACTGCGAGTCCATCTCTGGTAAAACCGATTTCTGATACGTCGGAAGCCCATGCAACCGTAAATCCCTTGTTAATGGCATTGCTTATAACCTGCATCAATTCATCAATCGGTATATTATAACTGCTTCCCCAACGCCAGTTGTCAGGTATTTCCAATATGAATTGTTCATAAAACGGATGGTGGGTATATGATGTCAGATTGATATAGTCGTCCATGTTTAGTCCAAGACTCTTTTGGAATGATATCGGGGTATATTCCTTATTGTTATATATGAACTTTGTAGGAACCTCGCCTATATATGCATCTAATATCCCATTTAAGCCCTTAGGCCAAGCTGGTGATAATTTCTTATAATCACCTTTAGATATTCCTGTAACGTATTTTGTCGCTAATGTGAATAATTCTCTGAAATTTGCCAATGTGTCACCGCACAATGTGCCAGGTTGGGGCATTGCTTCTTCTGGTATAATACCATAGTTTCTCATGCAGTAAACCACATCATAAAAGCATCCGCCTTCCGAAAAACTAATATCTCCGTGGAGTCGTATTGCTTTTTGTGCTCTGTCCTCGTAGGTTTTATGTGCAACAAACATCTCACATAAATCGTATTCACCTTTACCCATTCGTAGAAGTTCTGCTTCGAAGAACCCCAGTCCTGAATATGCCCAACATGTTCCAGAACGGTTTTGATTCTTTACTGAGGTAATTGGAAGTTCTTTTATGGTTGTGAAGCCATAGTTGTCATTATTTGCTAATACATTTGTTGAAAAAGCAAGACAAAATGTGATTGTAGTTAATTTATTCATAATTCTCTCAAATTGTGTTGTTATTATATGATTAAAGGTTGTATAGATATATCATGTTATTGATTTATATAATCTTCAACGTCGGATATATGATATGGTATAATTTTGTTTCCTAACATCCTACATCCGCTATCTGTTATTAGAATATCATCTTCAATACGGATTCCTCCGAAATCATAATAATTATCAATTTTATCGTAGCATATGAACTCCTGATGCTTTTTTTCTCCTTTCCATTGATTTATAAGTATAGGAATGAAATAAATACCAGGCTCGTCTGTAAGTACCCATCCTGATTTTATCCTCCTGCCACAACGCAGATTGTTTGTGCCAAATTGATCTGAGGGGCGTACGTCTTCATCAAAACCAACATGTATTTGTCCAAATCCTTCCATATCGTGTACGTCCATTCCTAACATATGTCCTAATCCATGGGGAAAGAATAGTGCATGGGCACCTGCTTCGACTGCATTGTCAACATTACCTTTCATTAATCCTATATCTTTCAGACAACTTACCATATGACGGCATACGTCAAGATGTATATCAATCCACTTCTTCTCAGGTTTAGCCAGACTAATGACAAGGTCATGGCATTGCTCGACTATTGAATATATGTCTCGTTGGCGTGATGTGAATTTTCCACTAATAGGAGTTACTCGTGTGTGGTCGGAACAATAGTTGTTTATCGTTTCGGCTCCTGCATCGCATAACATCAGCCTACCTGCCTCGAGTGGAGCATCTGACGGATTGCCATGAAATATCTCACCATGCATTGTGAGGATAGTCTGAAATGATTCCATGCAGCCCTTACTTTCTGCAATTCCCGAGAGTACTCCTGCTATGTATCTTTCACTAACCCCAGGCCGACATAGTTTCATGGCTGTTGTATGCATCTCATAGCCTATGGACAGCGCACGTTCTATTTCCTCAATTTCTTCGGATGATTTTACGGCTCTCATGTCAACAACACTCTTAATCAGTGTCACAGATGCCATATCGTTGACTTTTAGCGGATGTACATTGAGTACGTCTCCCAACAGAATCATTATGTCATGACGATATTGGGGCAGAAAATGTAGTGTGGGGGATGATTCAGATATGGGTAAGTGGTTCTTTATGATATCTCCCAGCTTGTTTATTGGCGCAGTTTTGTGTACCCCGATTTCTTCTGCTAATTCTTTTACGGATGGTACATATCCTGTCCAAATTATATCATTTATATTGATGTCGTCTCCGAGCAAGTATTCGCAATCGTTGTCGATATCTATAATTCCGATTAGTCCTTCTCTCTGTTGACCAAAATAATATAAGAAAGAAGAATCTTGCCTATATTTATAGCAGTTGTTTGGGTAATTCACAGGAACATTATTGTTGCCGAAAAGCACAATCATGCCGCTTTTAACTTTTTGCTTTAATATATTTCTACGGTTTATGTATGTTTCCTTACTGAATGCTAACATATGATTCTCCTTAAATTATTACCTAAGTTTATTCCTGATGAAATGGCTTTTCACATATATGAAGTAAAAAGCAGTTCCTATTACGTATGACAGACATGCAGCCCATAAGGCATATGTGTAGTTGACAGACTCTGCCAAGACACCGCCAAGCAATACTCCTGTGCCTAATCCCATATCCCACGAAGACAGTATGGTGGAATTGGCTGTCCCACGTTGTTTGTGAGAGGCCAGGTTAATGAACATGGTTTGGAATGCAGGGTACATCAGTCCGTTGCCTAATCCGATGATAAATGCTGAAGCATAATAACCGAAGTGATTGTGTAGTGAGGCAAATAACACATATCCTAAAGAAGATATAACCACTCCTTTGGATGCGTTCTTTGTTATTGCTCCTTTACTGAGGGCTTTTGTGCCTGTAAGACGTGAAATCATTAGTCCTGCAGCAAGCAGAATAAAGAACGTTCCTGCTCCTTGAGTAATACCAAGTTCTTCTTTTCCGTATATGGCTGCATATGTGGACATAATACCATATGCAAAGGCAAAACACATGATTGATATACTTTCACTCCAACCTTTAGTTAAGAACACCTTTCTCCATATTACCAACAGTTTCTTACGTCTTCTTTTGGTCTGGATGTCAGTGACTATCTCTGTGTTGCTTTCAATTGTGGAATCAACCTCGTCCGTTATAGGATTCACCTTTATCGTATATTCCAATGCCAGTCCGATGAAAGAACAAATCAGTGAGAGCCAGAATAACGCGGTATAACTGTCGGTCAGATGCAACAGATATAAGGCAATCGTCGGTCCTGTTGCCATTGCCAGATTATTGCTAAGCCCGTAATAACCGATACCTTTTGCGCGCATGTGTGGAGGAAGTACATCTACAGCAACAGTACTTGTGGCTACGGTTGTGGCTCCGTATGGAAATCCGTGAAGTGTGCGGAAAATGGCGAATACGGTTATACTGCCTGCTACCAGATAACTGGTGAAGAATGCAAAGAAAAAGAAGTTACAGATAAGAAGTACTGTCTTTCGTGGAAAGTAATCTACTATATATCCGCTGAAAGGACGAATAATAAGGCATGCAAGTGTGTAGCCAGACAATACTATACCTATAATATCCTTATCTGCATTGAATGTGTCTTTGAGATATAATGGCAATAAGGGCATGAGAAGCATGAAAGAAAAGTAAAGCATAAAGGTTGATATCAGTATCTTTACATAATCTTTGTTGTTCCATATATGTTGTTTACTTTTAGATTTCTCCATGTCATTCCTTATATACTTCTGCAAAGTTATAAACTTTTTTGTTTGTCTGTTTTATTTTCCTTCTTTTTGGTTGATTTTATTTCATTTATTGGCGTTTTTTGTGTATATTTGTATTCATATATTATATAATATGAGTAACAAAGAACCTGCGAAGATTGATTTCACAACCTTCCCGCAAGACGATGATTCTGTTCAGATTGAGGGAAAGCTCTTTATGTCAGATAATTTTGTCGATGCCACTATTCGCCAGCCCAGAGTAGCTCGTATGGATATCCCTGTGCAGTTGAGTATGACAATAATCTTATTGTGTGTTGAAGGTAATATGAAACTGAAGGTTAATTTTCAGGAGTATAACCTGACAAATAGCATGGTGGCAACTCTTCTGGAAAATTCATACATGCAGGTACTTGATATTTCTTCAAACTTTAAGGGAGCAATCATTGCTATTGCACGTGATTTCATGGATTATACCGAGGACGTGAAGACATATGCTACACTAATGCAGAGAACAAAAAACTTTCCATTTGCAGAAATATCTCAGGAACGTCTAAAAGAGGCTATACAGTTGTATGTGATGATGAAACACAAACTGATGGAACCTGATTTTAAATATAAGTCCCAAGTTGCACGTGCCTATCTTAATTTGTTTAAATATAACGGATTACAGTCTTTTATCCAATCTAATCAGGACAACGGGGCGTCTAAGGCGCCTAGCCGACGGGATGAGATCTTTAATCGTTTTATAGATGAGGTGCAGAATCATTATAAGCAAGAACGTCAAGTGATATTCTATGCAAATTTATTGTGTATTACTCCTAAATATCTGTCGTCCGTAATTCATGAGGTTAGTGGTAAGTATGCAACTGAATGGATTGACGAATATGTAATATTCGAGGCGAAAGCATTATTGAAGAACTATAATATTACGATAAAGGAAATTTGTCAGAAGATGAATTTCTCAACTCAGTCTATGTTTGCAAAATATTTCAAGAAACATACGGGGCAGACTCCGCGTGATTTCAGAAAGAAATAAATTCATTCTTATTGATAACGAACAAATGGTATTATAATATGAAGACTATAAAAATAAATCCGGCGGATAATGTTGCCGTTGCAATAGAAAACCTTAAGGCAGGTGACTCTGTTGTTGTTGACGGAAACCAAATCACTGTCAATAATGATATACCAGCCGGACATAAATTCCTCTTACAGGATTTACAGGAAGGTGACAACGTTGTAAAATATGGTTATCCAATCGGACATCTTATAAAAAATCAGAAGAAAGGCGATTTTGTTAACCATGAGAATATTAAGACTAATCTAAGCGGATTACTTGATTATTCGTACGATCCTATAAATGAGATTAAAGATAATCAACAAAATGCACCGATTGCAACGTTTAAAGGATATAGACGAAAGAATGGGGACGTAGGGATTAGAAATGAACTATGGATTATACCAACGGTAGGTTGTGTCAATGGTGTTTGTAATCAACTATGTGAGTGCCTTAAACATGAAGTGTGTAATGATAATATTCGTATAATAGCCTTCCCTCATAACTATGGTTGCAGTCAGTTGAGTGATGATCACGAGAACACAAGAAAGATCTTGCGTGACATGGCTCTTCATCCTAATGCAGGTGCCGTGTTGATCGTCGGATTAGGATGCGAAAATAATCAACCTGATGAATTCATGAAGTTATTAGGTGATTATGATAAGGAAAGAATACGTTTAATGGTCACACAGAAAGTGGAAGGAGATGAGATAGAGGAGGGTATGAAGATATTAAGAGAACTCTATTCCATAATGAAGGATGATCGCCGTGTTGATGTACCTCTTAGTGAATTGAAAGTCGGTCTGAAGTGTGGTGGCTCTGATGGATTCTCTGGAATCACAGCCAATCCTTTACTTGGAGTATTCTCTGATTATATTGTGGTGCAAGGTGGTACAACAGTACTCACAGAAGTCCCAGAGATGTTTGGCGCAGAGACTATCCTTATGAACAGATGCAAGACAAAGGAACTTTTTGAACAAACAGTAAAACTGGTAAACGACTTTAAGCAATATTTCTTAAGTCATGGCGAACCTGTTGGAGAAAACCCAAGTCCTGGCAATAAGGCCGGAGGTATAAGTACTCTTGAAGAGAAAGCTCTTGGTTGTACACAGAAATGTGGTAAGAGTCCAGTTTGTGGTGTCCTCGATTATGGTGATATCATCAAGGATAAGGGATTGAATCTTTTGAGTGCTCCAGGCAATGATTTGGTTGCAAGTACGGCTCTCGCGGCAGCTGGATGCCATATCGTGCTGTTTACAACAGGTAGAGGAACTCCATTCGGCACTTTTGTTCCAACTATGAAGGTCTCAACTAATTCTTTACTGGCGAAGAATAAACCGACATGGATTGATTTTAATGCAGGAACATTGGTTGAAGGAGTGCCTATGAACTCTGTTTTCGACTCTTTCTGTAAGAAGGTTATATCTGTGGCATCGGGTGAGCTGACTTGGAATGAACGAAAGAATTATCAAGAGATTTCAATTTTCAAGAATGGTGTAACACTTTAAAGTTAATAGTATAATCGATAATAATATGAAGATAGTATATTTCCACGGCTTTGCTTCATCGGGGGCAAGCGGCACAGTTGAGTTATTAAGGAAACTGCTTCCTGAAGTGGATGTGGTGGCACCGGATATTCCTGTAGATCCAGCAGAGGCTCTTCCTTTTTTGCAGCAATTTGTTAAAGAAGAACAACCTGATCTGATAATTGGTACTTCAATGGGGGCTATGTATGCTCAGCAGATGTTCGGATTTAAAAAGATATGCGTGAATCCGGCATTTAACATGTCACGTATGTCTAATGCATTGAAGACAGGTGAACATAAGTTTCTGAATGGACGAAAAGACCATCAGAAGACCTTTAAGATTACTAAAGACATCATACAGCATTTCAATATGATGGAACGTCAGCAGTTTAAGGGTATCACTGATTTTGATAAGGAGAATACTTACGGGTTATTTGGCATCCATGATAAGTCTGTAAACACTTACGACTTGTTTCGAAAATATTATAAGAATGCAACACGTTTTGATGGGGAACATCAACTCAATGAAAAGGTGTTGAAAAGTGCTGTCTTACCTTTGGTGCGACAGATTTTAGATATTTGATTTTTATGATTATAGATAGATAAAATTAAACGAGTGAGGAATTCCTCACTCGTTTAATTTATGTTATTTCTTGAATTTAGAATATACTACAGATAATTTTATTGGTGTTGTCTCGCCACCTACGAGTCGTGCGCTCGTCATACTGAAGTCGTGACACAGTTTTACGATCTTATTAGATGAGTCGTATTTCACTTCAACAGGAATAAGCAATACTTTATTGTAGTTTTCAGTAGCCTCACCATTATTTTTCTCTTTAATCATTGTCTTCAAAAGACGTGATATGTTGCTAAACTTATAAGTATTGGTTCTCTTGTCGAAGGTTGCTAAATATGATGTCTCATTATCCGAAACCTTGTATTTCTCAAAGAATCCGTCTTTATAGTCATCCAATCGTACCATTAGTAAAGATTGTGGTATTTCCAATTTGAAGTCGTTCTTTACTCGGTCGTTGTATCTTGTGAACGTGATTGCTGCAGAATTTATGGTGTCGTTGAAATTCAACTCTTCGACTGGTAGAGTTGCCATTGTGAATATTCCTGCAGGACTCTTGAGATATGTTGCGTTGTTATCAGCAAGGAGAGCGTCCAGATTGCTGTTTTCAAATCGAGTGACTTGTATTATCTCCTCTGTTGCTGCTAACTGACAATATGCAGATGTGTCACATTTTAATGAATCATCATAATATCTGAAATGTACGTTCAGGAGTGCAAGGTCGATATACGCCATAGCTCCGTCACCACTTTCTAATTTGAAGTAGAAACCTTTGGAACCGGTAATATCGCTGTTAACCCATGATTCGGTATTCTCGAATGTCTCTGGAGATTTCTTATATAAATTGTACATTTCCTGACCAATCTCTCTGTCAAGCTTTATTTGGATTTTGTCGTAATATTGCTTACTCCAACGTTGGCTCTCAGGTACAGTCTGGTCTACGATTGTGTACCATTTTTCAGCTAATGGTTTGGCTGTGATGTCACAGTATTCATTAGGATCAATATCTGTATAATATTTCTTATCTGGATCCAAAATTGTGTTCAGTGGGTACACAGATAATTTGAAACTTGCTAATGAATCACCGATATAATTCTTTACATATAACTGTAAATCAACCGATGTTACGTAGTTATCGATTATTGAGTCAGGGAAACCGAAACTTTTGTTACTATTGAACTGTGTTATGAAGTCCGACTTTATAATTGTTCCAGTTTCTGGATCTGTAAAACGTCCTAAATACGACATGTTTGAACGTGCCAATACAGAGTTTCCTGCAGAATATGATTGTGTGAAAACGTCGTATGCCTTACTTTCTTTAATGGTAAGGTCGGTTGATGGCATTATGTCACCACCTATTGTGTCTGTATTATCATCACATGAAACAAATGCAACTCCTAATAATACAAGGAGCGTTGCTGTATATAATCTGATTAAGTTCATTGCTAATACTTTGAGGTTTTGTTTTTTATGTGACACTCTTAATCCATTAATGAATCGTAGAAGTCGCTGTATGCTTGTGCATAAGTGTCTTCAGGTTGTGCTTTTAGGATTGGCTTGCCTATTTCTTTTGCGTAATCTGTGATTTCCTTTGAAACTTTATTGTCATCAAGTATTAGTCCATCTGAGAATTTTACTGCTATCTTAGCCAGTGAGTTGTAATCGCATATGCCTGTGCAGATATCTGCAACATCATCTGTGGTGATGTCTTTGAATGGGATGCTTTGAATGAACTTCTCTCCCATGTTGGTCTTTATCTCATTACTTGAGGCAGAGAATACAACTTTTGCTTCTGCAAATGATGGTTCGTCTTGATATGCTTTTTTGATAAGTAGGGGAGCCACTGCTGTTGCCCAACCGTGACAATGTATCACATCTGGAACCCAACGTAGTTTCTTTACGGTTTCCAATACACCACGGGCATAGAATATTGCACGCTCTCCGTTGTCTGTATATTCGTTTCCATCAGAATCGGCCTCTATTCCTTTACGCTGAAAGAAATCTTCATTGTCTATAAAATAGATCTGCATACGTGCAGCCTGAATAGATGCCACTTTGATGATAAGTGGGTGATCTGTGTCGTCAATGATAAGATTCATACCTGAAAGTCGTATAACATCATGAAGTTGGTTTCTTCTTTCGTTTATGATTCCCCATTTAGGAGAGAATGTGCGTATTTCGTGTCCAAGATCTTGTATTGCTTGTGGCAGATTGCGTCCCTTGAGCGATTTTGTATTTTCGGGCACGAATGGTGTCATCTCAGTAGTGATGAAAAGAATCTTTTTTGCTTTCATTTATGTATCTTTTATATCTCTTATTAAATTTTATTATGCAAAGATATAAAAAAAAATTGTGACTTTTGCAACAAATACCTCTAATTTAATCTTTTTTAGATGTGTGTTTGTGGATATTTACTGTTTTTTTGAATTTTTTGCTATGTATAATGAAATAAAGAAACGGTCATGTGTTTCGCAACAGATGACCGCTTGAGATAATTCTTACATTATTCTCACTTACCAAAAAGAAATTAAAATGTGCTTAAACTAAGCTGATTGAAAAACACAACATTATTTATAATAATGTGTTATATCTTATATGTTAGTATGTACGATATAAAATCCATGCATCAGCATATGTTGCGCGTAATCTGTCGCGTGCAGCTATGGCAGCTGCTTTTGTTGATGATGATGATGCAATTACTCGATACATTCCTGTTTCTGGATTCTGTGCTACAACTGCAGAATAACCTTTGTTTTGTAATGCAACGCGAAGATTGTTTGCATTGTCAAGGCTTCTGAATGAACCGCATACTACATTGTAGGCTTGAAGTGTAGCTCCGTTCACAGCTGTAAGTTTCTCTGTACGAAGATCTGAGTAGTCTTCTTGTTGTACTGGAGCAACAGTTGGTACAGTTTCTGTTATTACTGGAGTTACTTGAACTGGAGTTGTTGCTTGCTGTGCTGTTTCTTGAGCACGAGCTTTTTCGTATGCTTTTTTGTAGCTGCTTTCTGTTGATTTACATGAAACCACTGTTAAAGCTGAAACGATGGCTAAGCCAAGAAAGAGGATTTTTTTCATTTTGTTGGAATTTTCTTTATTAATACTTGTTGTTATTATCTCACTAAATGTAATCTTGTTTTTGGAGAATATCAACTGATAATCTGCAAGATGATTAATATCTAAACTCTTGCATTTTTTTATTTATCGGTCTTCTCCCGTTCAAACTTCGCTTCGAGCATTGCCTTCTTCATGCTTACTGCTGGGCGAAAGTTGATGTTCTTTACCTGTACGGATTGGGCGTGGATTTCTTCGTGCCTGTCTACAATTTTTGATTCTGCCGAAAGCGAAAAAGTTCCTATTCCCTCAATGTTGACATTATATCCATCTAACAGGTATTCTGTCATGTTCTGTGCAAGAGAGATGATGGCGGCGGCCATATCGGCATTAGTTAGTGAACAACTATTAGTGATATGCTTGCAAAGGGTTTTTGTGTCTATCGTCCCTTTGGTTACCACCTGAGCATAATAACCTTTCTTCGGCTTTTTGCTGATGTTGTCCTTGAGTGTGGTTAATCTGTATCTTATACTCATAACTTTAATGCTGTAGCTCCTCAGGGGATACCTGATGCTCTACATGAACATTTTAGTACTAACTAATCAATTTCTTACACAATTAATATATTCTCTACTCATCTTTTTCAATAGGCCTACACCTTTTAAAAATTTTTTGTACACATTTTTAAAATTTAATCTAGACCATTCTTGTAAAAAGGAGTACTGCAAAGATAAACCAAAAATTATTACCATGCAAATAATTGGTGCTAAAGTTTCGATTTTTTTTAAAGAAACAGTCATATTTATTAAAAAATGTGGTTTTAGGTGGCTTTTTGTGATTTATTTTGTACCTTTGTCGCCACAAATGTAGGAATGTTATTTTGATTTAGATGGAACCTCATTTTTCTTCAGTCTTATTTGAACGTGCGGTCGACGAATTGTCTCGTCTGCCTGGAGTAGGGCGTAAAACTGCATTGCGTTTGGTCTTGCATATACTAAGAATGGACATGAATTCTGTTGATGCAATGGCTAATGCTTTAGTTCGTCTAAGACACGAAGTGAAATATTGTAAAGTCTGCCATAATATTTCGGATTCTGATGTCTGCGGAATATGTGGCGATTCAAAGCGTGATACATCTATAGTCTGTGTTGTCGAAAATATTCAAGATGTGATGGCGATTGAAGCTACAATGCAATATAATGGATTGTATCATGTGCTTGGAGGCGTTATCAGTCCGATGGATGGTGTGGGTCCTTCTGATTTACAGATTCAAAGTTTGGTTGATCGTGTAAGCGAAGGAGGTGTGAAGGAGGTGATTCTTGCGCTGAGTTCCACAATGGAGGGAGATACAACGAATTTCTATATATCGCGTAAACTCAAAACTTTCACGGAAACTGTGAAGTTGACAGTTCTTGCGCGTGGATTGTCTGTGAATGATGAGTTGCAGTACACAGACGAGGCTACTTTAGGCCGGTCTATCGTTAATAGAGTACCGTTTGCATAGTTTTCTCTCGTAGATAAGTGTGGCTGATGTGTATAATTATAATGATAAATACATAAACTGATATATAATATAAATACGACATGTTTAACTCATGCGTCACATATGAAGTTTGAATCGTCTTTCTTTACGAAGGTGAAATAAGTGACCCGGTGAGTTTGAAAATAAATATAAGAGATTATGACAAAGAATATAAAAAAAGTATTAAAGTGGTTGGTGGGTGAGTATGTGTTGGTGTGGTTGATTGTGATAATGACATTTGTTGCCGGTGAAATGAATCTCATTCCTAATGGATTATATTGTGTGGAGGAAAACAGTAAACTGGCATATTATTTAAATGTCGCTTGTGTTGTCGTAACTCTCAGTTTTGTGGTTTTGTCTTTAAAGCTTTTCACTCTCAATACGCACAAAAGTTTGAAGCGTATGAATCATGATGAGGCTCTCAGCTCGTATCATTTGTGGAGTGTTATTCGTATAGGTATGTTGATGTTTGCTGCATTATTTGGCATTGTCTTATACTTTTTGTTGTTAGACACTATTGGTCTTTTATGTGCATGCATCGACATGGTCATAACCATGATGTGTATTCCGTCTGAGGAAAAAATAAATAATTATATTGAGCAACTTGATAATAATGTAACAACTGACGTAACAGAAGATTGATGTAAGGTGAAATTAGCAGTAATCATAGTAAACTATAAGGTCCGTTTTCATTTGGAACAATGCCTTGACTCTGTTTTTCGTGCAATGAAAGATATTGATGGCGAGGTTTTTGTCGTTGACAATGCGAGCGGTGATGATTCTGTTTCATATCTTCGTGCACGTTATCCGCAGGTTGTCTATGTGGAGAATGATGTTAATGTAGGCTTTGCAAAGGCTAATAATATGGCATTGAGCATGACTTCTGCTGAATATGTGTTGTTGCTTAATCCAGATACCATTGTTGGGGAAGATGTACTCAAAGGATGTGTGGATTGTTTGGATAATGACCCTCAGA
The DNA here is from genome assembly GCA_017614465.1 of Bacteroidaceae bacterium. Taxonomy (GTDB): domain Bacteria; phylum Bacteroidota; class Bacteroidia; order Bacteroidales; family Bacteroidaceae; genus Colivivens. Next base: position 13,262 of record JAGABW010000032.1, on the reverse strand, counting down.
TTGGCGCATGTGGAGTGAAAATGCTTAATCTTGACGGTACATTTGCTAAAGAGTCACGTCGTGGTGTGCCAACTCCTTCAACGGCTTTCTTTCATATGTCTGGATTGAGTAAGCTGTTCCCTCGAAATCGTGTTATAGGGAAATATCATATGATGTTTCTTGATAAGGATAAATGCAGCGAGATTGAAATCATTTCCGGTGCTTTTATGTTTATCCGACGTTCTCTTCTTGACGAAGTGGGGTTCTTTGATGAATCATTCTTTATGTATGGTGAAGATATTGATTTGTCGTATCGCTTGTTGCTTACAGGGCATAAGAACTATTATTTGCCATTGCGTATATTACATTATAAAGGTGAGAGTACACGTAAGGATACTTACAGGTATGTGAAGATATTTTATCAGGCAATGCTGATATTCTTTAGTAAGTATTATTCTAATCGTAGTTGGTTTCTTTCCCTTATTGTACGAATGGCTATTTGGGGAAAGGGTGTGGCTGAGTTTGTTCGTAGAAAACTCAGACGAGTGTTTGTTGGTGAAGTGTCTGATTCGGCTTATTTGAAAAAGGTGAAATTCTTTTTGGATGTATCAGATGCAAATATGCCTGCTGTTAAAGCTTTATGTGAGAGGAATCATCTTAATTGTGGTGTTGATTCTGCCGGAGATGCAGACTGCGTGATTTATGATGTGGATTCATGTTCTTATTCCGAGGTCCTGTCAAAGATGGAATCCCTGTCTTGTGGCGATCATGCGCCATGTGCCGCTATTTATTCTCCAAAATTTGATAATATTATTGTTGGTTCGGTTATTTTGCGATAATCATCAATAATATTGCGTGTTAATCCGTTCTCTTTTTCGTGTGTTTGTCTGGTCGTTCTTGTGTGATTGAATGATTCGGCCATAATTGTATGCGGTAAAATGGGTTTGATGGTGGTGTATGGTGGGGTACGTAGATATGGGGCGGATTTCCGATAAAAGTGGTGGTTTTTATACTCGTTTAATGTGCTGTTGTGTGCGTACACACCGAAATAAAATTGCTCATTACGATGTAAAATGAGCACGTGCTCGGACACACAAGTTGATTTAAATCAATAAATAATATAGTTTTGCGCTTTTTTTTGAAAAATATTTGGTGGGTTTGTAAAACCGCCTTACCTTTGCAGTGTCAAAAGACAAAAACAAGGTTGAAAACATTATAAAATAATAAGTAAAACCAAGGATTTGTTAAATGGCACAAAAGAACATCTCAAGACTTAGTCTATAGATGATGTGAGTAAAAATAACATTTAATGATAAGAAATAAAAATCATGAAGATGTTTAAACGCAGACAACGCAAATGGAATAATATAAAGGTTAAAGATTGGTTAGTATTTAGGTTAAAGTTAGTTTGATTAGTTTTTAAAAGGTTAGTTTGATTGGTTAATTAAGATTTGATTAGTTAATGTTAAACATTTAGGGGCAAGGTCAAGTGTGACCCCAACCCTTGGAGAGAAGGGGATGATGAAACGAGATGATGATTACACATGATAATTAAAAAATGTGTCCCCAACTCTGTTTTTAGGATTTTATTTATTAATTTAAAATTTATATATTATGGAAATTTTAGGTATTTTAGTTGCAGCCGTAGTTATAGTAGCTGCCTTAGTGAGCAACATTTCTATATTGAAATAACGCTCTTCTTTTGAAAGTTAACTCTATAAAATATACAATCCATTAGGCGTTTCATTTTGATGAAACGCCTTTTTTTTATATTTTTGCATCTCGAAATAATAGATTGATTATGTTATATTTACTTTTGGCTATCCTTTGTGGTACAACGTGTAACGTGCTTTTTAAGGTATTTAATAAGTATAATCTGGATATAAAGCAGATTGTACTTTTCAACTATATTGCTGCGGTACTGATAAATTGGATTCCGATATCTTATAATGCCACGATGATGTCGGATGTGGGCTGGGATGCCTATGTCTTATCGCCAATGGTGTATTTTCTATCGTTGATTGTAGGTGCTTTCTTTATGATAGCTTTCGTTATGATGGGAAAATCTGTGAGTCTTAACGGGGTGGCCCTTACTACGGTTGCGGCTAAAGCATCCCTGGTGCTGCCTGTCGTTTTGTCTTGGGCGTTTCTTGATCAGCCTGCGCCAGCGTTAATACCAATATCATTGATTCTTTTGGCTTTGGTGTGTATCGTGATGCCAATAGGTGGGAAAGGGCGAGGAAGAAAGGATAAGTATGCTCCGGTGTCGCCAAAGATGGGTGTTTATTCGGTGGTTGGATTAATGGGTGTGTTCTTTTTTTATGGAATATGCGATTTCTCACTGAAGTTACTTCAACATACAGTTTCCGAACAATGTCAGAATTCGTCTTTGGTCGGCTTTAAATTAAATGCGCTTACTGGCAATATATTCCTTATGGCTATGCTTCTGTCCTTACTTATTTGTGTGGTTTCTGGTAGTTTCAAGAAACATCGATTAGGATGGCGTGTAGTCGTAGGTGGCGGATTGTTAGGGGTGTTAAATGCCGGATGTACCGCATTTATACTTCGTGGGTTGTTAGACTTGTCAACAGGTGTTCTATATCCGATGTATCACACGTCTGTAGTGTTGTTGTCAACATTGGTGGGGGTGCTGTTTTTCTCAGAGCGACTTAGACTGTTGCAGGTTCTCGGACTCATTCTTGCTGCAACGGCATTTGTTCTACTTTTTCAGTTTTCTTGATTGAATTCCATATGAATATCGTGTTAAAAAATCTTATGTGAACAAGAAAATGAAAGAAAATTTGCAATAAATATTGTTATGTGATAAATTATTATTATCTTTGCAGCCGATTTATGCCAAAGAGGCTTATAAAAGTAAGATTTTATACAGATATCAGTTGATATTTAATGAATCTTCGCCCCTTGGTCAAACCCGTTTAATAATAAAAATATGTACGTAATCGTAGAAATTAACGGTCAGCAGTTCAAGGCTGAAGAAGGAAAGAAGCTTTTCGTTCATCACCTTAAGGACGCTGAAGCTCAACAACAAGTTGAGTTCGAGAAAGTATTATTAGTTGACAATGAAGGCGCAGTGACTGTAGGTACTCCAACAGTTGAAGGTGCAAAAGTTGTGTGTGAAGTAGTTTCTCCTCTTGTAAAGGGTGATAAAGTACTCGTATTCCACAAGCGCCGTCGTAAGGGTTACAAGAAACTCCGTGGTCATCGTCAGCAGTTTACAGAATTGACAATCAAGAGTGTTGTCGCTTAAGTTTAACCATTAAAACAACGTAAATTAACATGGCACATAAGAAAGGTGTAGGTAGTTCAAAGAACGGCCGTGAGTCACACAGCAAACGACTCGGTGTTAAATTATTCGGTGGTCAGTATGCTAAAGCTGGTAACATTTTGGTTCGTCAGCGTGGAACTGTTCACTATCCAGGTAAGAATGTAGGAATCGGTAAGGACGATACTTTGTATGCTCTTGCTGATGGTATTGTAACTTTCAAGCGTGGTTACAAAGATCGCTCTACAATTTCAATCGTACCTGTACAGGCTGAAGTTTAATAAACTTCAAAGTAAATAAGGTTAAGCGACTGGTCATTCTCCATAAAGAATGATTGGTCGTTTTGCTTTTTATATCATTTGTCTTAATAGTCTTGCCGTAAATAGCAATCATGGCGCTGGAACGCAATAATTGATGTTTATTTTCTTTGCTCCTGAGAACTTTTAATTTTCTATTTTCAACTTACGGGGCATTGGATTGTCTGAAAACCCTTTTGTCTGTCGGGGCGTTTGGAGTGTGATTTGTTGTGGTAGGGCATTTATCATGCTGAAATCCGTTATATGTTTGTGGTACGAATATTCTTATAAAATCGTTCGTTTATCTCAATGAATCTTCGTATATTTGTAAACAAATAATAAAAAGAGCATTTTCACGTTATAATTATATACTATCTGAATATGGAACATCCTGAAAATAGTAGTGAATATGAAGGATTGATGGTTAACTCAGGTGTTGATCATCAAGAAATTGTGAATCCGTATCTTAGTAAAATCAGAAAACGGAGAACAAAGATCTATACTCCAGAAGAATATTTGGATGGAATATTACGTGGGGATGTCGCTATGTTGAGCCAAGCTGTCACTTTGGTTGAAAGTACACTGAGAGAACATCAGAAGATTGCGCAGAAAGTGATTGAACTTTGCCTTCCATATAGCGGAAATTCTGTGCGTATAGGTATCAGTGGTGTGCCTGGAGCAGGTAAAAGTACCAGTATCGATATGTTCGGATTGAAGGTGCTGGAGCAATATGGCGGAAAGCTGGCGGTGTTGGCTATAGACCCAAGTTCGGAGAAGACCAAGGGAAGTATTCTCGGTGATAAAACCCGTATGGAACAGCTTGCAGTTCATCCCAAATCGTTCATACGCCCTTCACCTACGGCTGGTTCATTAGGTGGAGTCGCTCGTAAGACACGTGAGACAATCATCTTGTGTGAAGCAGCTGGATATGATAAGATATTTGTTGAGACAGTTGGTGTGGGACAAAGTGAGACAGCATGTCATTCCATGGTTGATTTCTTCCTGCTGATTCAGTTGGCTGGTACAGGTGATGAATTGCAAGGCATAAAACGCGGTATCATGGAAATAGCCGATGGCATCGTGATAAATAAGGCTGATGGCAATAATGTGGAAAAAGCAGAGTTGGCAGCCAGCCACTTCCGTAATGCTTTGCATCTGTTCCCAAAACCAGCAAGTGGAATTATACCAGAGGTTCTGTGCTATTCAGGTTTTTATAACCTAAATGTTGATAAGGTGGTGAAGATGATATTTGACTATATTGACAAAGTTAAGGAATCAGGGTATTTCCAATATCGTAGGAATGAACAATCCAAATACTGGATGTATGAAAGTATAAATGAACAGTTGCGTAATGATTTCTATTATAATCCAACCATCAAGGAGATGCTTCCGGAAATGGAGAAAATGGTACTTGGAGGACAAATGACATCGTTTATGGCGGCTAACGGATTGATCAATAAATATTTTGATGAATTAAGAAAATCACAAGAATAAAACTCGTTTAGTTATATATGAACAGACTGTTTCTGATAATCTCATTTTGTATGGTTTCGTGTTTGGTGTCAGCCCAAAAGGATGATACAGGATACGAATTCTTGCGTATTCCCACATCTGCCCATTCTGCTGCTTTGGGTGGAAATAACGTGAGTATTATTGAGGACGATGCAACAATGTTTTTCACCAATCCTGCATTGATGTGTAATGTGTCAGATAAGACACTTAATTTCAATTACACTTCATATATGGCCAGTTCGAATAAATTCAGTGCTTCGTTTGTGAAACAGGCTGGAGAACGTGGCTCGTGGGCTTTAGGTGCCATGGTGCTCAATTATGGTGAGATGCATGAGACAAATGAGGATTTTGAAGAACTCGGAACGTTCTCAGCTAATGATATTAATATTCAAGGCGGTTATTCATATTTGTTGAGTGACAAATGGAGCGGTGGTGTTCAGGCAAAGGTCCTGATGTCTAATTATGGCGAATTCTCGTCTGTTGCCTTAGGTGTGGATCTCGGATTGAATTATTACGACGAGGATCATGGCTGGTCAATCGGACTTGTGGCGCAAAATGTAGGCGGTCAGGTAAAAGCCTTGCATGAGACACATGAATCATTGCCTTGTAATGTGGTGTTGGGTATAAGTAAGGATTTCAATAATGCTCCTCTGAGAGTTTCTCTCACATTCGATAAACTTACTTCATGGAAGTATAAGAAACCAAAGCATCATATAACCTTAGGACTTGATATCTTCCCTTCTGATGCAACATGGGTTGCCGTGGGATATAATCCGCTAAGAGCCGACGAAATGAAGGTCGCAGACAGTAGTAAATGGGCTGGATTATCTCTTGGAGCAGGACTGGCTGTCAAGAAATTCAAGGTTGGTGTGGCGTATGGGAAATATCATGTGTCAAGTTCTTCGTTATTGGCAAACTTAAGTTATACGTTCTGACGATAACGGACGGTTCGACTCCGAAGAACTCTGAAATTAATATTAATGGTGAAGATATAACTTACTTATACCATTTTATGGCGATTAAACAGAAATAAATATATGAATAGAATAATAGTAGCGATTGACGGACATTCATCTTGTGGAAAAAGTACGATGGCTAAGTGGTTGGCAAGAGAAGTCGGTTACATATATGTGGACACTGGCGCAATGTATCGTACTGTCACATTGTTTGCTATACGTAATGGATTGATAAAGAATAAGACCGATAATGACTCTTCGGTATGGATAGATGAGGAACAACTGAAAAAACAACTGAAGGATGTTGAGATCAGTTTCGTGTTGAACCAGGAGACAAAACAGCCTTTGGCTTGTCTGAATGGTGAGATTGTCGAGGATTTGATACGTGGAATGGAAGTCTCAAATCTTGTTAGTCCTATTGCAGCCTTGCCTTTTGTTCGGGAGAAACTGACAATGCAACAGAAACAAATGGGAGAAAAGAAGGGTATTGTAATGGACGGACGTGATATCGGTACTGCAGTTTTCCCTCAGGCTGAATTAAAAGTGTTTGTTACAGCATCGGCAGAGGTTCGTGCAATGCGCAGATTCAAGGAATTACAAGAGAAAGGTGATCAGAATCTTGATTATAATGAGATTCTGAAGAATGTTCAGGAACGCGATTATATTGATTCTCATCGTGACGTAAATCCTTTGCGCCAGGCAGATGATGCCCTTGTGCTTGATAACAGTAATCTTACAAAGGAAGAACAGAATAAGATATTATTGGATATGTTCACTCAGGCTGTTGATAAGGCAAATCAGTCTGCATGACTGAGTTTCTGCAATCGTGAATGAACAGACTGAATGAACAGACAAATTCATTGACATATAATGGTAATAGAAATAGACAGCGGCTCTGGATTCTGTAATGGTGTGACTCGTGCAATCAAGGCGGCAGAGACTGAATTGGAAAACTCAGACTCTCTTTATTGTCTTGGCGATATCGTTCACAACGGTCGTGAATGTGACAGATTGAAGGATTTGGGGCTGATAACCGTAGATAAGGCTCATTTGTGTGATATACATGACACGAAATTATTACTTCGTGCTCATGGAGAACCACCGTCAACATATCTTCAGGCAAAAGAACAGAATATTGAGATCATCGATGCGACATGTCCCGTAGTTCTGAATCTGCAGAAAAGGATACGTACAGCATATGAAGCAAGCCTGAGTGAAACCGAAAACCATACTCAGATTGTGATTTACGGTAAAAACGGTCATGCCGAAGTGGTGGGACTTGTCGGACAAACCGACGGTACAGCGATTGTTATAGAATCAATGGATGATGCCAGAAAACTGGATTTCAATCATAATATCCAATTGTATAGTCAGACAACTAAATCGCTCGATGGCTTTCGTGAGATAGTGGATTATATCCAGTCACATATGCAAGGTGATGCCGTGTTCTGCTATTTTGACACTATATGCCGACAAGTGGCAAACAGAATGTCGCATATAAGGGATTTTGCTGAGTCACATGATGTTATATTATTTGTGAGTGGCAAGAAAAGCTCTAACGGGAAAGTCCTCTTCGGGGAATGCCTTAAGGTAAATCCTCTTTCTTATCTTATTGATGATGCCAACGAAATAGATTTCTCATGGTTTGAGAATGCTAAATCTGTGGGAATATGTGGGGCAACCAGTACACCTAAATGGTTGATGGAGAATTGCCGCACGGTTATAATGAATAAGTTAGGATGCTGAACAGACTTTTCTACAGATAGTTATTAACTGAATGATACCGTAAATAATAAAGGAGAAATATGAAGGTTTGTATTGCGGAGAAACCAACTGTTGCACGAGATATCGCAAACGTGTTAGGGGCAACCCAGACACGCCAGGGATTTATTGAAGGTAATGGTTATCAGGTTACATGGACTTTTGGACATTTATGCGAACTGAAGTCTCCTGGAGAATATACCGACAGGTGGAAACATTGGGATATGTGGGATTTGCCAATGATCCCTCCTCGTTTTGGAATCAAACTAAAAGATGATAAAGGTATAAAGGCTCAATTTCAGGTGATTGAGCGACTTATGAAAGATGCCGATGAGATAATCAACTGTGGTGATGCCGGGCAAGAAGGAGAACTGATACAACGATGGGTAATGCAGAAAGCAGGTGTGAAATGCCCTGTGAAACGTTTGTGGATCAGTTCGCTTACTGAAGAAGCTATCAGAAAGGGATTTGAAAATCTTAAGGATCAGAGTGAATATCAGTCACTTTATGAGGCTGGACTAAGTAGGGCAATCGGTGACTGGACCTTGGGAATGAATGCCACACGATTATACACAATGAAATACGGTCAGAACAGACAGGTATTGAGTATCGGACGTGTACAAACACCAACCCTGGCTCTGATTGTTCATCGTCAGGAGGAAATAGACAACTTCGTCCCAGAACAATATTGGATTCTCTCAACTGTATATCGCGATACGACTTTTCAGGCTACGAAAGGAAAATTCCTGTCACAAGAAGAAGGTGAGGCTTATCTGGAAAAGGTGAAGAATCTGCCTCTGGTGATAACCGATGTACAATCTAAGAAAGGAACTGAAGCTCCTCCACGATTATATGACCTTACAAGTCTTCAGGTGGATTGTAATAAAAAATTCGGCTATTCGGCAGAACAGACTTTGCTGACAATCCAAAGCCTTTATGAGAAGAAACTAACTACATATCCACGTGTAGATACAACCTTCCTTAGTGATGATATCTATCCAAAATGTCCTAATATATTAATGGGTATTCGTGGATATGAACAATATACCCAACCTTTGAAGGGTAAGACTCTTATAAAAAGCAAGAAAGTGTTTGACTCTTCCAAGGTGACTGACCACCATGCAATCATACCAACTGGACAACCTGCAAATAATATTACAGATGTGGAACGAAGAGTTTATGATTTGGTGGCACGCTCTTTTATTGCTGTGTTTTATCCTGACTGTAAGTTCCTGACTACTACAGTACTTAGTGAATGTAAAGACGAGAATGACAAGGAAATCGGTTCTGTGGAGTTTAAGGCTACAGGTAAACAGATTCTCAGTCAGGGCTGGAAAGCGATTTATGCTCAAAACCAGTCTGATACCGATTCTCAGGATAATCAGGATAACGAGAAAGTGTTGCCTGAATTCAAAATAGGTGAATCCGGACCTCATACTCCGTCATTGATGGAGAAATGGACCACACCACCTAAATTATATACTGAAGCAACCCTTCTGCGAGCAATGGAAACAGCTGGTAAGTTGGTGGACGACGAGGAATTGCGCGATGCTTTAAAAGAGAACGGTATAGGACGCCCATCAACACGTGCGGCAATAATTGAAACCCTTCTTAAACGAAATTATATAAGGAAGGAACGCAAGAACCTGATAGCAACTCCTACTGGCATACAGCTGATAGGACTCATACATGAGGAATTGCTCAAAAGTGCCGAACTGACAGGTATATGGGAAAAGAAACTCCGTCAGATTGAACGACATGATTATTCTGCCTCACAATTTATCGAAGAACTGAAGCAAATGGTTGTGGATCTGATAAATACAGTAAGAGCAGATAATTCTAACAGATATATAGAATTCGTACAACAGGCTGAAGAGAAAAGCAAGACGACTCGTTCTAAACAAAAGAAGAATGTATCCGATCAGGTGCCTGCAGGCTTCAAACCAAAATCGACAAAGTCGCGTGGTGGAAGCAAAAAAACAAAGACTGTTGAGAATAAAGTAGATTCAACCGATTCTTGGATAGGTCTTCCTTGTCCTGAGTGTGGAAAAGGAGTCATCATAAAAGGTAAGACATCATATGGATGTTCACGCTGGAAAGAAGGATGCACGTTCAGACGTCCGTTTGACGAATAGGGTATAGTATATGCAATAAATAACGTGTATTTCCGTTATTATTTTGAATGTACATACTCCCGCTGTCAACATTCCGACGATTCTGTCATCAGATAACATGATAAGTGTAGCACAGAGAATATAATGAATAATAAAAGAAAATATAATATCGCTTATATAACCACAATACTTGTGGCGTTATCAGTTATTGTGTCATGTAGTAACGAGGCTGTTTATTTTAAGAAAGGTGAACAGGCTTATTCTATGGGTGAATATTATTCTGCTGCACAATTCTATAAGAAATCATATTCGGCTATACCAACAAAGGATAAACCTAAAAGGGCTGACAGAGCTTTTAGGATGGCTGACTGCTATAGGAGGATAAATAACCCTCAGAAAGCCATGCAGGCATATCAGAATGCGGTGAGATATGGTCACCCTGATAGTACGGCTTTGTTGCAATTAGGTATGCAACAACTAAAACTCGCAAATTATAAGGCTGCCCGTGAATCATTCTCACAGTATGTCCAGATAGATCCAAGTAGTGAACTTGGACATGCAGGTCTGCTTTCATGTGAACTTGCGCCGCAGTGGAAGTCAAATCCTAATTTATATAAGGTTAAAAAAGAAGGCTTCTTCAATTCCTCACGTTCTGATTTCTCTCCAATGTTGTTTGGTGATGATTGCGACCAGATAATCATTACATCTACACGCAGGGATGCCATTGGTGATGAAACAAATGGTGTGACAGGTGTGAAATATGCCGATATGTTTATCGCACGTAAGGATGAAAACAAGAAATGGAAAGCAATAGAGGAAATAGAGTCTGACATCAACTCTGAATATGAAGATGGAGTAAGTTGTATCTCTCCCGACGGTAAAACATTATACTTTACCCGTTGTGCATCACATCCAGACTATCCTCGAAATGCCGAGATATTTAAGTCAAGCCGTTCGGATGCCGCATGGGGAAAGCCTGTAAAATGTGAATTATCAAGAGACACTCTATCATCTTATGCTCATCCGGCAGTTTCTCCCGACGGACAATGGCTCTATTTCGTGAGTGATATGCCAGGTGGAGAAGGCGGATATGACATATGGAGAACACGTATTCTTGATAACGGTTTCGGTGGAGTTGAGAATGTAGGGCGTCCAATCAATACAGCCGGTAATGAGATGTTCCCTTCGTTCCGACCAAACGGTGATTTGTATTTCTCTTCTGACGGACATCCGGGAATGGGTGGATTGGACATATTTATTGCTGCTCCCGATTCTGTAAGAGGTTGGATCGTTGAAAACCAACAATATCCGTTGAACTCCAGTGCCGATGACTTTGGAATGACTTTCGATGGCTTGCACAATCGCGGATTTTTCTCGTCAAGCCGTGGCGATAATAATCGTGGTTGGGAAAATATATATAGTTTTGAACTGCCCGAGATTTTACAAACCGTTACAGGATGGGTGTATGAGAAAGACGGATATGAACTCCCTGAAGCTCTTGTTTATGTAGTCGGTGATGATGGAACAAATGAGAAAATCAGTGTGAAAGGCGATGGCTCGTTCCAGAAAATATTGAAACCAGGTGTGAAATATGTAATGCTTGGAACATCTGCTGGCTATCTGAATGTGAAACAGGAAATAAGTGTACGACAGTCTGAAGAGAGCGAAGACTACACACTGCAGTTCCCTCTTCCACCAATTAATATTCCTGTGTTGATTGATAATATATTCTATGAATTCGATAAGGCAACACTTACACCAGAATCCACAGATGCATTGGATAAACTGGTGGTTATGCTTAACGAGAATCCTAATATAACAATCGAGTTATCAGCCCATTGTGATTACCGTGGTAATGATGCTTATAACCAACGTCTGTCACAACGACGAGCAGAGTCGGTCGTAAGATATCTTATAGAACATGGTATCAAGAAAGACCGTCTTACCGCAGTGGGATATGGCGAGAGCCGACCAAAATTAGTTAGAAGAAAACTTGCAGAAGCACATCCGTTCCTGAATGAGGGAGATACACTTACAGAGGAATTTATCTCAAAACTGAAAAAGGAAGAGCAGGAAATTTGTAACTCTCTTAATCGAAGAACAGAGTTCCGTGTGCTTCGTACTACATACGGACTCTCAATAGAAGAGTTTAGTAATAAAGATGATAACAAATCAAGTCGTAGCTCTGAAAACAAGCGTAATAGCATTAATCAGAGAAACAAAAGAAGTGAAGAATCAGAGGAAAACTATATTTTTTAATTAATAAAGTATAAAAATACGATTTGATATTGTGTATTGATAAAATAATTATTATCTTTGCGCTGTAATAAGTGGATATTGCTCAGTATCTTAGATACTGCATTATAGAGAGAGATTTTTATCTATTGTTTAAATATTTATCGTAATATAGAGACAGATTAAAAAAACGTATTATTAAGAATTAATTAGTTAAACCTTATAAAAATGTGCATGTTATGATAAACGCACAATCGTTTAGTTAATTAATTGATGAATTAATTATTTATATTTGTTGTTTTTATGAATTTGTATATTAGGTATTTTGAGAATGACACGTTGGCAACTAACTTAGACGAGGTTGTAGCGTTTTTACAAACTTTGAAAGAAGTTAAGATTGATGATTCTGTCATCAATAAGATTATTAATTTCCAAAAGTCAAATAATCTTTATCCGTTCCGTTTGAAGGCTGGATACACTAATTATGTACTTTTCTTAAAGACAGAAGCACGTACATTAGAAGAATTTAAAGAAATGGAACGTATACGTAATGCTCAGAAGGCTGAGGGTACTTATGTTCCTGAAAGAAAGAAATCTGTAATGGATTTACTTGCAGAAGAACAAATCGGATGGTACGATGCTGCTCTTACATTCAAAAGAGTAATACAGATTCCTGAAACAAATAAGTTCCAGTATAAAGATACTCGTTTCAGAGCAAAACTGAAGGCTTCAAGTCCTTTGGATTGTTATAATCGTATCGTGAACCATCTGAGAAATCGTCAGGATGTGGATCCACGTAGTCAGTTCCCATCTGCAAAGAGCACTAATTTTGAATATAAATTCTTGGATGAAGAATCATAATTAATCAGATCTGCTTTCTGATACGCCACTCCTTTGGATAAAGATTGTTAGCACGATTACCGATATTCTTTACTTGTCCTAAAGGTAATCCTTGATAGGTAATAGTTATTAATCCACGTGGTGTCTCGGCTGGCAAGGTTAATGCTTCTCCATGAAGATATCTTAAAGCTGTATTCGAGTCGACATCTACGTATGGCGGCTCGAATTTGTTTTCTATATTTAAAACCTTGAGATTCTTGTTTATAGCCTTGTCGATGGCTTTATT
>JAGABW010000031.1 GCA_017614465.1 Bacteroidaceae bacterium | reverse complement strand
GCCTCATGTGCAAATTGGAATGCAAGACGGATGAACTCTGGGCCTATAATCTTATAGAATTGTGATTGTCTGAATTCTCCGTTGTCAAGAATGGCTTCGTTTACAACATCCCATCCTTTTATTCTTCCTTTATAATGTCCTACAACGGTATGTATATGGTCTCTTAGGCGATTGATTAGCTCCTCGCGAGTAACCTGATTTCCCATATCGTCTTTGAAGAACCAGTATGGACATTGGGAATGCCATACCAGACAGTGCCCAGTGATTACCTGACCGTTCTTTTCAGCCAAATCAACTAAGGCGTCGGCATCTCTCCAGTCATACAGATCTTTCTTAGGATGTATTTCTTCTGCTTTCATGCAGTTTTCTGCAACTAAAGCACTGAACTGATCTTTTATTACGTTGATTACTTTTGGATCGTTGCTTTTTACTTGTCGTGTGTTAATTGCAGTTCCTATGAGAAACTTACCATCGAATGCTTCTCTCATAGTCTTCTGTGCCAACACAGACTGTGTTGACATAGAAGAAAGAGATATAGCTAAAGATAAGATAGTTAATCTATTCATAATTGTCGTTTTATTGAGCATTTCGACTTTCAATCTCTTTATTGATTTCATCAAGTCTTTCGTCTGTAAGAGGGTACTTATAGACAAGGTATCCGACGATAATCAAAAGGATTGCAGGAATGATAGTGGTAAACAATAAGATTGCATTCTGAACAGTGTCGGAATATTTGCCCAACTCTGTGTAGTAAGCATTTACAGGGGCACTGATAAACGATGCCAAGAATACTACTACGAATATACCAAGCACGAGTTGAAGACATTTGTTTGCCTTGAACTCTTTAAGCATGTCGCCAAATGAAACTGGTTTCTCAGGAGTAGTAGTGATGTTTTCTTTGCTACCCATGAAACAGAGTGTCAAGAGAACAAATCCTACGAGAGCAAAAACACTTGTTACAGTAAACCACGCACCTGGATCGGTTGGCAATGCAGATTCTTCGCTTGCAAGGTCGAAACCGATATAACTCATTACCAAAGGAGTAATCCAGCCGGCAATTGAGAATCCTGCCTTGAAAGCAACACCTGCAAGAGCATTTACAGTTGCAGCAGGACGGTTGCCTGTGCGATATTCAGATTCTGTAATTACCTCAGGTACAAGAGCCCACATAAGCGAACCTACGAGCAAGCCCACGCCTGTCATAATCTTAGCAATCTGAATAATTAATGTGCTTTCTTTAACGTCGCCGAATTTGCCAACGCTGAACAGAATGGCGAATCCGATAAAGCCTATTGTAAGAAGTGTATAATAAAGGCCTTTTTTGCCGAGCAATTTCTTTAAAATTGGAAGAGAAGGTAGAATTATAAAGGCTGGAATTGTACCGATAGCCATAAACACAGCCTGATCCCAGTTGATAGCCTCATGTAGGAACATTGCAAGACCGATTGGGAAACCTGCCTGAACTACAATCTGACCGATGTTGGCACAAACCATACGGGTTGATGTAAGGATGAGTACCTCGTCGTTGTCGCGAGTCATACTTGCCATGATTGAGCCGTAAGGGATGTTAACCACAGAATAAATCATACTAAGCACTGTGTAACTTACTGTGGCGTAAACCATCTTCATGCCCATTGACCACTCGGCTGCCTGAGGAAGCATCAACAAGCAAGCGGCAATTGTCAAAGGAATACCTCCGTAGAGAAGATAAGCACGATACTTGCCTAATTTTGGATTGCGGTTATCTATAAATTTACCTACAACAGGACTCCAGAAGCAGTCGATGAGTCGAACGGCGAGAATAAGTCCTCCTACAAATGCGGGGTTGATTTTCAGCACTGTAGTAAGGTAAAGCATCAGATAAGTGGCTACTGTTTGGAAGATGAGGTTTTGTGCTAGGTCACCAGAACCGTAGCCGATGCGTTGCATCCAACTTAACTTATAGAATCCGTTGTTTCCTGTTTGAATTTGATTTTCCATTTTTTTGTATTAAAGTTTAGTTTGTTTTCTTATATATGTATTTATTTCAGTTTTTTGTGTTTTATGTTGTTTTATCGTTTGAAATTAATCGTGAATTTGATTATCCTGATAAACAAGCACAAATTTTTGCAAAGATAGCAAAATTAATTAATAACAATGTAACATTCCATAAAAAACTTGTTTCAAAAACGTAACTATTGCTTATTACTTTGTAACATTGACATCTTTGAATCCGTAAATACAAGTTGATGGACTTAAAATGTCGTGCTTTTTAAGGAGTACGATTGTTGTTATAATGCAAGAATTTCTGATTTCAAGACTTTGACTATTTGATGTGTTGAGGGTTTAAATATCGGATTCTATATTGTCTTTTATCTGGAAATATGCTTCGATTTTCATGAACATAGTCAAAGGCATTGCGAAATAAAATCCGATACATAGGCATAATAATCCGATAAACTTGATGATTGGTGATAATATGTTGATTAAAATTGTGTTGAGCGTATTGCCTCTTGTCATGCGCCAACTTGCTTTCAGACTGTCGCCTATGCCTTTTTCCGGGTTGTCCAATAAATAAATATCAGCATATGTCAAACGTGCGTTAATATATATTCCTGGAATAATAAGAAGCAACAGGCCTATAAAAGCTAATATTTCTCTTATACAAGTTATAGCGAGTACTTTTAAGTATGTAATGGCAGGCATCTTGAACCCTTTTAATGAAACTTCGTTTTCTGTCTTTTTGCTGATATTCAGCATACAGTTGTTGGCTCCGATGTGTAAAGGGTAAATGAGTAATTCCAGGATGTATGCCAGTATGAATGGTATTACATAAAATGTTAACACTACAAGTGTAACGGGATTGATGTAGTCCGTAATGTGGCCGATGTAGTTCGTAACGAGGTCGGTGCCGCCCGTGGATTCCCGCAAATATGTAGCGACAATACAAACCAATATATATAAAAATATGATATATATACAATATGCAAACTGTATTATGGCAGTCTCAATATATGAGATAACGAAAAACATTAAAGTTGATAAAAGACAGTGCTTTTTCCATAAGGCCCATCCGTTGGACAATGCGTCAGAAATAGATAATTGAATGTTTGTCATTGGTTAATTCAATTTTGATAAGTTTAATGATAGCGAGTGCAAAAATAATAAATTTATTCTTTATAGAGTGTTTTTTGGAATATTTTTGTGAAATAATTCGTATCTTTGCAAATGATATGGTTTCAATAGAACAATTATATGTAGAATTTAGTGCTAAACCTTTGTTTAGCAATGTGGGCTTTGTTATTAATCCTCGCGATAGGATTGCATTGGTAGGAAAAAATGGCGCGGGTAAATCTACTCTGCTTAAGATTATTGCTGGGTTGCAAGAACCAACATCTGGTGTCGTTGCCCGTCCTAAAGATATAACAATTGGCTATTTGCCTCAGGTGATGCTTACTACAGACGGACGTACTGTGGAGGAAGAAGCAAGCTTGGCTTTTCATGGAAGTGATACAGAAGAATGGGCCCGCAAGGCTGAACTGGATAAAACATTAATTGGTTTAGGTTTTAAACGCGAAGATTTTTCTCGTCCTACGAGCGAATTTTCCGGAGGATGGCGTATGCGCATAGAATTAGCTAAAATTCTGTTGCAAAAGCCTGATTTATTGTTGCTTGATGAGCCTACCAACCATTTGGATATCGGTTCAATCCAATGGCTGGAAACATTTATCCAGAATTCTGCAAAAGCTGTGGTTTTAGTGAGTCACGACCGTGCTTTTATAAATAATATTACTAACAGAACTATAGAAATAACATGTGGCCATATAAATGATTATAAAGTGAAATATGACCAATATGTAAATCTAAGGGATGAACGTCGTGAACAGCAATTGCGTGCATATGAAAATCAGCAGAAAGAGATTGCGGAAATAAAAGATTTCATAGAGAAATTCAGATATAAACCAACTAAATCCAATCAGGTTCAAAGCCGTATAAAACAATTGGAGAAGATTATCCCAATTGAGATTGATGATGTTGATACAAGTTTGTTGAGACTGAAATTCCCACCATGCCAGCGAAGTGGTGATTTCCCTGTGATTTGTGATGGAGTTAGTAAAAACTATGGTGATCACAATATCTTTTCTAATGTTAATTTGAGTATCCGTAGAGGCGAGAAAGTCGCGTTCATGGGTAATAATGGTGAGGGAAAATCTACTCTTGTGAAATGTATAATGGGGGAAATTCCTTTCGATGGGAATCTTAAGATTGCACAGAATGTGCAGATTGGATATTTTGCCCAAAACCAAGCCCAGTTGTTGGATGGCGAACTAACTGTTTTTGATACGATAGATCGTGTCGCAACGGGAGATATACGCTTGAAAATACGTGATTTGCTTGGCGCGTTTATGTTTGGCGGTGAGGCCAGCGACAAATATGTAAAAGTGTTGTCGGGTGGCGAACGCAGTCGTTTGGCTATGATTCAGTTGCTGCTACAACCTGTGAATTTGTTGATTCTTGACGAGCCAACCAACCATCTTGACATGCAGTCAAAAGATGTCCTCAAGAATGCTATTAAGAATTTTGACGGAACAGCAATCATCGTAAGCCACGACCGTGATTTCCTTGACGGACTGGTTGATAAGGTGTATGTCTTCAAGGATCATGGAGTTAGGGAACCTATAGAGCAGTCTGAGATGTTTAAGATTCATGTTGATAATCATTCAAAAGATAATCAGACAAAAGAACGTTCAGAAACAAAATCAACAGAATCAAATAATAATCAGGGGTCTCTTTCATATGCTCAACAAAAAGAGTTGGCGAGAAACAAGGCTAAGGCCGAGAAAGCTCTAAAAATGTGTGAAGATAAAATCAGTAAGTTGGAAGAGGAAATAGCAGAAGTGGAAATGAAGTTATCTGAAAAGAACGACATGAAACTGGTTGAACAATACAGTCAGTTACAGGCTGCGCTTGATGCGGCTATGTCGGAATGGGAAAAACTTGTAAGTGAGTGATAACGTGGATGGTAAGTGATGGAGATTCTGTAATAAGTGGATAATAATAATGACTACAATCTTAATTATAGAACATACCATATGAAAACAAAGAATTTAATATTATCAATAACAATGGCGATGACATGTTGTGCTTGTAATAACCAATTAGGAATTGGTATAAAAATGGAGAATTTAGATAAGACTGTAGAACCGGGAAAGGACTTCTATCAGTATGCTTGTGGCGGATGGATAAAGAGTCATCCGTTGGCGCCAGAGTATGCCCGTTTTGGCAGTTTTGATGTTGTGGCTGAGAATAATCGTGAGCAGATAAGAACCTTGATTGAGGAATTGTCTCATGAAAATCACTCAAAGGGCTCTGTGGCTCAGAAAATAGGTGATTTGTATGCTATGATGATGGATTCAACACGTCAGAATGCCGATGGCTATTCTCCTATTGTTAAAGACCTTGAGAAGATTGCGTCACTGAAAGAACGTCAGGAGGCTATCAGTTATTTGAATAAACAACAATTGTATGGTGGCGCTCACCTTATTGCATCGGGTATTGGTGCTGATATGATGAACAGTAAGGTGAATATTGTTGAGATTGGTCAGAGTGGCTTGACACTTGGAATCAAGGATTATTATGTAAAGGACGATGAAGCTACCAAGAAAATCCGCGAAGCATTCAAGTCGCATATCATAAAGATGTTTAAACTGATTGGTGATGACGATGCAACTGCGCAAAGAAAGATGAATTCGGTGATGACACTTGAAACACGTATGGCACAGAATTCACGTAGCAGAGTTGAACTTCGTGACCCTGCAGCCAACTATAATAAAATGTCGTATCTGCAACTGAAATCAGATTATGAAGAATTTCCATGGGATGAATTCTTTGAGTCACAGATGATTACAGATCTTGATTCCCTTTCAGTTGATCAGCCAGAGGCAGTTAGGGCAGCTGTGGATATATTAAACGAACTTCCATTGGAAACACTGAAAGACTGGATGCAGTGGCGATTGCTCGACGGAAATGCTTCATATCTTGGTGATGAGATCTATGCAGAGAATTTTGACTTCTATGGTGCTATAATGTCGGGGAAAAAAGAACAACAGCCAAGATGGAAACGTTCTGTAAATACTGTAAATAATGTGTTAGGGGAGGCTGTGGGAGAAATGTATGTGAAGAAATATTTCCCTGCAGAGAATAAGCGACGAATGCAGAAACTGGTACGTAATCTGCAAAAAGCTTTGGGCGAACGTATAGAACAGCAGGAATGGATGAGCGATTCTACAAAATTATGTGCTAAGGAAAAACTGAATTCGTTCCGTGTGAAAATCGGTTATCCTGATAAGTGGAGAGATTACAGTTCACTCACAATCAATCCCGATAATTCATTGTATGAACAGATGAAAGTCATCTCAGCATGGTCAACAGAGGATTATGTTAAACGCAGATACAAGAAGCCAGTAGATCCTGAAGAATGGTATATGACTCCTCAGACGGTAAATGCATATTATAATCCTTCTACAAATGAGATTTGTTTCCCTGCAGGAATTTTGCAGTATCCATTCTTCGACATGCAGGCCGATGATGCCTTCAATTATGGTGCAATCGGTGTTGTAATAGGTCATGAAATGACTCATGGCTTTGATGATCAGGGTAGTAAGTTTGATAAAGATGGCAATTTCAGAAACTGGTGGGCTGAGGATGACAAAACAAAATTCTCTGCTCGTACAAAGGTGATTATTGATTTCTTTAATAATATAGAGGTGTTGCCAGGCTTAAAAGCTAACGGAGAACTGACTCAAGGTGAAAATGCTGCTGACCACGGTGGATTGATGGTGGCGTATACTGCATTTAAGAATGCAACCAAAGATAAGGAACTTCAGACAATTGACGGACTGACTCCAGATCAGAGATTCTTCCTCGCTTATGCTGGCGTATGGGCACAGAATATAACCGAAGAGAATATGCGCCAGTTAACCACTATGGATCCTCATTCGCTTGGCGAGTGGCGTGTTAACGGAACACTTCCGCATATAGACGCATGGTATGAAGCATTCAATATAACGGAAAAAGATGCTATGTTTGTTCCAAAAGATAAACGTTTCAATCTTTGGTAACACATTGCCATTTCATAGTTTTTTCGTAACTTTGCAACGGATAAATAATAGAGAAGGCAAGTTTGAGTCATCAAATATGCCCCTTTTGTGTATATAATTAAGTTTAATAGAGATATAGAAGATGCCATTAAATTTACCAGATAGATTACCGGCAATAGAGTTGCTTAAGGAAGAGAATATATTTGTGATGGATACTACTCGTGCTCACGGGCAGGATATCCGTCCTTTGCGTATTGCCATTCTGAATCTGATGCCGATAAAGATCACTACAGAAACTGATTTTGTGCGTATTCTGTCTAATACACCATTACAGATTGAGATAGAATTCATGAAGATAAAATCGCATACTTCTAAAAATGCTCCTATTGAGCATATGCGTGCTTTCTATCATGATTTTGAAGACATGCGTAATAATAAATATGATGGATTTATTATTACCGGAGCCCCTTTGGAACAATATAATTATGAGGAGGTCTCTTATTGGGATGAATTACAGATGGTTATGGATTGGGCTCATTCAAATGTTACATCCACTCTCTATATCTGTTGGGCTGCATTTGCTGGCTTATATCATTTCTACGGAATAGACAAACAACCTACACCTGAAAAAATCTTTGGTGTGTTCCGCCATCATGCATTGATGCCACAATTACCAATATTCCGAGGGTTTGATGATGAATATTATGTACCACATTCACGTCATATAACTCTTCCTAAGGATGAAATACTCAAACATCCAGAACTTAACATCATTTCGGAAAGTGACGAGGCTGGGGTTCATATCGTTATGGCACGTAATGGACGTGACTTCTTTATAACTGGACATTCAGAATATTCTCCATGTACTTTAGATGCAGAGTATAGGCGTGATTTGGCTAAGGGTTTACATATAAACAAACCTAAATATTATTATAAGGATGATAATCCTGATATGCCTCCAATGGTAAGATGGAGAGGTACAGCTAATCTGTTGTTTACCAATTGGCTGAACTATTACGTATATCAGGAAACTCCATTTAATATTAATGAGATTCATGATTGATTCATGTCGTCATAACTTTTATTTATATTTATTGTAGATTATGACAAAATTAGAACTGCTGGCTCCTGCACGTACTGCGGAAATCGGTATTGAGGCTATCAAGCACGGTGCTGATGCCGTTTATATCGGTGCTCCCCGATTTGGCGCGCGTGTGGCAGCGGGTAACAGTGTTGAGGATATAGCCAGACTGGTTGATTATGCCCATAAGTTTAATGCAAAAGTCTATGTGACAATAAATACGATATTTGACGACAAGGAATTGCTTGAGGTGCAGACTTTAATCAATGAATTGTACGAAATTCATGTTGATGCACTGATTGTTCAGGATATGGGGCTGCTTAAATTGGATTTGCCTCCGATTCCTTTACATGCAAGTACTCAAATGGACAATCGCACACCTGAAAAAGTGCGTTTTCTCAAAGAGAATGGATTCCGTCAGGTTGTACTTGCCCGTGAACTGTCATTGGATGAAATACGTAAGATTCATGAAAAATGCCCCGAAGTGTCATTAGAGGTTTTTGTCCATGGTGCTCTTTGTGTGAGTCTGAGCGGACAATGCTATGCAAGTGAATGCCTGTTTGGCAGAAGTGCGAACCGTGGTGAATGTGCTCAGGTTTGTCGTATGGAGTATGATCTGATACAACAGACTGGCTCAAAAGGTGAGACACGTATTCTGTCTAAAAAACATATGCTGTCGTTGAAGGACTTGTGTCTGCTTGATTCATTGAAAGAACTGATTGATGCAGGGGCGGTGTCGTTTAAGATTGAGGGACGCCTTAAGGATGCATCATATGTCAAAAATGTCACAGCAGCATATAGTCAGGCTCTTGACAGGATAATCAAGGAGAATCCGAATAAATACGAACGTTCGTCTGTAGGAAGTGTAGAGTATAAATTTGTTCCTGATGTAAACAAGAGTTTTAACCGTGGCTTTACGACATATTTCCTTCATGGGCGTAATAACTCGATATTTTCATTTGACACCCCTAAATCACTCGGTCAGGAAGTCGGAACAGTAAAGGATATCGGAAGAGGTTGGTTTACTGTGGCGGGTATATCAAAATTTGCCAATGGTGATGGTTTGTGTTTTATAGATCATACAGGCAAATTGTGTGGTATGAGAGTGAATAAGGTGGAAAATGGAAGACTTTATCCTCTGAATATGCCTCGTAACTTGCAAACAAAGATGCGGTTATATCGTAATCTGGATAAACATTTCGAGGATGTGTTACAGCATGATAGCGCAGAACGGTATATCCCAGTTGATATCGTTATGGATGAGACTGCCAATGGTTTTAAACTGACTATGACGGATGATTACGGAACTTATCATTCTATAGATGTAGAGTGTCAGAAAGAATTGGCACGCACTCATCAAAGTGAGAATATAAAACGTCAGTTGTCTAAATTAGGGGATACAAAATACAGATTGAGGAATCTTTCCATAGAATATAAGAAAAACTGGTTTATTCCTTCATCGTTGTTGAGCGAATGGCGCCGCTTGTTGGTAAAAGACACTGAATTATATGTGAATGAGAAGGCTTTAACGAAAAAAGAAACAATACAAAACAATAACACAGAGCAGTTCTCGTTTAAGGATTTAGATGTCTTGAATCCAGTAGGCCTGAATGTGTTCAACCGGAAATCGTGGAGTTTCTATGAGGATAAGGGACTGGAACCAACAGAATGGGCATACGAACGTGAACATCAGCAGGACATCCCCGTTATGTATTGCAAACATTGTATTAAATATGCAATGGGATGGTGTATGAAGTCCCGTGTTTCAAACAAGAACGCCGCAGAAGGTAATGTGAGATTAATAAACAAGTCGGTTAATGATAAAGATTCATCTTTATATCTTGCATTGGCAAACGGACAGCGATTCAGGTTGGAATTTGATTGTAAGAGATGTCTGATGAAAGTATATCATAGTTAAATAATATAATCTAACGACAAATGAGACCATTATTTTTCATATTACTCTCTTTCTTATTATGTGTTCAGATCAGAGCGCAAGTCGTGGAGTCTGAAGCAGATAAAACTGTGTATGATAATGATAATAATGACTCGTTGCTGTTGCTTACTCAAGAACAGGCTGACAGTTTGGAATTCCGCTTGTCGCATCATTATACAGAGAACTTTAATTTCAGAGTAAAGAAAGACTCTGTAATGTTGGTGTCTCGTGATGACGAATTATCAGATACCTGTTTCGTCATGGAAGATGATATAATAGCCGTGGCGCAAATTAAGAATTTAGGTGATACCGTTTGGGTAAAGGTGGCACGTGACCAGTTGACAATGGGATGGCTTAATGAAAAAGATTTACTCCAAAGTGCAGTCCCAGATGATGAGGTGTCCCGAATTATCGACTGGCTTACAGGTACAAGAGCTATTTGGATGTCTGTGTTTGTACTGTTTGGAGTAGTGGGATTCCTTTTACGCCAACGTCTGCAACATCGTATGATAATATTCAAATTTAACGAGATGGATAGCCTGTATCCATATTTGATGTTGTCTTTGGTTGCACTGATAGCCATTATCTATACGGGAATACAGAATTTCGCGCCAGAATTCTGGCAGGAATACTATTTCCACCCAACATTGAACCCATTGGTTCTACCAGGAATCATGTCTGTGCTGATTAGTCTGATGTGGTTGCTGCTTATCGTGATAATTGCTTTATTGTTAGATGTTTATCATAATTTCTATTTTTTGCCGGGATTAAAATACTTGTTGGAGATATCAGGTGTTGCCATGTCGGTATATCTAACAATCTCATTAACTGCGGCAATGCATCTCTGGTATTTGTCATTGCTGTTGTCTATAGTATATGTTATAGCATTTGTTTACATTTATATAAAATATGTCAGATGCAGTTACATATGTGGAGCTTGTGGCGCAAAATTAAGTAAAAAGGGAATCTGTCCTTATTGTGGAAAAAACAATAAATAATCAGGAGCCGTTTTTCATTTATCCTAACTGATATTTGATATATGCCACATATACTTATTTCAATAACTGTAATATTTATACGACAATATTATAAGGAAAATCATTGTTTATCAACAAATAGTCAGTGAAAAGGTATTTTTATGTGTTTTTATTTGTGTAAGTCGATAAATAACTGTATTTTTGCGTGCGGAAAATAAAATATGACTATGTATTCAACTATTATAAACAGCATTATTATTCTGTCACTACGAATTAGTTGCTCGGAGTGAGAGAGGCTGTATGGTTGATAACAATTTGAATAAACAACTAAAATGAATAAGCCTTTCTTGCTCCAAACGAGCAGAGAGGTTTTTTGTTGCCTTATTCTTTAAGGTAAATGAATTAGGATTATTAAAAATAAAAAATATAAAACATTCGATATGAATACATTATTTGATAAGATTTGGGATGCACATGTGGTGCAGAACATTGAAGATGGCCCTACGCAGTTATATATCGATCGCTTGTATTGTCATGAGGTGACAACACCACAGGCTTTTGATACTTTGCGAGATAAGAAACTTAAAGTGTTCCGTCCTGATCATGTGTATGCAATGCCTGATCACAATACACCATCAGATCAGCAAGAGGTTATTAATGACCCTGTAGGACGCAAGCAAGTTGAAACATTAAAGAAGAATTGCGAAGAATTTGGTATCTGTCACTTTGCAATGGGTACTAAGGATAATGGTATTATCCACGTAGTCGGACCGGAAAAGGCTCTTTCTCTTCCTGGTATGACAATCGTGTGCGGTGACTCTCACACAAGTACTCACGGCGCTGTAGGTGCTATCGCAATGGGTATCGGTACATCTGAAGTTGCTCAAGTACTTGCAAGCCAATGTATTCTTCAGGCAAAACCAAAAACAATGCGCATTAATATTGAAGGTGAACTTCGTCCTAACGTAACAGCTAAAGACGTGGCACTTTATATTATGGCGCAGATGACTACCTCTGGAGCTACTGGATATGCTGTAGAATATGCAGGTAGTACAATCCGCAACATGAGTATGGAAGGCCGTTTGACTCTTTCAAATCTTTCAATCGAAATGGGTAGTCGTGCAGGTATTATCGCACCAGACGAAACAACATTCGCTTATCTTAAAGGCAGAGAATATGCACCAAAAGGTGAGGCTTGGGATAAGGCTGTTGAAGAATGGAAGAAATTAAAGAGCGACGATGACGCTGTATTTGATAAGGAAGTGACTTATAAAGCTGAAGATATCACTCCACGCATCACTTATGGAACAAACCCAGGAGCTGGTATAGCAATCGATGGTACAATACCAACTCTTGATGAAATACCTGAAGCAGAGAAGGCTGGATTCTTGTCACAGTTGGATTACATGCAGTTTAAGCCAGGTGAGAAACTCGAAGGTCACCCAGTTGATTATGTATTCCTTGGTGCATGTACAAATGGTCGAATTGAGGATTTCCGTGCTTTTGCTTCAGTTGTTAAAGGAAAGAAAAAGGCAGATAATGTTACAGCATGGCTCGTTCCTGGCTCATGGCTTGTACGCCAGCAGATTATAGATGAAGGAATCGATAAGATTCTTGAAGAGGCTGGTTTTGAATTGCGTTTGCCTTCATGCTCGTCATGTCTGGCTATGAATCCTGACAAAGTGCCAGCAGGTAAATTGTCAATATCTACAAGTAACAGAAATTTCGTTGGTCGTCAAGGACCAGGTGCACGTACAGTATTGGCTAGCCCGCTTACCGTTGCTGCTTCAGCTATCACAGGTGTAATAACAGATCCACGTAAATTATAAAAAGAAATATATGAAACAGAAATTCAATATAATACAGTCCACTTGTTTGCCAATAGCTATTGATAACTGTAATACAGATTTGATTATACCTGCACGCTATTTGGCTTCAACAACACGTGACCCAAAATTCTTTGGTGATGCGTTTATGCATGATTTGCGATTCGATGCAGATGGAAAACCTGTGTCTGATTTCGTCTTAAACCAACCTGATTTCAGTGAAGCTCCAAAAGAGGGCGTACATGAGATTATCGTTGGCGGACAGAATTGGGGCTCAGGTTCTTCACGTGAACATGCTGCATGGGCAATCGCTGGTTATGGAGTTCGTGTGGTTATATCTTCTTCTTTTGCTGATATCCACAGAAATAACCTCCTTAACTGTTTCGTGTTGCCTGTAATAGTAAGCGAACAATTCCAGACTGAATTATTCAATAGTATATATGCAGATCCAAAAACAGAGGTGAAAGTGGATGTGCCAAATCAGACAGTAACAAATCTTGCAACAGGACATAGTGAGAAGTTCGATATCAATGGTTACAAGAAATATTGTTTGATGAATGCCCTTGATGACATCGATTTCCTCTTGGAAAATAAGAATAAAATAGAACAATATGAACAGGCCTAATGGTTCAGTCATTGAGATCATGGACACCACCTTGCGAGATGGTGAACAGACTAATGGCGTATCATTCGTACCTCACGAGAAATTAATTGTGGCTCGTATGCTGCTTCAAGACTTGAATGTTGACAGGATTGAAGTGGCTTCAGCTCGTGTGTCTGATGGTGAGAAGGAAGCTGTGACAAA
The DNA here is from genome assembly GCA_017614465.1 of Bacteroidaceae bacterium. Lineage (GTDB taxonomy): Bacteria > Bacteroidota > Bacteroidia > Bacteroidales > Bacteroidaceae > Colivivens. The sequence goes on along the minus strand of JAGABW010000031.1, from coordinate 6,800 downwards.
TATATGCCGATGGGCACAGCAAGTAAATATGCTTGATCGTGTTGAGGTGTTGGGATTTGTTGATGGCAAGACATCATTGGACTGGATTAATGAATGTGGCTGTAAGAATATAAACCTTTTGTGTAAGGGTTCTGAACGCCATTGTAAATATCAGCTAAAGAAAACTCTGGAGGAACATCTGGCAGATATCAGGAACAGTCTGGAGTATGCAGACCAGTTGGGTATCAGTGTGAATGTATATCTTGAAGACTGGAGCAACGGAATGAAGAATTCCCCTGAATATGTGCATGATTTCGTGGACGCCTTGAAGGACTCAAAAATCAAGCGATTCATGCTTCCAGATACTCTTGGAATACTGAACCCAATGCAGACATCTGAGTATATATCCAAGATGATTGAGTGGTTCCCAAATCTCAACTTTGATTTCCATGCTCATAATGATTATGACTTGGCTATATCCAATGTGTTTGCTGCAGTACTTGCCGGATGTAAGGGTATTCACACATCAATAAACGGCTTGGGCGAACGTGCTGGAAATGCTCCATTAAGTAGTGTTCAGGCAATATTAAAGGATCACTTAAATTGTGTTACTGGAATCTGTGAGGGTAAACTCAATGATGTCAGTCGATTAATCGAAAGTTATTCTGGAATTGCTGTTCCTGCCAACAAACCTATAATCGGTGAAAATGTGTTTACGCAGGTTGCTGGAGTTCATGCCGATGGTGATAACAAACACAATCTATATTGCAATGATCTTGCGCCAGAACGTTTCGGACGCAAACGTGAGTATGCCCTCGGTAAGAACAGTGGAAAAGCTAATATTCTCAAGAATCTTGAAGAACTTGGACTGGAACTTACTCCAGAGCAAACACGACGAGTTACTGAAAGAATAATCGAACTTGGCGACAAGAAACAGATTGTAACTCAGGATGATCTTCCATATATCGTAAACGACGTACTTAAACATACTGCTCCTGATGACAAGGTGAGATTGCTTAGTTATATGGTCAGCACTGCATATGGACTGAAGCCTATGGCAAGTGTGAAACTTGAGGTCAATGGTGAGATCTACGAGGAATCGGCAATGGGTGATGGTACATATGATGCTTTCGTACATTGTGTGCGTCACATCTATCGCGATCGTCTGCAACGCACATTCCCCTGGCTTACTAATTATGTAGTAAACATACCACCGGGTGGTCGTACTGATGCTCTCGTTCAGACTACAATATCATGGACATACGAAGGAAAATCGTATCGTACAAGAGGACTTGATGCCGACCAGACAGAAGCAGCTATAAAAGCAACGATAAAGATGTTGAATATAATCAATGAATAATATTGATTATCAGGTTTATATAAAATATTCAAATCTCATCATACTCAGTCACATAAGCATGTGGCTGAGTTTTTTTTATGATATTACATCTCTATCATTGTCATAAACATATACCATACGCCTGTTTCAGTGCGGTTGTTATTCCAGTGATTTTTGTATTAGATCTAAAATCTCAACAAATTAACTTTGCGACCTTTTGGTGTTTAAAGAGTTTAAAATCATAATATTCGTGTGAAATTCTTTGTGGTTTTCATGTTTTATTACTATTTTTGCCGTTGAATTTACTAAACCTTAATAATATGACCAATAAAATTTTAAGAATAGAACGAAACAAATTTAATCATGGGTGGCTAAATTTTTTAGAATCAGCAACTTTATGTTTGTTATTATCAGTTGTCAGTACTCCATTACAGGCTCAGACAGCAAGAGAGGAAATCAGACAGATCCCACAATTGTCAGCAAGTAATTATTTAGCATATAGAGAACCCGTAAAACCATTAACAAAATCTCCAAAAGGTTATGAACCTTTTTATATCACTCATTATGCACGTCATGGTTCAAGGTGGCTTATAGCTCCAGGTGATTATGATAATCCGTTAAGAACACTAAGAAATGCGGCAGCTGGCAATAAACTCACAGTACAAGGCCAAAAAGTCCTTTCTGATTTGGAGGAATTCTATAAAACAACCCGAAAACGTTTAGGCGAACTGACTACAGTCGGTGAACGTCAGCATCATGGTATAGGTAAACGCATGACTCAGCATTTTCCTGAAGTGTTCAAGGGAACTCCTTCAGTGGATGCTCGAAGTACAGTGGTCATTCGTTGTATTCTTTCGATGACAGCCGAATGCGAGGAGATAATGGCGTATAATCCAAAGACTCAGATACATAACGATGTCAGTGAATCATTTCAGTATTATCTTAACAGACGTTGGGATGGTGAAGTGAGACGCCAGGGTAATAGTCGTGTGAGAGCAGAAGAGGTGTTTAAGGCACGATTACGCTATACTCACCCAGAAAGATTCAGCAGCATAATATTCAATGATGAACAGTATGTTAAGGATAGTCTGAACGGTGGCGGTATATTTATGAACCAGATGTTTGACATTGCTACAAATATGCAAAGTCATGACAGCGATATAAGTTTTATTGAACTGTTTACAAACGATGAACTATATGATTTGTGGAAGATAAAGAATATTGACTGGTATTTAGGTTATGGACCTGCACCTCAAACTGGTGGAGTAATGCCTTATAGTCAGTCTGTATTACTCAGAAATATTATAGAAACTGCTGATACAGTGGTGGATAAGAAAGAATGGAACGGAGCAACACTACGATTCGGACATGAGGTTTGTGTTATGCCTTTGGCTTGTTTGCTTGAGTTAGACAGTTGTGGCCGTCAGGTGCATGATTTGGAAAAACTTGATGAACAATGGGTGAATTACAGAATATATCCTATGGCATCAAATATTCAGATTGTGTTTTATCGTCCGTTGAAAGGTAAGGATGGCGATATTCTGTTAAAGGTGTTGTTGAACGAACATGAAGCAACATTGCCAATTCATACAGATTCTTTCCCTTATTATCGTTGGGACGATTTCAGAAAATACTTTGTAAAGAAGTTGGACGATTTTGACTCTAAATATCCGTCAGAATCTTAACTGGAATCAGATATATGTCTTTCTGCCATTGTATATAGTTGGTTGTTAACTTGTTTTATTAGATTATGTCCGATCGTTTATGTTCGGACATAAGGTGTTTTGAGGAAGTTTTACGAAGTTTATAAATAAAAAGATTTGAATAATAATTGTAAGTCGTTATGAGAAGAATAATTCTGATTTTAATTGCATTGTTCCAATTAACTATTAATGGCATTTATGCGCAGAGTTACGAGCATATGTGGGCTCAATTGAATAAGTATGAGAAAGATGATTTACCAAAACAAGTTATTTCTCAGGCAGAGAAGATATTGAACAAAGCCCAAAAAGAAAAGCAGTTCGCTCATATGATGCGGGCTTGGAAAACTATCGTTGAACGTAAAACTGATATAGAACCTGATAGTTTCAAGGTGTGTATTGAACATATTGGGAAATTGTCTCGTGAGAGGAAAGCACGTTCTTTCTCTCCTGTACAATCTTCTGTATATAATGCAATGATGGGATCTGCATATAGGATGATGATGGCATCAATTAACCATAATGCAGATAAAGAAACTCAAGAGAAATATAAGGAGTTATCCAGCGAGCATTATAATAAGGTTTTAATTGATATGGAAGCCTTGGTAAAGGAGAAATCAAATGAATACAAACCTTTGCTTAAGGTAATGAATGCGGACAGCCGGCTTTTTGATAACGATATGTTATCAATCATGATTGACTTTATAAAAGAAAATGCAGGCTTTGATGATGAAAAAATGGCTGAGATATATGCAAAGGCTGCAGACTTATATAAAAAGAATGGCAACCTTAATGCCTACACAATCATGACGATGAACAAGTTGTCTTCTCTTAACCAATTCGTGAGTTTTGATAAACGTCTTAAAGCGGCTGATTATTATAAAAGTTTAAAGGCATTACTTGATGAATCTCAAAATCTTGAAGTAGGTGCAGATGTCGCACAGACTTATCTGAGTCGTAACCAATCATTGACAGACGATGAAAAACTTGAATTTGCCAGATGGGCAAAAATGAAGTTTAAGCAGTCATCTTTCTCTTCATATTTTGAGAATACAGAAAAAAATCTCTTACGTCCGAATTTGAGTATTAATAATGCCTATTTTTCAGGCTTCATAGCATCAAAACCATTAAAATTGTATATTAATGGAAATAATGTTGAGGAACTTAAACTGGAAATAAGAAATTATAACGGAAAAGAGAAAAATGGTGCTTTTAAAAAGGACGGAAAGTTGGTGCAGAGACATTCAATATCACTTTTAACCGGAAAAGATGATATTGAAAGGAAAGCTAAAAAACTTATTACTAAGTTTAAGACCGAAAAAGAACTAACATTACCAGCTGGACATTATGTTGTAATAGCCGAAGGTGCTGGATGTGAAAGTATAAAAGAACTTCACATTACATCTATACGAGCATTCTGTTTCCCAATTACAAAAGAAAAATCACGCGTAATTGTTGTTGATAACGAAACAGGAAGGCCTGTTCAAAATGTTTACCTTATGGTTAAACCAGCAGTAGACAAGGAGGCTGTTAAGGTGTGGTGTGATAATAAAGGTGAAGCTTTGGTAGGGAATGATAATTATAGTTTTATTGCATACAGAAGTGAAAAGGATTTTACAGATGCTGTAAATATTTTATCTCCAGAGAGACTTCCTGAAACTTCATCCTATGTCGTGAATAGCCTGTTTACAGATCGTTCTATATATCGTCCTGGACAAATTGTTCATTTGTCGGGTATTGTATATCGACAAAATGGGGATGAAACTAATGTGGTACCAAATTATTCAGGAGAAGTGTATTTTTTAGATGCAAACCGACAAAAGATAGAGAACAAACTAGTGCGTACTGATGCTATGGGAACATTCTCTTCTGATTTTAAGATTCCTTCAGATCGACTACCAGGAGCATATACTCTTCGATTCAGCAATTCAAGTGTTACAATTCATGTAGAGGAATATAAACGCCCAACATTTCAAGTAGAAATGAAAGCAGAAGAAAGCGATGATTCTCAATTGACATTTGGTGATACACTTAATATTAAGACAATCGCTACTACATATAGCGGTGTGCCTGTTCAAGATGCTGTTGTAAAATACACCATAAAGACTGCTCAAGGCGGATTTTGGCCTTTGGAGGGCAGTTCATCATGGGCTGTTATGACCGAAGGTGAATCTAAAACCGATGCAAATGGTATAACTGTAATTCCCCTTTTCTTGGATAATTCGAAGTATTATGAACCAAGAGCTGCATTAGTTAAATATAGAGTTTATGTTGATGTCACAGATCAGGCTGGCGAAACTCATAGCGCTGAATATACAAAATCAGTATCAAAGCAGGGATTTGGTTTGTTTGTCCAAGCAGATGATCTTATTAACACAGCTTTAAAGAATACAGTCGATATTAAGGCTAAAAATTGCAATGGCGATGAAGTTCTGGTTAATGGATTCTATTCGATATATCCATACGACAGACTTAGAGAAAAATCCGATACTATAAAAGGTGGGTTCTCAACAGATAAACCTATAAAATTACCTTCTCTCGATGCAGGCTCTTATTATATTCAAGCATATGCTTATGATAAGAATAATAATAAGGTCTCTGTATCAAAACTCATTAGTGTATATAATGGAAAACTCGCAGCTGTCTTTTATGGAAAGACTGCTGGACCGAAATCATACTTTGCCTCAGATTTCATATATTGTGATGACCCAACTTTCGGTTATGATAAATCAGCAGAGTTTTATTTCTCGCCTTGTATGGAAGATGTATATGTGTATTATTATATAACTAATAACGACAGTGTTATCAAGAGAGGTAATGTGGTATTGAATAAAGGAATGTTCCGCGTTCCTGTCAAATATCTTCCAATATATGGAAATGGGGTAACATTCCATCTCTTTTATGTAAAAGACGGACGTATAAATCATGATAATCAATCTATTCAATTCGTTGAACCTAATAAGAAACTTACACTCTCATGGAAAACTTTCCGTGATAAATTACAACCGGGGCAGAATGAAGAGTGGATACTGAATGTGAAGGATCATAATGGTAAGCCTGTTAATGGAGCCCATATCCTTGCAGGAATGTACGATAGTGCTCTTGATGCCATATATCCACATTATTGGTCGTTTGGTATATCATATACTCGTTGGTTACGTTATCATCGTCTGAAAACTTCTAGCAACAATTCTTTTCCATATCTATCGTTAAGTGGTACATCACCATATGTTAATCCAATGACACGTAAATATGACGCATTTGTTGAATATTTCTATGAACCATGGAAACGAAATTATATGGGACGCGCAAAAGCTTTAGGTGGTAAGGCGTTGTCTTTGCGTGAAGTAGGAAATGCAGTCTATGGTGTGGCATCAGCCACTGGAATTCTTGTTGAAGAGGGTCTCTCGGATGAAGCCAGTGCCCCAATGCAAAATATGTCACTTAAACGTTCATTGTCGGAATCAGAAGAAGAGTCGTCTCAAACTAAGAAGTCGGTTATAAGAACTAATTTCGATGAGACCGCGTTCTTTATGCCTGACTTGATGACTGATGCTGAAGGTAATGCTCACATCAGATTCACCTTGCCTGAGAGTCTTACAGAATGGAAATTCATGGGATTAGCACATACTAAGGATGTTCAATATGGTCATATTACAGCAAAGGCAGTTGCACGAAAAGACTTTATGATTCAGCCTAATCTCCCAAGATTTGTACGTGAAGGTGACAATGTGAATGTATCGGCACGAGTAATCAATCGTTGTGATAAACGTCTTAATGGT
>JAGABW010000006.1 GCA_017614465.1 Bacteroidaceae bacterium | reverse complement strand
TGGCATTTTCTTAAAATCATATCCTTTATTTATCAATTCATAACCACTTGGCATATTGTGCCAACCCTAAATTACCTCATTACAATGCAAACATACATATTTTTTCGTAATTTACAAGAGATAAAACATATATTTTAATACGTTTTTACACTTTTTATATTTCTATGCAGTTTATGAATGCGGAATGTCAAATAAATGAAACGAATAATAGTTTATATTAAGTTTTTTGGTTGTAATATTTCTTTTTACTACATTTGCAAAGGACATATAACAACTGACTTATCAAATACTGATAAAATATTACTGGAGAGATAATTAACATAACCATTGAATTATTATGAAAAATCCTACATCCTTACGAATTGGCATTATCGGTGCCGGCTGGATTGCCGATAAGATGGCAGAAGCACTTGATACTCTACAAGAAGTACAGGTTTATGCCATTGCATCGCGTAGCCAGGAAAAAGCCAACACTTTTGCAAAACTTTGGAACATACCTAAAGCTTATGGCAGTTACGAGTCAATGCTCAACGACCCAATGGTTGACTTAGTGTATGTGGCTACTCCACATTCACACCATTATCAACATGCACGACTGGCCCTCGAACATGGAAAACCTTGTTTGGTTGAGAAAGCATTTACTGCCAATGCGGCTGAGGCAAAAGAACTTATAGATTTGGCACATAAGAAAAAACTATTCATCACAGAAGCAATTTGGACGAGATATATGCCTTTATCAATGAAAGTAAAGGAAATCATGGAAAGCGGAGTGATTGGGAAACCACGATTACTTACTGCCACACTCTGTTACATGATGGAAGAAAAAGAGCGTATCATCCGCCCCGACTTATGTGGTGGTGCATTGTTGGATCTTGGTGTATATTGCCTTAATTTTGCGAGAATGTATTTCGGAACTGACATCATAAAAACGGTTAGTAATGTCATGATCGGGAAAACCGGAATGGACATGCAGGAATGTATATCGTTATCATATGCAGATGGAAAAATGGCAAATCTGCAAGCTGGAGTTCTGTGTCTTAACGACCGCCAAGGTATCATAAACGGAACAGAAGGTTATATAAGAGTGGACAATATCAACTGTCCAGAGAAAGTTGATGTTTATCGTAATTATGAACTGATTGAATCATACTCAAAGCCATATGACATGGTAAACGGCTATGAATATCAGGTATTTGAATGTAAGAGATGTCTTGATAACAATCTTCTTGAATCACCGCTAATGCCTCATGACGAAACCATCAGCATCATGGAGCAAATGGACGAACTCAGAAAAACATGGGGAGTTAAGTTTCCTATGGACCGATAAATAAATATTATCAATCGTAATAACCAACTGAAAAATGACCGAATTAGAAAAACTATATGCTGGAAAGAAATATAACTATTCTGATCCAGAAATATCTCAATTACATAATAAAGCATTCTTTCTTACTTCTAAAATCAACAACACGATTGTTACAGAAGAGAATTGTGCCTACATCAAGAAGTTAATGAAGTGTCTTATTCCAGACATGGACGATTCTGTCATGATTATACTTCCGTTCAGATGTGACATAGGCTCAAGAATAAAAATAGGTAAGAACGTAACCATAAACTATAATTGTTCGTTTCTCGACAATGGTGGTATCGAAATCGGTGACAACACCCTTATCGGGCCAGACTGCCACATACTCACCTCTCAACACCCTATTGACTACAAGGAAAGAAGAAAGCCCGAAGAAAAATCTCTGCCAATTAAAATTGGCGAGGACTGTTGGTTGGGCGGAAATGTCACTGTATGTCCGGGAGTGACAATAGGCAACAGAGTGATTGTCGCTGCAGGAAGTGTTGTGGTGAACGACGTGCCCGACGATGTGATGGTGGCAGGAAATCCGGCTGTAATAAAAAAGAAGTTACAATAATACAGATACAAAAAACTATCCTCAGATAGATAACACATTTATAAAACTATTTCAAATATGACTGATGATTTGTTGAGTTTCAGAAAGTTTTATTCTGACGAAGACACGCATTTTATTGAGAAATGCCACAAAGCCGCTGTTGATAAGCTTAACACACTATATCCCGATAAACGTATCACGACTTATGACTACACCACAATAGCGGTTGACAGCGATAGTGTTTATTGCAAGGATGGTGTTGAGACTTATGAATTAGGTATGATTAACGATGAGATACCAGCCATGAAGCGTTCAAGCGATGACTATATAATTACATTTAGAATATAAGAATAAAGATTTTTTTAATGGGAACATCAATTATCACATATATCGCGATCTATTTTATTGCCATAAATATCATAACATTCTTGATTTATGGCATAGACAAGTGGAAAGCAAAAAGAAATCACTGGAGGATTTCTGAATATACCCTACTCATGCTGGCTCTTATCGGAGGAGTGATTGGAGCATGGTTGGGCATGAAGATTTTTCACCACAAGACAAAACACAAGAAATTCAGAGTTGGAATACCCGCAATCCTGTTTATATGGATCGCAGGAGTTGTTTTGCTCGTATGCAGTTCATGCAGTACAACTCAAAACGGCACAAAAGTAACCGACGGCATGTATATCCAATTAGGCGGAGGAGCCAGTATGATACATTAATGAAAAATATTTTAGTTTTGCAAGCGATGAATGCGTCATCACTTGCAAAACTAAATAAGAATAATTATTTACTAAAATTTCGTGTAGCAAAAGGCAAACTTGTACGTAATGCTGTGTGCCAATATTCCCAGTTGTGAGCACCATTTCTAACACGTAATTCACATGGGATATGCTTAGCCTGCATTGCCTGATAGAATTTTATGTTGCCCGAAAGAAGAAAATCATCATCACCCACATCAATAAACCATTTTAGTGTTTTCAGTTTATTAACTATATCTTCTGAAGATGATGAAACAAAATCAATAGCTGATCGTGAATGTACTGCATGGCGCACATATGTGGATTTATCATTCGGATCTAATTCATTATCCTCACTTTCAAGCCACGCACTCATCAGGTAACAAGACGAGAACATGTCGGGATGAGTCAACGCATATCCAGTTGAGCCTCCACCGCCCATTGACAGACCGCTTACAGCACGATGTTGTCTGTCACCGACAATGTTATAGCGTTTCTCGGCCTGAGGAATAAGTTCGTTGAAGAAGAAATCCTCATATTTCCATCCTTCCATGTTGAAATAGCCGTTCCACGTATTCTTTGTGTCAGGACCACCAGCATTAGGCATTATAATTACCATAGGACACATCTCACCGGTTTGTAACAACTCATCGGCAATCTCTTGTACCCTACCCTTCATTACCCATGCAGTATATGTGTCAGTAAAACCATGCAACAAATACAATACTGGATATTTTTCAGGTGCGTTTTTGTTAAATCCGGCAGGTAAATAAACATTATATTTCACCTTACAGCTCAATACTTTACTCTCTATACTGTCAGTCACAACTCTTGCATTTACGAAGAGAGCCAACATCATCAAAACAGATGATACAAATAATTTTTTCATGTAAGTAAGTTTTTTAATGGTTTAGCATGCAAATATACACATTAATCTTGTGTAATATAAGGACAATTGTAAAAAAATACAAATATTTATTATCTGCATAAAAAATTATTATATAATCCTTCATAAATTAAGAATTAATGATTATCTTTGCAACAAAGATAAATAACATCAAATGTTTTATCTACTTATTATATTGATATACACAAATCAGAAGCATATAAAAACAGATAATTTATATAAAATATAATCAATATTCCTAAACCTATAATATTTGCATTAACAATTCTTCATGCAATTTTTTTATTAAATATGGAAAAAAAATCAGCAATCGTAGCCTTGTTGTTAGCAACAGGTATAGGAGCAACTGCTCAAAAAACAATTACTGCACCTCAAGGAGGAAAACAAATTAGTGATGAACTCATTGGTATATTCTTTGAAGATATCAACATGTCTGCCGACGGCGGACTTAACGCCCAATTGGTTCAGAATGGGTCTTTTGAATACTCACCTATAGAAAAAGACGGATGGGGACCTGGTACATCATGGAAAATGGTTCGTCCAGGACACTCTGCCGGTTATTTCGAGGCACTACAACAGAATCCTATCCACAAGAATAATCCAAACTACATGCGTTTGCACATCGAACGTGTAGGTCACTACTATGATTTTGACGGATGGACTGGATTCGGACTTCAAAACGAAGGTTTCGACGGAATGAATGTCAAGGCTGGACAAAAATATAATTTTTCAATTTTTGTTCGTAACGTAGAAGGTAACGAGAAACCAATACGTGTGGTTATCGCTACATCAGAACGCAAGCCAAAGGTTTTGGCTGAAGCTGAAATCAAGGCAACATCATCTTCATGGCAGAAACAAGAAGCAGTATTAACTGTTGCAGAAGACTGCAAGAATGCAAATCTTCAGATTCTTGTTCTCGAAAAAGGAACTGTTGACGTAGATATGATTTCACTTGTTCCTCAGGACACATACAAGAACCACGGAATACGTAAAGACTTGGCTGAAGCTCTTGAAGCATTGCATCCAAAATTCATGCGTTTCCCAGGTGGATGTGTTGTACACGGTGGTGGTGACGGCTTCTGGGACACTTACCGTTGGAAGAACACTGTCGGTCCAAAAGAAACACGTAAGGGAATCAAAAACACATGGGGATATCACCAGTCAATGGAAGTAGGATACTTCGAATATTTCCAACTCTGTGAAGATATGGGCATGCAACCATTACCAATCCTCCCTTGCGGCGTTAGTTGCCAAGGTGTGAACGGTGGATGGGGAATGAAAGATCAAGCTCAAGAAGCACTCCCTATGTCAGAAATGGACGAATGGGTTGACGAAGCATTAGACCTTATCGAATGGGCTAACGGCGATGTTAACACAAAATGGGGAAAGGTTCGTGCTGAAGCAGGACACCCAAAACCATTCAACTTAAAGTATCTCGGACTTGGAAACGAAGAGCGTATCTCTCCTGAATTTATTGAGAGATTCAAGTATATATACAATAAAGTAAGAGCTAAACACCCTGAAATTGTTATCGTAGGTACAGCCGGTCCTGGTTCACACCCTGGAAACAGAGACTATGAAAAGGGTTGGGAATTGGCACAAGAAATCGATCTTCCAATTCTTGATGAGCACTACTACGAACCACGTAATTACTTTATTGATAGCAAACAATACGACAACTATCCACGCGACAGAAAGACTAAGGTTTATCTTGGAGAATATGCAGCAAAAGACAAGAAACTTCAAGACGCATTGGCTGAAGCAATCTATTTGATGCATGTAGAGAAAAACGGTGATGTTGTATGTATGACATCATACGCCCCACTCTTCGCACGTAAGAACGGAACTCAATGGAATCCAGACCTTATCTATTATGATAACGAACGTCCATATCTCACATGCAGTTACTATGTACAGCAGATCTTCGGTCAGTCTTCAGGTAACTACTACTATGGAGATTGTGTAACTATCAAAGACTCTGATAAGTTCCAAAACCAATCAGTGGTTCTCAACACTAAAACTCGCGAGTTATTCGTAAAGGTTGCAAATGCAAGCGGCGACAAGAAAACTGCAGAAATCGACCTTTCTCGTTTCAAGGGAATCAAATCAGTTGCAGAAAAGACTCTTCTTGCAGGACAGCCTGATGACGAGAATAACTTCGACAAGCAACCTATCGCACCTAAAGTTGAAAAGATTAAGGTACAAAAGAAGATGTCACTTGATATAGAACCTTATTCTTTGACAATGTTGAAGATTAAGTTATAATAAATCATACACAAGTTTAAAGGGGATAAATCAATGCGATTTATCCCCTTTTTCAATGTCGAGAGCCGTACAAACACGTTTACAACATACTATATTCAAGTTTTTATTGCAATTTATCGGATAATCTTTGGTTTTATTAATAAAAATGTATAAATTTGCATTATGATCATTTACAGATATTGCAAGTTTTATTTTGAATAAACACAGACATAATAACTACGGCATTATCTTAGATACAAATATCATTAAAGAAGCAAATTAAAAAAATACATATATTCTGAGTTTTTTAAACAAAACAGTCAGATATATTTGAAAAAAAATGATTAATTAACTATTAACACATCAATACATATGAAAAAAGTTATAGTTACAAATGATGCACCTTCAGCAATTGGACCTTATTCACAAGCAATTGATTTGAATGGAACTGTTTTTGTTTCAGGACAACTTCCTGTAAACCCAAAAGACGGAACTATTCCTGAATCAATCGAAGAACAGACAAAACAAGCTCTAAAAAATATAGAAGCAATACTAAAGGCTGACGGAATGTCACTTAATGATGTGGTAAAGACCTCAGTGCTTCTTGCCGATTTAAATGATTTTGCTGCAATGAACGCTGCATATGCTGAATTCTTTAAAGAAACAAAACCTGCACGCGTTTGCTATCAAGTTGTAGCATTACCTAAAGGAGCAAAACTTGAGATCGATGCCATTGCTGGTAAATAACTATTTCAAATGATTTAATATTTATAAGACTCAAACGAAACTATCTCATAGTTTTTTAAAAAGCATATAAACCGATATGTCTTTCAATAAAAGACTGTATAAATAGCTATAAATAAAACAGGTCAAAGCCTAAAATTATCAAAAAAGAGCCTTGTAATCATACTATGGCAAAGAAATAAGAAACAAATTTATTCATCAATATAAACAAACATTATAATCAAAAATACACTTTCACTCACTTATTATATAATGTAAGTGGGAAAACAAATAATACACATTATCTGACACAAGATAGCATTGCGGAACTGTTGCCACATGATTTTGTCTGATTTGATATTTACGTCGCATCAATTCAGAATTCTATGAAAACAACAACCAACCTGATTTGTTATTAACCAAATCTATTAAATCATGCGGAAGAGAACAACAGTTGTGTCGGACTATAGACCATAATTCTTTTACTATTGTATAGCAAAAATATGTAAAAAGTCCGACACTGCAAATGCTTTCATTCTTGAAAGTGTTCGACCTCGTTTGCCTTGAATAATCTTAATTTTGAAAAGCTAAATTACTATCCCCTCTTCTACATTTTATTTTATATTTATATTAGCGATTTGTCACACAGAAATCATAATATGCAATAACAGAACCGTTATTTTAATGAAAATGAATAATTTTTTCATTTATTATAAAAAATAGTATTATCTTTGTCTATATTTGAATAAAAATCATTTACCCAGTTATTAAGACAACAAAATCGTACATGACAGAAGAATATAACAATATAGATATCTGTAAAAGAGAAAAACAGTTGACTAAAACAACTGCTATCGGCCTTGTTGTGAATATGTTCCTGACAATAGGAAAATTCTACGCTGGTTTCTTCGGCAATAGTGCCGCAATGATTGCCGATGCTGTCCATTCTCTATCAGATCTGGTATCAGATGTTGTTATCATCTTTTGTGTACGTATAGCCTCAAAAGGTCAAGACGAAGGACACAAATACGGACATGGAAAGTTTGAGACATTAGCAACACTTATTGTCAGTCTGTTGTTAGCCTTCGTCAGTATAAAACTTATCATCTCCGGAATCAACGATATCATATCATTCATAAATGGAGAACAACTGCAAATTCCTGAAAACATTGCATTGTGGGCAGCTCTAATATCAATCATTGTCAAAGAAATACTCTATCACTACACCATTCATGTAGGAAAGAATACAAAAAGCGATGTTGTTATTGCAAATGCCTGGCATCACAGAACCGATGCCTTATCATCAATATGTTCGGGTATTGGTATCGGAGGAACCATGATTCTCGGAGCTAAATGGGGAATATTAGACCCTATCGCTTGTTGTGGTATCAGTATTTTCATCATGATCATCGCACTGAAAATGGCTATACCTGCAATAATGGAACTTCTGGAAGAATCGCTTCCTAAAAAAACTGAGGAAGAAATAATGCAGATAGCCAGACAAGTTGACGGACTAAAAGATATTCATGGACTCAAAACACGAAAAAGTGGTCCATACATTATTATTGAAGCACATATCGTTGTAAATCCACAGATGACTGTCGAAACAGCACATAACATCACTACATCAATAGAACGATTGTGGCGACAGAAATATGGAAAGAACACAATGATTTCATTACATGTCGAACCATCGTGCGACGCAGAATGAAATCGAATCAAATTACAAAAACAGATATTAACATTAAAACTATATTTTACTATGAATAATTTCGTTTTCCACTGCCCTACTGAATTTGTATTTGGCAAGCAAACAGAAAATCAGATTGGTGAACTCTGTAATAAACATAAAGCAAGACGCATTATGATTGTTTATGGAGGAGGAAGTATCATAAAAACCGGATTACTTAAAAGAGTGAAAGATTCTCTTGATAATGAAGATATTGAGACATGTGAGCTATCAGGCATACAACCAAATCCTATTGATACAAAAGTGCGCGAAGGCATTGTCCTTGCCCGTTCATTCAAACCCGATTTACTTCTTGCCATAGGAGGTGGTTCAGTAATTG
This sequence comes from Bacteroidaceae bacterium, assembly GCA_017614465.1. GTDB lineage: Bacteria > Bacteroidota > Bacteroidia > Bacteroidales > Bacteroidaceae > Colivivens. Next base: position 2,990 of record JAGABW010000006.1, on the reverse strand, counting down.
ATACAACAAAAGCCATCGCTGTTGGATATTATTACGGAGGCGATTTCTGGGATTTCTATGCAGGAATCACAAAACCAGAAAAGGCATTACCTGTTGGAGTAATTTTGACGATACCAGCTGCAGGTAGTGAGAGTTCCGGCAACTCAGTCATAACAAACACTACAACTCATGTTAAGGTGGGAATCCGTCAACCAATGCTGTTGCGTCCAGTCTTTGCAATTATGAATCCTGAACTGACGATGACATTACCAGAATGGCAGACAGCAAGCGGTATATCAGATATGATGGCACACATCTTCGAAAGATACCTCAGTAACACTCCAGACGTGGAAATCGGCGACAGACTGGCAGAAGGAATGCTTTTGGCTATAATGGAAGTTGCCCCACGAGTGATAAAAAATCCTAACGATTACGAAGCACGTGCAAACATAATGTGGTGTGGAACGATTGCTCATAACGACACATGTTCATTAGGACGACAGGAGGACTGGAACAGTCATGCTATGGAACATGAGATTTCTGCTGAATACGATGTTACACATGGTGCTGGTTTGTCTGTCATATTCCCTGCATTCATGCAATATGCAGCACAATCAAATCCGAATAAGATAGCACAACTCGCACATCGTGTTTTAGGTGTTGCCGACACAGGCGATGCCAAAGCCGACGCGTTGGAAGGAGTAAAAAAACTGAAGAACTGGTATCATGACGTACTTCATTTACCTGTCTCTTTCAAAGAACTTGGAATACCTAATCCCGACATCGAATTAATGAATACCCGATTACATAAACTAAAGGGAGACATCTTGAAAGGATATGTTGAACTTAATAAAGACGACACATTCAAAATCTATCAATTAGCTTTATAGTAACGACCGACTAATAAACTAATAATCAGTGTAATCTATATCTTACAAAAAAATCGTAAAAGGATTACACTGATTATTTTTTATAGCAATAATTACACTTAAAATTCTCTGTTATATAAAAATTATATATCTTTGCATAAATTATATATAAATATAATAAAAAAACTGATAATACTCAACACTTAACTTATTAAAATTCGATAAATTACTATCTTCTTTTATGAAATTTTTTTCGTATGGTGTGTTAATTGCATTATGTGCAATTACATCTTTAAAATGTAAAGCCATCTCTATTACAGAATCAGCAGGTTGGTTAGAATCTGCATATGTTAAATTCACCCTTGACGGCAATTACGACGGATATAACGTTTATATTCAAGGGGGACAGTATTCAAACTTCACAAAAATCGATGACAATCTGGTGCGCCGATACACAAACTGCGGTCGTGCCGATGCTGTCGGATTAAAAGCAGCGAATTACGTATTCAAGATTATCCCTACTAAAAACGGTGCAGAACAGACATCTGCTGCAGTTACATCATCTTCATTGACTGTAAAGGCACATGACCGTAGCGGATTCGCCTTTAAAGGAAAACAAATGCCTGGTGCATATCAGAGTAACGGAGAATTAAAGCAGAATGCACTCGTTATCTATGTCACAGAGAAAAACAAAGATAATGTAAAGGCAAATATCACAACAAACAACAAAGGAGCATCACAAGAATGCGTTGGATTATTAAGCATCCTAACAAGCTATAAAAAAGGATACGAAACTCGTCCTGTATGTATTCGTATCATTGGTAATGTAACCGACATGACAGGAATAGACGAAGACTCCAACTTTAAAGGAGACATAATGGTTTCATCTAACAAAAAAGACTGTGGCGGTTTCACTATTGAAGGTATAGGAAACGATGCAGTTGCCAATGGATGGGGAATACGATTCAAAGGACTCAATTATGGTGAAATCAGAAACCTGGGATTCATGAACTGTAATTCTGATGAAGGCGACGATGTGGGACTTCAGCAAGACAACCTTTACTGTTGGGTTCACAACTGCGACATGTTTTATGGTGATGCAGGAAAAGACAAAGACCAAATCAAAGGCGACGGTTCTCTCGACTGCAAGAAATCCAATTATATAACATTCTCATATAACCACTTCTGGGACAATGGAAAATGTAATCTCTTAGGATTATCAGAAGGAACTAATAGTTATGATTCATCACCATACTATATCACATATCACCACAACTGGTATGACCATTCTGATTCACGTCATCCACGTGCAAGATATTACAATGCACATGTCTATAACAACTATTATGACGGCAATTCCAAATACGGAGCAGGTGCATGTCTTGCAGCCTCAGTCTTCATGGAATCAAACTATTTCAGAAATTGTACATATCCTATGATGATTTCCATGCAGGGCTCTGACGTATATGCTGGAGGCACAAAGCGCGACACAAAAAACAACCCTACATTCTCTAACGAAAATGGTGGTATGATCAAAGCGTTCAACAACTATATGACTGGCTCATACACATTCATACCATATAACTCCAACAAATACTATTTGAAAGGCAAAGAAGTGTCTGTAGGTGATATAAACTCGTCTGTGGATTTTGACGCATATGTTGTAAATAACGCATCTACACAGGTTCCTTCATCTGTTGTTTCAGTGGCAGGTAGTAATCGTTATTCAAACTTCGACACAGATAATAATGTGATGTATAGCTACTCTGCACAATCACCAGCCGATGCAATGACTACAATCAAAGGCAACTATGGTGCAGGACGTATGCAACACGGAGATTTTCAATATACATTTGACAACAATGCTGATTCCGATCATAATGTGGACACAAATCTTAAGAATCTGCTGACAAATTATAAAAACGACGACCTTATTGGAATTCTCAAAGATAATGCTTCATATAATGGTAGTGGTAACACAAACGAAGAAGTTACAACTGCTCCTAATGGTGAAACAAGCATCGGTGCTACTAACTACAGAACTTGGAACGGTGTTGGTGCTAACGCAAGTGCTGTTGCTATTCTTGACAACAACTATAAGGAATTGGCTTCTGTTGCAGGAGGTACTGTAGTTTATGGTGA
>JAGABW010000030.1 GCA_017614465.1 Bacteroidaceae bacterium | reverse complement strand
TTCCTCAAATTCAGGTAGTCCTTCGTTGAGTTTTATAATAAGTTCGTCAAGTTCTTTTACTTGCTTGTCTTTCCATATCAACATAGAGTCTGTCGAATTAGTATTTGGACGTTCATAAAATGGATGACAATAGCTCATTTCAAGTAGTTTGGCATATTTATTGACTTCTCCACTTAGTCCAGTGCTTGTAGTTGATAGGGCATTATATTTTTCTTTTACTTTAAAGTTAAAATGGAGATCTATGGTGTCGCCTGGACACATATACGTCTGTGTAAAAGGATAGATGAACACGAACATTGGATGTGGAATATGAATCGTTTTACAGAAAGTAAGGTCTTTGTCAAAATCTATTGCATTAATAGCTGTTTCATTGATCGTATAATTATCAACAATAGTCTGTATTCCCAAATTTTTATTTATATTGTTAACAACAATTTGTAATGAATCAATATATTTTTCCTTTATAAAATCCTTTATGAAATTCTTAGGATCAAGATTGTCATTTTCCTTAATATAATCTATCAAATCTATGTATTCTGGATGTTCCTTTTTCATACGATCAATGATTTTATCGGCATCTCTTTTTTTTAATGCATCAGACATCATATTTAATGTGTCTCTGATTTCATCTAAGGGGAGTATTTGAATAATATCATCCATCAGATTGCATCTTAATACGACATTACCACCATGCAAACGATAATCATCTATCTTTGCACTTGGATAATTCAACATTTGGGGAACTGTATTATTCTTGTTTTCCTTCTTTTTTGCTGCAGCTATGTCTGTAAAAGTAAAGAATAAAGCAATAAGACATGTTAAGATAACGAATGATTTTTTCATAATAATAAAGTTTTGATAAGATAAAAATATGTTTATGGTTATTAATTTCAGATGTTTATAGGTCGGGTTTAAAAGGTAATGAGTTGGTAGGCTTACACGATAAAAATACAAGTTTGTTGTTTTATGTAGTTTAACTTGCTGAATTGCCTTAGTTTTATACTATTTCCAGGTAATAATCAACTTTTCTCATGTAAGCCTTTTGTCTTTCGGTATAATGATAGAATTATTTTCTTTTTTCAAGCAGAACAACGTTCTCAACATGTTGTGTGTGAGGGAACATGTCCACTGGTTGGATTTTTATCACTTTATAATCTGTGTCGAGTAATTGTAAGTCGCGTGCTTGAGTTGCAGGATTACAGCTGACATATACGATACGATCGGGTGATGCAAAAAGTATTGTGTCTATTACATCCTGATGCATTCCAGCACGTGGTGGGTCGGTAATGATGACTTCAGGGCGTCCGTATTGGTTGATAAAGTCTTTGTTTAGGATATCCTTCATATCACCGGCAAAGAATAATGTGTTGTCAATATTGTTTATCTGTGAATTGACTTTTGCATCTTCAATGGCTTCAGGTACATATTCTATACCAATGACTTTCTTTGCTTTCTTGCTTACAAAGTTGGCAATGGTTCCAGTACCCGTGTATAAGTCGTAAACAAGCTCGTTGCCAGTCAAACCGGCAAAATCTCTTGCAACCTTATACAGATTATATGCTTGATCGGTGTTTGTCTGATAGAAGGATTTTGGACCAACCTTGAATTTAAGTCCTTCCATCTCCTCGTATATAAAGTCGGTTCCTTTGAAACAGATGATTTCCTGATCTCCGAATGTGTCATTGCACTTATGGTTGTCAACATAAAGCAACGAGGTTATTTCAGGGAATCTGTCAGCAACGGCTTGCAACAGCTCCAAAGCATTTGCCTTGTCTTCTTTTGTGTCGATACGGAATTGCATTAACACCATCAATTCACCTGTGTTACTGTCTCTAAGCATCATCGAACGTAACAATCCTTGATTCAATCGTAAATCATAGAATGTCAGCGATTTCTCTAATGCATAGTCGCGAATGAAGTTGCGTATGTCATTTGTGATATTACTCATAAGATGACATTGCTCAATGTCGAGAATTTTATCGAATGCACCTGTGATATGAAAACCTAAGGCATTTTTGTTGGTAATGTCTTCTCCGGCACTGATTTCTTTCTCTGTCATCCAACGACGGTTGGAGAAACCAAACTCAAGTTTGTTGCGATATTCAAATATCTTTTCACTTCCAAGAATAGGGGATACTTCAGGAATCTCGATTTTACCTATTCGTGTCAGGTTGTCTATAATTTGCTGTTGCTTGGCTTTTAGTTGTTCTTCGTATTTCAGACATTGCCATTTACATCCTCCACACACACCGTAATGTTGGCATTTGGGAGTGTCTCTAAGAGGAGAATACTTGTGGATTTTCACACAAACAGCCTCCATATAGCTGTGTTTCTTACGTTTAACCTGTAAGTCAACCACATCACCAGGAACGACGTATGGCACAAACACTACACGGTCGTCAACTCTTGCTAAAGCCTTTCCTTCGGCTGCAATAGCAGTAATCTCTATATTCTCGAGTATTGGAAGTTCTTTCTTTTTTCTCATAATTTTACAAAGTTAGTAATTAATTATTAAATGTCAATTGTCAATTATCAAATTTTGACTATCTTTGCCTAAAATTTAGGATTACTATGCAAAAAATGGACACAATTAAATGGGGATTTATCGGTTGCGGTGAAGTTACTGAGAAGAAAAGCGGCCCGGCTTTTTCTCTGATCGAGGGAAGCGAGGTCGTTGCAGTAATGAGTCGCGATAAGGATAAAGCGCGTTCATATGCTAAGCGTAATAATATTCCTCATTTTTATTCTGATTCAATTTCTTTGATTAATGATCCTGATGTTAATGCTGTGTATATAGCAACACCTCCATCATCTCATGCTACATTTGCTCTTATGGCTATGCGTGCAGGTAAACCTGTGTATGTGGAAAAGCCTTTGACTGCAAGTTATGAAGATTGTTTACGTATTAATCGTGTCTCAGAACAGACTGGCGTCCCATGTTTTGTGGCGTATTATCGCAGATACCTTCCTTATTTCCAGAAGGTAAAGGAACTGGTTCAAAATGGCGAAATAGGAAATGTCCTTTCTGTTCAGATTCGTTTCGCTGTGCCACCACGCGAATTGGATTATAATCAGAAGAATCTTCCATGGCGTTTACAACCGGATATCGCTGGAGGTGGCGGTTATTTTTATGATTTGGCTCCGCACCAATTGGACTTATTACAAGACATGTTTGGCACAATTGTGGATGCAGAAGGTTATGGTGCTAACATGGCTGGATTATATAAGGTGCAAGATACCTTTAATGCTTGTTTTAGGTTTCATAATGGAATAACAGGGTCGGGCTCGTGGTGTTTTGTTGCTCATGACAGCGCAAGAACAGACAGAATTGAGATTGTGGGCGATAAAGGAATGATTTGTTTTTCTGTCTATGACTATACTCCTGTTGCATTGCATACCTTGCGTGGACGCGAGGAATTGATTCTTCCAAATCCTAAGCATGTGCAATTGCCTCTCATTCAGTCGATTGTTAATCATCTAAGAGGTGGCGAACCATGTTTGTGTGATTCTGTCAGCGCAACACCAACCAACTGGGTTATGGATCGCATTCTCGGAAAGTTCTGATGGTTACATCCGTTTTTAAGGTCTTTTATAGAATAGTTTATAAATTTATAGATGTACAGACGTAATTTAGTCTTTAATATTATTTTGGTAATAGTGTTTGTTTTATGTAATCCACATAAAGCATATGCTGATTATGTCGTTAATCGGGATAGTATTGAAAACGATATTAATGCGTCGGAATCTACGTCATATCCATCAGGTGTTTTTATTGATAGCGTATCGGCAATCCCAGTAAAAACGAAGAAACCATTTCTAAAGAAAGTAGGGTGGTGTATAGATAGACTGAATAATTTCTTCATGGGATGTGACACCTCATACGTTACACCTCAATTATATGAAATAACTACTCAAGCCGAATTATCATATTGGCATGATTATTATAGAATAAGTTCGTCGGAAACCGGAAATACCAATTACATGACACTACAATCGGGTAATCCTCTGATTCTTGGTGGTTATATCTATTGGGGATTTTTCGGTTATGGACACTCTGTCAATCTGGAAGACTTGGGTAATCCATATCGTTCGGCAGGAAATGGTACCCGAAATTCATTCACACTGAATACAGCCAGAATAATGGCTGAGATTTATACTTTTAAATCAGGTCAAAAAGCTCAATTCTCTCATATCTCTGGAGTGAAACTGAATAATGAAGATCGGGATTTCTCTGGATTGTCAAGCAAGTGTGTTGGTTTCGATGCACAATATATCTTTAATCATAAGCGATATTCATGGCCTGCTGCCTTCGGCGAAAATGCTGTACAGCGTCGCAGCCAAGGGTCATGGAAGTTAGGATTCTCATTTAATCGAATTGATGTCAATTTTGATAGAAGTCAGTTGTCTTCTCATGTTAAAGCCAATGTAGATACAACGATGCTTTTTAATAGGATAGGGTATAACGACTATGCTGTCAGCATTGGATATGGCTATAATTTTGTGTTCCTGAAGAACTGCCTTTTGGCTGTTAGTGTTCTGCCTTCTTTAGGATATCGTCAGACAAAGATTACCGAAATTGACAACGACCGTGATATCTTACGAAATATCAGTACTGATGTCTTTTTCCGTGCCAGCCTTTTCTGGAATAACACAAAATGTTTTTCGGGTATAGTTGTTGATTTTCATACTTATTCATACCGTCGACGTAAATTCGGACTGACCAACACGTATGGAACGATAAAATATATAATGGGAATGAATATTATAAAGAAATCTCAATATAGAAGAAAACGTGACAAATAAGATGTTGAATAATACCGAGAACTGATTATTCTCCCAACTCTATTACTTCTAAATCTTTGATTTCAGCTCCGTCAATAGTGAAACGGACGAGGGTGCGTGTCTTGTGGAATCCATATATTCCTGCTGCACCAGGGTTAATATGTAGCAGATTTAGTGTCTTATCATACATCACCCTTAGAATATGACTGTGTCCGGAGATGAAGAGTTTTGGCGGGCGTGCAAAGATGCTCCCACGAATAGATGAGTCGTAATTACCAGGATAACCACCGATATGTTTCATCAACACATCTACATCCTCACATTTAAATCGGTATTTCTCACTGAACTTGATTCTTACATTTCCACTGTCGATATTGCCATATACGGCTCTCAAAGGCTTAATTTGGGCTAATCTGTCTGCCACTTCCATGTTTCCGATATCTCCAGCATGCCATATCTCGTCGCATTCAGAGAAATATTTCTCGTATCTATCATCCCAGTGTCCATGAGTGTCGGACAATAAGCCAATTCTTTTCATAAATGGAAATATTAATGGTTGATAAGCAGATAGACAGCAAAAATTATAAACACACTACCTACAAGGATGTTTATCCATCGTTGTAGTCTCTTGAATTTATTTTGCAGTTCATCGAATTTGTTAGCACTTTTCTCTATTGCGTATCCCATTACGACGATAGGTATTGCTGCTCCGATGCTAAAGAGTAGGGGAGATAACCATGATGTTTCTAATGTGAATAAAGAAAAGTACATGATTGCACTTTCTGGACAGAAAGCCAAAGCAAGTAACATTCCAAGAATTATAGGTGGAAATTTACGTCGGTTATGTATTATCTTACCTGAATTATGACAAGAGTCTCCATGATGTTCATGACGATGAAATGCTCTGTAGAACATATAGAGTCCAATCAGAATGAGAATGTATGGTGTGAGACGTTCTGTCCATTCCCAAATGTTTTGTATATGTGGGTTTTGCAGAATTGTCTCTCCGTTGCCAATTCCCCAGCAGATGAGCCATCCCAATAATGTGTATGTGAGAGCCTTACCAATGACATATATCCAAACACCAGAAATCTTTCCAGTATTTGGATACATATTATTGTTATGTTGTTCATTCTCGTTTGTCTGTTTCTTCATGAATGTGATTGCAGAAAGATTTATTGCAATCTGACATGGATTCAGAGACACAAGTATTCCGAGAATAAATGCAGTTATCAAGAACATAAAAGAAGTATGGTGATTTGTGCTGTAACAATTCTTAAGAACATAGACAATGGGTAAACTGTAGAGTATCCAACAGAAGGAATACTGTTACCTGTTGCCATAGAAGAATATGCCAATGCTGGTGGGTCTGTACATGCACCTGCCATAATTCCCATGAGTAACATATAATTCTGTTTGAAATACAGTCGGGCAATTATTCCCATTATGATAAGAGGTACTGTTGTGATGATGAAACCATAAAGTACATACATCAGACCTCCGTTCATTACTGTGTCGATGAAGTTACCTCCGGCTTTTATACCAACAGATGCAAGGAAGAGTACTAATCCGATATCACGAATCATTAACGATGCCGAGTTGGTGGTATAGGAAACCAGTTTCATCTTAAATCCGAAACGTCCTAAAAGTATAGCGACGATAAGCGGACCTCCAGCCAAACCAAGTTTTACTGGCATTGACATTCCTGGAATACTGAATGGAAGGCTACCGAAGACGATACCAATGAATATTCCAACAAAGATTGTCAGCAAGTTTGGCTTGTCAAGACGCTCTTTGTGGTTACCCACCTTGCTTGAGAAACGTTCAACAGCATCTTTTGGACCTACAACAATCAGTTTGTCACCTACTTGAAGTGTGATATTTGCATGAGCGAAGATCTCAATACCCGAACGGAAAAGTCGTGTGATATTCACACCATACATGCTTGATGGGTGTAAGCTTCCAATTGTCTTTCCGTTAATCTCGTCTTTTGTTACCAAGACTTGTTTTGATACCATTGGCACATCCTGTTTCTCCCAGTTGACATTTACTGTCTTACCAATGAATGCAATGATTGCATCGGCATCTTCTTTGGCACATACCACAAACAACTGGTCGCCGACATATAGTTTTGTGTCGCTCTTAGGAAGGCTTACATGACCTTCGTGCAAACAACGAGAAACCACGAAGTTTCTACCTATATATTCTCTTATTTGAGCTATGCATTTGTCGTTCAATGATGAGTTGCATACTTCCAAATGCATAAGATGTGGTTTCAGAGCTGCTTGTTTGCCTTGCGATGCTTCAAAGGCCTCATTCTCTTTCTCCCAGTTGATTTTGAATATATATTTGAAAAGAATGATGCTTCCTATGATACCGACAACTCCGAGTGGATAGGCACATGCATATCCGTTGGCTATGTTTGGAAGAGAACCGCCAAAAGCATTGCTGCCAATCTGCTCTAATGCTGCGTTGGCTGCACCGAGACCAGGAGTGTTGGTTACTGCTCCACAAAGGACACCTACCATCATTGGCAGACTTTGAGGATCGTTTCTGTCGCAAAAACCGAAATAAAGACCTAACATCACAAGGATATTAAAGAATATGATACCCAATGCAATGAGATTCATCTTGATTCCGCCTTGCTTGAATGATGTGAAAAATGATGGACCTACTTGTAAACCAATTGAATAAACAAATAAGATGAGTCCGAAGTCTTGTATGAAATTCATCACAAGTTGAGGCTCCTCTATATTATTCATATGTAGGATGTGACCTGCGACAATTCCCACAAATAAAACGAATGTTACTCCCAGGGAGATTCCGCCGATTTTAACTTTTCCCAATAAAACTCCAAATGCGATTACAAGAGCGTACAATAATAATATGTGCGCAATGGATTCTCCATTTGTAAACAAATCTGTTAGCCAGTCCATTTTTGTTTTATATTATTGTTTACGATATTTGACATTTCACAAGGTGTGTTACTCCTTGAAATTGTCATTAATTTAATCCTAAATTTATATCTCTACCTTATCCGATGCAAAGTTACAAATTAATTACCAATTTGAATTTACTAAATATGAAATTTTTATAGTTTTTTGTTTTTGTGGTTAAATATACTTAACTTTGTTTCTATAATTATTGCAAATTGTAATATATATGAAACAAATAATAAATTTCTTACGCAAATTACAAGCCAACAATAATCGTGAATGGTTCATGGAGCATAAAGACGAATATAAGTCCGCCCAAGCAAGATTTGACGAAATTGTTGACCAGATAATATATGGGATATGCCAGTTCGATCCATCGTTAACAGGTATCTCGCATAAGGATTGTACATATCGCATTTACCGCGATGTGCGTTTCAGTAAGGATAAAAGTCCGTATAAAACTCATTTCGGTGCGTTCATGTGTCCAAAGGGAAAGAAATCGGGATTTGCAGGATATTATTTCCATGTGGGCACAGGCTTGGGCGAAGGTTATCCTTTTCAACACATGTTAGCTACTGGCGATTATTGTTATGATAAGAAGGTTCTTCAGATTTTGCGTGAGGACATATGTTACGGAAATGGTGAGTTTGAAAGGATTCTGGATGGATGTCCTGCCTTTCAGTTGGATAAGGAACAGATGTTGAGCCGAGTTCCTAACGGCTTTCCACGTGATAGCAAATACTCGGAATATCTCAGGCTGAAAAGTCTATGCCTACTGAATACTCCGAGTAATGATTTTATGCTGTCAGACGATGTGGTTAACCAAACCGTAGATTTGTTCCGGACAACAAAGCCTTTTCTTGATTTTATCAATCGTGCAATTCAATACAATAAGGAAATGTAATTGAACTGTTTGTTGTCT
>JAGABW010000029.1 GCA_017614465.1 Bacteroidaceae bacterium | reverse complement strand
ACGAGTTGGAGAGAGGTGTTCTGTAAGTCCTATATCTTCGATGAAGTGCAGATTTGCATTAAGTATCTCGTCTGGAGTATGATCGCTCAATACACTAATAAGAAGAGCCACGATTCCTTTCACTATTAGAGCATCGCTCTCGGCCTGAAAGTGCACCTTTCCATCGATTAAATCAGCCTGAAGCCATACACGACTTTGGCAACCATCAATCAAGTTCTTCTCTGTCTTATACTGTTCATCCAGCGGCTTCTGTTCATTACCAAGATCGATAAGAAGCTGGTATTTATCCATCCAATCGTCATAATCGCTGAACTGTTCTATCACATCTTGTTGTAACTCTTCTATTGTATTCATCTTATTCAAACTAATTAACTAATATGCAATATGTAATATCTAAATATCAGATAAGAATCTATCTTATTTTCCATTTGCTGATGCAGAGTCATAGATTACCGCCATCAGTGTCTGACCTACAGCCTTTAATGTATTTACATTAATATTCTGTATATTATCATTCTTTGTGTGCCAAGTCATCGGAAAACACAAGCGTCCCTGAACATCAGAGGCAATAATGTCGGCACAAGGGATTCCGACTTTATTAACTTGGATGTGATCATCGGTGATTCCCCCACCAGTCTGATCAACGAAATAGTTATCATATCCCAGTCTCTTGGCTGTTGACCATATCTTATCAACCACACTATTAGCATACATCATAGAGAAAGCCTCTTTCAAGAACGAGCATTCATTTCCGCCGACCATATCAAGAAGAATTCCATATTTGTACTTGTTTATATCCGACACCACTGATTTAACATTATCTGCCCAGTATTGCGAACCGAGACACCATGTATCAGCATCGTTATTACCGTCATCAGCCCACTGAGGAGTTCCGCAATCCTCTGCATCGAAACAGATGAAATCGATACCCACGTTTAATGTGTCATTCTGAATCAAACGTGCCACTTCCATCATCACGCCAACTCCACTGGCTCCGTCATTAGCACCGTCAATAGGAGAATGATGATTAGCCTCGTCAGCATCATTATCAGCCCAAGGGCGAGAGTCCCAATGTGAGCATATTATTATACGATAATCCACATCATCGCCACCATATCTGGCGATTATATTCTTGAGATTAACCTTAGTTCCGTCGTAAAGGGTCGTTACACCATCCTGAGATATAACATCCAATCCATATGAGGCGAACTTATCCATGATATATTTAGCACAAGAATCATGTGCTGCAGAATTCATCACACGTGGTCCGAAAGCACACTGAGCAGCAATATAACTATATGCACTATCAGCACAGAATGTCGGAACATTCTGCATACTTAAACCTTCTTGTTGTTCTTCATTCTTTTTGCTCTTACAACACACAAAAAGTAATGACACCACTAATACTAAAGTTATTTTTACAACTCTTACACACTTATTCATACGGATTGAACTTTTTTCATTAATCTCAGGAAGTTTCCTCCCCATATCTTTTCTATATCTTTTTCATTGTATCTGTTTCGCAACAACTGACGAGTTATATTTATAAGCTCGCAAGCCGAAGCAAGTCCGGTTTCGCCATCTGAGCCATCAAAATCAGTACCTATTCCCACATGATCTACCCCCATTATATCTATCATATGATTAAGATGAGCCATAACATCATGAATATTTGCCGTTCCAGAGCTATTCAGGAAATGATTATATAATGTTACTTGCGCAACACCGCCAGATTCCGCGAGTCTTCGCAATTGGTCATCAGTCAGATTTCTTGGATGGTCGCACAATGCACGGCATGAAGAATGAGAGCACACAATCGGCAACGAACTAATGTCGATAGCATCGTAAAAACTTTTTTCAGATGCATGACTTAAATCCACCATCAGTCCCACGCGATTCATTTCACGTATGACATCAGCGCCAAAATCACTCACACCATTATGTTCTGCATTTCCTTTAGCCGAATCACATATATCATTATCACCATTATGACATAGAGTCATATACACAACGCCACGATTTCTGAACAGCCCCACATTCTTTATATCCTTACCAATAGCATAACCATTTTCAACCCCCATCATCACAGCACGCTTTCCAGAACGTTTCAGTTCATACAACTCATCAGGGTTATGAGCAATACCCATGACATCGGCATGTTCAGAAGCCATTTGTTCTATGTTATCAAGAATAAGATTTGCTTTTTGAGTTGCTTTTACCAAAGATTCATCATCACGAGCGCCTTGTTCAAGATAAGCCACCATTATACTTGCATCCAAATGTCCTTCACACATCTTGTGCAAATCCACCTGGATACGTGAATCCCTATTCGCAATATTTATGTTCTGATGAAAGAACATAGGAGTGTCGCAATGGGAGTCCAAAGATATTATATGTTGATGAATCTTTTTAGCTTCATGAAATTCGGCAGCCTCCTGCTTAAGCCAACAGAACAAAGGCATCATTGAGTTATCTCCAGCAAGGACAAAGCATTCTGGATGCCACTGCACACCAATTATTGATTTATGTTCGGTAGATTCAATTGCCTCGATTACTCCATCGCAACTGACAGCCGAAACCTTAAAACCTGGAGCAGGGCTCATGACAGCCTGATGATGGAACGAATTAACCGCAAGTTTGTTTACCTTATATATATTAAACAGCATAGAATCCTCATCAACAGTCACATAATGTGAAGGTTGAGTTCTATCCAAATCCTGACTATGTTTCAATACGCAAGCAGTATTCTCTTTATGAGACTTATCAGGGTCAATACTATAGATATCCTGATAAAGTTTTCCGCCCAAAGCAGCAGTTATAATCTGAATACCCTTACAAATTCCCAACATAGGAATCTGGCGGTCATATGCCATTTTTGCCAACAGCAATTCTTGTCGGTCACGAACAGGATTTATACCATGAAGTTCCGGAACAGGTTCTTCACCCAAATACAACGGATTTATGTCGCCGCCACCACTAAAGATAATAGCGTCGAGTTTATCAAGCAAGTCACCAAGACAATCTGTATCCTCAAATGGAGGTATAATCATAGGAATACCTCCAGCGTTCAACACTGAGCGGTAATATCCCTCTGCAAGAGTGCATGTTTGATCACTGTAATTACCAGAAATACCTATCAATGGTCGTTCATCATGCTTAGCGAAACCATTGTGTAGTTTGTCATATTCTGAATTCCAATCGAATTTATCCATTGCCAATCCTATTTATGTGCAAAGATACGAATTTATTACTATTTACACATTGTAAACTTACAAATATTTTATATCTTTGCACTGTAATATACAAAAATAGGACAAAACATATAATGAAGATCATAAAAAACAGAAAAATGAAAGCATTAGTAGCTTTAGCTGCATTGCTTCCATCATTCACAACAACTATTTCTGCCCAGAATAACGACCGTGCATTTGAAGTTGCGCGACAGATAGATATATTCTCAGAAGCCTACAAGGTTCTCGACACCTATTATGTTGACACTTTAGATGCTCAGAAAGTGATTAGAACCGGCATTGATGCCATGTTCAGTTCGCTTGATCCTTATACTGAATACTACCCAGAGGACGATGCTGACGACCTAAAGATGCTTACACAAGCAAAATACGAAGGAATCGGCAGTATTATCAGGATGCAGAAAGACTCAACCGTGATTATTGCAGACCTTTACGAGGGAATGCCAGCTGCAAATTCAGGACTACAAGTAGGCGATGTTTTATTAAAGATTGACAACAAAGATCTTAAAGGACTGAAAACAGCCGATGTAAGCAAATTGCTTCGAGGAGAGCCAGGCACTTCACTCATGCTAAAGTTCCAACGTCCAGGAGAAAGCAAGCCAAGAACTGTCAAGATTACCCGTCAAAGCATAAAGATATCAGCACAGCCATATTATGGAATGGTTAATAATACTGGTTATATCAACCTACACCAATTCACAAACGACTGCTTCACATATGTTCGCAAGGCGGTGATTTCCTTAAAGGAACAAGGAGCCACATCAATCGTCATCGACCTTAGAGACAATGGCGGAGGTTCATTAGAGCAAGCTGTAAAGATTGTAAATCTATTTGTTCCCAAGGGGGAAAAGATTGTAGAAACTAAGGGTAAAGTAAGAGCCAGCAGTTCTATACATGAGACCAAAGACACGCCATTGGATCTCAACATCCCATTGGCAGTACTTGTGAATAACAACTCCGCTTCTGCATCAGAGATTGTAGCAGGTTCGCTTCAAGACTTAGACCGGGCTGTAATCGTGGGCAGACGCACATACGGGAAGGGACTGGTACAGATTATACGCGAATTGCCATATAATGCCAACATGAAACTGACTACTGCTAAATATTATATTCCAAGTGGCAGATGTATTCAGGAGATAGACTACAAGATGCGCCGTGCTGACAATGAGTCAGGCAAATCTGCACAGGCAGAAGCTGATTCAGTATTCTACACAAAAAACAACAGAAAAGTCATTAGCGGCAAAGGAATCGCTCCAGACGTAACAGTAAAGTTAGATACTGTACAAAATATAGTTATGTATCTATCTAACGATGATGTAATAACAAAATACGGAACAAAGTATTTCCAGAGCCACCAGAAGCCAGCATCAGTCCAAGATTTTGCACTTACAGACCAAGACTTCGAGGACTTCAAGAAAATGGTTATCGAGAGCGATTTCAAATACGACAAACTAAGCGACAAGCAACTTAGTCGTTTAAAAGAAGTAGCCGTATTCGAAGGCTATTACGAAGATGCAAAAGCTGAATTTGAGGCATTGGAAAATAAACTCACACATAATCTTGAGTACGATCTTGACCGTTGTAAGAAGGATATATGCAAATTGCTATCAACCGAAATCATAAAAAGATGGTATTACGAGTCTGGAGTTATACAAGAATCAATCAAAGACGATCCAGATCTCAACAAAGCAATTGAGATTCTTAACGACAAAGACGAATACAACAAGATATTAGGAATACAATAAACAATATTAATTATCATAACTATTATTTAACATAAATCTATCATAACTAATATGCGAAACAAGAAACTTATAAAAGCCAATCAACGATTTATGTGGGCCAATATATTTCTTGGTCTGTTTATTGTTGTAGTAGTATTTGTAGCCCTTTACTTCTGTGGCATTTTCTAATGCACATCAACGAATAATACTCACAGGGCAAATAATTCAGGAATAAAGGCAAGGAATTAACAATTAATTTGTATCTTTGCCCAAATTATAACTAAATAATAGAATTGAAAGTCATGTATAACGGTAAAGTTGTTGTATATACCTCAGGGACATTCGACATGTTTCATTCCAATCATTTAAAGATGATTAAATATGCGCGTGGATTAGGCGACACATTGATTGTCGGCGTAAGTACAGACGAGCTTGTATGTTCATACAAACGTCCGCCGGTAATTCCGTTTGAAGAACGCATGTCCATTCTCGAGGCATTGAAATATCCGGATGTAGTCATTCCGCAACGCAGTCTCGACCACACTGAACTGGTTAAGAAACTCAACATAGATGTTTTTGTTGTAGGCGATGACTGGTACGGAAAATATGATTATCTAAAGGATTTAGGTGTTACAGTTTTCTACTTTCCATACGGTGACGGAGTTAGTTCCACAAAAATCAAGGAAGAGATTCTGCAGAACTATCAAGATATGAAAAGTCGTGTAGAAGCAAAAGTTAATCCTGACGTAAGAGTAAAATAATATAAAGAACATATATTGTAATGAAGAATATATTGGTAATTGGAGGTGCCAGTGGTATTGGTTTGTCCATCGCTACAGAATTAGTTCAACAAGAAGATTGTCAAACAGTACACATTGTGGACAGACAACCATTTCCGCAACAATTTGCACATCCAAAAATCCGATCACACATTTTTGATCTCACAAATCCTGACTATTCATTTTTCGATCAATTCGCAGATATTGATGCATTAATGATTACCGCCGGATTCGGCAAGATACAGTTATTCCGTGATGTAGAAGATCAACATATTACAGACTCGTTCTATGTAAACACAATTGCTCCTATAAGGATTATCAAGATATTCTATCCTTTGCTTTCAGGCAAGAAGGATTTCTATTGTGGCGTAATGGGCAGCATTGCCGGATTCATGTCGTCACCATTCCTTTCAATATATGCTTCTACAAAAGCATCATTAAAGATATTCATTGAGAGTGTCAATGTGGAATTGCTTAAAGCAGGAACGAGCAACCGCATTTTAAACGTATCACCAGGTTTCATAAAAGGAACATCGTTCTACAAAGGCAAAACAGACATTGATATCACACGTCCGCTTGCAATTCAAATCATTCAGCATTTGAAGAACAAGGACGACTTGTTTATTCCAAAATACGAAGAGGTGTACAAAGAGGTTCTGCAACGTTACCACAATGATTTCCGTGCAGAAGGAATACATAGTTACGAATACAAGGAACAAACGATGAGCAAACGATGAGCAACGAAGAATTAAGACAGAAATATAATCCTGATGGTTCAGAACTCCGACAAATGCAAATGCGCATGTTGGAGATGTTGCTTTGTTTTGATCGTATATGCAAGAAACATAATATCAGATACTGGCTTTGTTCAGGCACCCTGTTAGGTGCAATCCGTCATGAAGGGTTTATTCCGTGGGATGATGACTTAGATGTAGAGGTAATGAGAGATGATTATAAGAAACTCATGAAAATCCTTCCATCTGAATTGCCAGAGAACTATGTATTACAGAATCACGACACAGATCCGGGTTATTTCTTCTGTTTTGCCAAACTACGTGATAAGAACAGTTATCTGGAAGAGACAAACAGATACGACCGTATATTCACATATAAAGGAATATTTATCGACATATTTCCATACGAGCCCGTTCCAAAATGGATTCATTGGCTATCATGTCAGACATTCGGTCACATATACAGCATAATGAATAATCCAGAATACAATAACCAGCAAGCACTTAGGAAAGTGAACAAGATATATGACTTGAATCATAAGTTTATATTTCCGCTGCTAAGAGGCATAGGAGCTCTGATTCCTGTAAAGTTATGGCATTACGGATTAGGAATTCCATATAACAACGATTGTTATGTTGATGAGATTTTTCCGTTGAAAACGGCAAAATTTGAAGGTTACGACATGCCAGTTCCGAATGACTGTCACTCATGGTTAACACGAAAATTCGGAGACTACATGAAGTTGCCTAATCTTGATGATATTCAAAGTCATACATGTACGATGAAAATATACAATAACGATAAAGAATAATGGCAGAAACAGAAATACAACAACCTAAACAACGTTTACAATGGCTTGATGCATTACGAGGCTTCACAATGATTCTCGTAGTAGCCTACCATGTAGGTCTTCAAGGATTCGGAGAGGATGTGAAAGCATCATCTTCACTTTCCTTTTTCATTTTATTCCGAATGCCTTTGTTTTTCTTTATAAGCGGTTTTCTTGCATATAAAGCCCAGATGGTATGGACAAAGAATCGTCTTGGCATGTCAATATGGAAGAAATTCAAGATACAGTTAATTCCTACATTGGTATTCCTGTTTGTGGCACTTATGATGAAATATCCACATCCATGGGAGTCACTTACAAACTATATATTGATTTCACCGACAAAAGGAGGATATTGGTTTACATTAGTACTTCTATATATGTTTATCATATACTACGTCTTTGCATATATAGAGAGTAAATTTCCGATGAAATCGTGGGTTCCAATTACCATTTTATGGTTTATAGCATTAGTATGTTATGCCATACTCTACATGCCTTCATGGTTTGACTGGCCAAAGCCAAACGAACCAGTATGGTGGAACTACACATGTTTCATTCAAGTAATGCAATATTTCCACTATTTCATCTTCGGTAATATCGTACACAGATATTGGGATAAATGGCAGAAAGTGTTTGACAGCAAGTGGTTCTTCCCATTAATTGTATTCATGGCACTTATATGCTGCTGCGACATCTTCCGTTGGCATCTTTTACGACTCCAATGGACAAATCTGCCACGCACAATAACTATTTACACACTGATGATGATAGTATTCCTATTCTTCAGACATTATCAGGATGTATTCACCAAGGAACACCGTAGAGGACGTTTTCTCCAATATATAGGAGTACGAACTCTGGATATATACCTCATACACTTCCTATTCCTTCCAAACTTAAAGGATGTAGGAGAATTCCTAAACCAAACAAAACAGAATTTCGTGTTGGATACGACACTTTCCGTTATATTCGGCATCGTAATTATCGGTTTCTGTTGTTTAGTATCCAATGTATTGAGAGTAAGTCCTATTTTCAAGAAATACCTATTTGGAAGAAAATAAACAATGTTAAATAAACGTTGAAGATACTACACTGAAAATGAAAGTATATTTCTATCATACACAAGACCTGAATTTCATTTACCGAAAATGGCAAGAAGGACGTTTTCCAGGACATTTCCTGTATGGAGCGACCCATCTGCCTAAATACGGTATTGATGTCATAATGCACAAGCATAAGGCATTTTCAAACAATCTGCGTCGTATGATATATGTCACATTACAAGTTTTAACCTGTAAGCAGCATTTCGATGCAATATATGCAACACATTGGAACGGACTTGAGCTAATCATTTTCATGAGGGCCTTACATCTGTTTAACAGACCAATTATCATATGGCATCATCAACCGATAGTCAAAGCCGAGAACTCCATTCGTGAGCTATTTGCAAAGTTGTTCTACAAAGGTATTGATTATATGTTCTTCTTCAGCGACAGACTGATTCAGGAGTCATTAAAAAGCGAGAAAGCAAACATTGACAAGATGCAAGTTTGTCATTGGGGAGCAGACCTTGACTGTTATAATCGCATAATGGAAGAGAACAAAGATGTGACACACCATGGTTACATCTCGACAGGAAAAGAACGCCGGGATATGCCAACACTTACACGTGCATTCTCAGCGACAGGACATGATTTGAATATTTATATTACTACCAATGCGTGCGGCGACAATTATGTTCATATACTGAACGACTTGCGACCATCGTCAAACATACACATAAACTTCATAAAAGGACTTATACCATGCGAATTAGCATTAAAGGTATGGCAATCACAATGTGTTGTAATATGTTGTCAGGAAACGAACTACACCGTAGGTCTCACCACCCTTGTTGAGGCATTGGCATTTGGGCTTCCAGTAATAGCCACACGTAATAACACATATCCTATCAACATAGACAAAGAAGGAATAGGAATTACAATTCCATATTACGATTCTGTGACATGGGAGAAAGTTCTCCGTCAGATTTCCCAGAATCCGGAGCAACTACAGGAAATGGGCAAGAAGGCAAGGCAATTAGCAGAGAAAACATACAACCTTGAGCAATGCACATCAGAAGTAGCTCAGGCAATCAAGATGATAGTAGAAAACAATAGAATGAAGAAATAAGAAACAAAACACAGCATAGTTATAGGGATTTACTCAGATAAAGACAAGCACTAAGCTGTAACACATAAAACACAAATATATGTACGCACCAATAGCATTATTCGTATATAATCGTTTAGAACTGACTAAACAGACAATAACTCAATTGCTGACTAACACATTAGCATATGAGACTGATCTTTACATCTTCTCAGATGGTGGGAAAGATGATGTTTCATGGGCAGAAGTAAAAGCCGTTCGTGAATATCTGCATGAATTGGAGAAAGAATCTGCAGAACGAGGACTGTTCAAATCAGTAACGATAACAGAACGTCCATGTAATTATTATCTTGAACGCAATATCATCGAAGGAATCAACGAGGTATTCACAAAACACGACACCATCATTGTATTAGAGGACGATATCTTCGTTTCAGAGTTTTTCCTCGACTATATGAATACCTCATTCAACATATACAAGGATGAGAAGAAGGTGATGCACGTATCAGGTTTCTCAAATCTTGACTTGATTAATGAGCACCCTCTTTTAGTTTACGACAACCCTTATTCCGACAAGATAAACGAGACCTACTTCACACCTCACATGTCGGCTTGGGGATGGGGAACATGGCGTGACCGTTGGCAAGAACATTTCAAGTACTTCACATCTGAGGAAGAGGCCTTAAAGGGACTTTCACCAGAGTTGCAGGACAAGATGCAATACGGAGGAAATTTTCCTTGTCTAAAGACACTGAAGAATAATCCGATACCATGGGATATATGTTGGGAAATCGCCATCTACAAGGCAGATGGTCTGTGTTTGACTCCAGGACATACTACCACACGTAATATCGGTCTGCATAACGGAACACATTTCAAGTCATACGATCAGTTGCAATACTACAACTACGACCGTATGCCGCTCGAAAGACTTGTAAAGGTAAGCAAACGAACACCTGCGCCAAAAGCAGATATAGAAGCCCTTTTTGCAGAAGCCATCAAAGATTGGGGTATTGTATATACACCATTAGGCAAGGTTGTAAGATTTCTCTTCAAAGGGACAAAAGCAACTGGAAGAGTAAGTATGAGCGCAGGTTCGCTCCTCAAAGTACACCTCAAGCGTTTTTCTGTCTGGTTCGCACATTTCAGTAAGAAAGCAGGAAAGATTCTTATAAAACTCACAGGTAAAGCAGGTGTAATCATCGTGAAAATTGCCAAAATCATCTGGAAGTTACTGTGTAGGGGATTCAAAGAACTGATGCGTCTCATGCCATATGTAGTAGGCTTTTTACAGAACGTATTCAGACTTATTGTTCAGGGGATTCAAAAACTCATCAACAAGATAATGACCAAGATGTGATTTATTAACCCATATACCGATCAAACCTGATATGAAGAAACTGTTTATATCCGCTCTGGCAGTATTTTCTTTTGTTTGCTGTTCAAATGCAGCCCGACAAGAAGTAACGGCCAACAGTGAGGTCGAAAAGAGCTCAGAAAAGGCCGTTAAGTCAAACGCAACAGACAACCAACCAACATCAGTTGACTTGGCTTCGTTAGAACTGAAAGGACGTGTTAAGACCGTAGTCACAAAAGAACATGACATTGATGTGACATACACGTTCGATAAGAAAGGTAAACTCGTGTCGGTAAAGGATTGCGACAGTGAATATGATATCAGTTATTACAACGATGGCGAACTGAGTATCTTTGCTCCAGACTATGGAACTACATATTATGCTCTTGATCCAGAAACTAACCGATTGGTTATGTCATGGGGCACCGAAGGAGGCTGTACCTTCAACATAACATACAATTATGACAATGACACTCTTAAAAGCCTTACAATCACCACCAGCGACGAGGATGAAGAAGAAACGACAGAAGAAGTTAAAGTAAAAATCATTTCTGTTGACGAGCAAGGCAATTGGACCAAACGCACATTAAACGACTATACAGAGGAGCGTACCATAACATATTATTAAGGCAATCCTCTCGTTTCATACAACATAAAACTGGCATACACATCAATAATGAGTGTATGCCAGTTTTGTATATCCACAGCATTATGCGAATGCCGGGCGAAAAGGAGTTATTATACCAAATGACGGATAAGTTCTTCCTTGTCACCTTCAAGCATATCGATAACAGGAATTTCAATCATTGTGTATGCACCTGGCTGTTGTTTCATTGCAGCACGTGCAACATTAACCAACACTTGAGCAGTAAGTGCAGGGTTATTGATTGTCATGTTGAATTCGAAGAGTTGGTTGTGAGTCTGACCACTTACACCTTTGCGTACGAGATTAACTCCATGACCAACGTCATTAAGGTCGTCAACACAATCAACCTGTTGAACATGAGTTTCGTCGTTAACAAAATAAGGGTCAGCCTTGATAGCAGCTTCAATCTTCTTGAAGTCAGCACCATCTTCAAGTTGTACATATACCATACGACGGTGGATGCCAGTTCCTACAGGGATTGTCATAGACAAAGCATCCTTTACACCTTCAATAGCACGAACAGCCACAGAGTGTCCCATTGAGCGTCCAGGACCGAAGTTTGTATATGATATACCTTTAGGAGCAAGACTCTGCATGAGAGTACGCACGATAGAGTCGCTTCCTGGATCCCATCCGGCACTGATTACACTTACAGCGCCATGAGCCTTAGCAACTGCATCGAGACTACGGCGTAAATCTACGATTTGAGTATGGATGTCAAAGCTATCAACTGTGTTGATTCCAAGCTCGAGATATTTCTTTGCATTTTCTTCAACCTTACGTGAAGGAGTTGCAAGGATTGCAACATCAACTTTACCTAATTGCTTGATGTCAGTTACAACAGGAAGTCCGTTGATAGTTTCTTCTCCAGCTTTTACGTTACGGCGAACAATACCTACACATTCCATGTCAGAAGCAGCTTCAACTGCTTCAAGAGCGTATTGGCCGATATTACCAAATCCGACGATAGCTACTTTAATAGTCTTTTCCATTTTGTGTCATGTTTTATTTGTTAAATATATGTGATTTATGTAGTTTATATAGAAAAAGGGTGCTCTCCTAAAAGGGCACCCTTTAATTTATATGTTGCCCCTGCATAACATTCCCATTACGAATGGTAAGTTAGGGGGTATGATTATGCTTCATCATCTGTTTCCTGGATTTTATGTCCAAGAACAAGATATGCTGTAGGTGCTGCAATGAAGAGTGAAGAGCATGTACCGATAAGTACACCGAGGATCATTGCAAATGAGAAAGAACGGATGCTTTCACCACCGAAGATGAAGATACAGAGCAATACGATCAATGTTGAAACAGATGTATTGATTGTACGAGCAAGAGTTGAGTTCAATGATTGGTTGAAGATTTGTTGTTTATCACGTTTTGGATAAAGGTTCAACTCTTCACGTATTCTATCGAAGATAACCACCTTATCGTTGATTGAATAACCGATTGCTGTAAGGATAGCACCGATAAATGTTTGGTCGATTTCGAGAGAGAAACCAATCCATCCATAGCATAATGAATATACACCAATGATTAGAACTGTATCGAGAGTCAATGCGATAACAGAACCTACAGAGAATGCAACATTACGGAATCGGATAAGGATATATACGAAGATTGCAACAAGAGCAAGGATTACAGACCATATAGCTCCATATGTTATATCTTCAGCGATAGAAGGACCAACTTTCTGAGAGCTGATGAT
Source organism: Bacteroidaceae bacterium (assembly GCA_017614465.1). Classification (GTDB taxonomy): domain Bacteria; phylum Bacteroidota; class Bacteroidia; order Bacteroidales; family Bacteroidaceae; genus Colivivens. Next base: position 10,349 of record JAGABW010000029.1, on the reverse strand, counting down.
TGATCCACCTTCACGTTCGTCACGGTTCTTAAAGTGATCGAAGTTTACGCTCTTACCATCGATTTGTCCACCTTCTACGAGAGTTTCATAGATTACCTTCTCAATTTCTTCGTCAACATTCTGGCCATTCTCATTAATACGATAGTTTGTAGAGATACGAACCATCTTCTTTTCAGTACCAAGGGCAAGAACCTGAACAGTTACCTTGTCAACGTCTTTTTCGTTAGCAATCTTAGCTTGGAATTTCTTATCCAAAGCAGATTGAATTGCTTCAGAAGACACCTCGTCTACGAATTCAACTTTATAGTTACGACCACCAGTGAAATCGATTGACTGACTAAGACCACGTACAAACAAAGAAGCGATACTTACTAAAAGAGCAACTCCGAATACTGCAAATGAAATCTTATATGAGCTCATGAACTTAAACTTAGTTCCCTGCATCATATTCTTTGAGAATGGAGTAGTGAATGTCAAATCAGTCCACTTATCGCGGTTGAGGAAGTGTTCATAAACTATACGAGTTAACAATACTGCAGTAAAGAATGAACAAATAATACCGATGATGAGGGTTGTAGCGAATCCCTTGATTGGACCTGTTCCGAAGAAGAACAAGATAAAACCAGTGATGATTGATGTTACGTTAGAGTCCAAGATAGCAGAGAATGCGTTGCTATAACCATCAGCGATTGCGCTTTTGAGTTTCTTACCGCCCTTAAGTTCTTCCTTAGTACGTTCGTAGATAAGCACATTAGCATCGACCGCCATACCCAAAGTAAGTACCATACCGGCAATACCAGACATTGTAAGTGCAGCCTGCAATGATGTGAGTATTCCTAATGTGAAGAAGAAGTTGAGCAAGAGAGCACAGTTTGCAACCATACCTGGACGCAAGCCATACATCAAGCACATATAAACCATCAATACTACGAATGCAATGATGAATGACAAGAAACCAGCTCTAATTGATTCTTCACCAAGAGATGGACCAACGATATCTTCCTGTACGATTTGTGTTGGAGCAGGCATCTTACCTGACTGAAGCACGTTTGCAAGGTCTTTTGTATCGTCAATAGTGAAAGAACCACTAATCTGAGTGTTTCCACCATCAATTTTGTTTATTACATTAGGAGCACTATATACTACGTTATCAAGAACGATAGCTACACAGTGACCTACATTAGCTTCTGTAAGAGTAGCCCATTTGCGTGAACCCTCAGCATTCATCTTCATGCTTACGATAGGGTTACCAAACTGGTCGAAGTCACCTTTAGCTTCAGTTACAACTTCACCCTCGATTGGAGCACGTCCGTTAGTACCAGTTGTACGTATTGCATAGAGGTCGAAGAGTTTACCAGTCTTATCGCGTTCGTCAGCCTTAACACCCCATTTGAGGCTTAAGTTAGCTGGTAAAATCTGTTTAGCCACTTCACTGTTGAGCATTGCATTGATCTCAGCAGTATCTGAAGCAAGAGCAACAGCAACTAAACAACCGTTTTGAGCATTGATTGGGTTAAGAACTGCGAAAAGAGGTCCGACTTCCTGAGCCAATTTCTTCTTATCGATCTTTTTGTTTCCAGAGTTAGCAATATCGTTTGCTGCTACTTTTGAAAGAAGGTTTTCTGCTGCTTTCTTAGCAGAATCATTCTTTTCAGTTTTAGCTTCAGCAACTTCTGCCTTGTTATCTTGAGCAGTAGAATCAGTTGCTACTGAATCATTGTCAACTACCTAACCGTCACGGAGGGCTGTATTAAGTTGAGCGAGCAGAGGAGTAACCACTGGAGCGTCGTAAGTTTCCCAGAATTCAAGGTTTGCACTACCCTGAAGGAGTTTACGTACACGTTCAGGTTCTTTAATACCTGGAAGTTCAACGATGATACGTCCTGACTGACCTTCAACTTTCTGAATATTAGGCTGAACCACACCGAATCGGTCGATACGAGTACGAAGAACGACAAAAGCGTTATCTACGGCAGAATTTACTTCTTCGCGTAAAACTTTCTCAACTTCAGAATCAGTACTTGAAGAAGTTACTTTGCCGTCCAATTGGAGGTTGGCAAAAATCTGAGCCAAGCGACCATTTGGTGCATTCTTCTTAAAAGCTTTGACAAAAAGTGTGATAAAATCGTTCTGACTTTCTACAGCCTGTTTACTAGCCTCGTCAATTGACTTAACAAAAGCTGAATCTGTGCTGTGATTGGCCAAAGTTTTAACTACTTCAGGTACAGAAACTTCAAGCATTACGTTCATACCACCTTTAAGGTCCAAACCAAGACCTATTGAAGTTTCACGACATTGCTTTAGGTTATAACCGAGGTAGAAATTGTTTGTGTTTAGCGAATCCAGATAGACTTCAGCGTCTTCTTCACTCATCTTAGATGCTTTGTTCTCGACATAGCTAGTAACAACAGAGAACGAAAGATAAAAGATGCAGACAAGTGTTAGCGCAATAGCTAAAAACTTAACAAATCCTTTGTTTTGCATTGTTGTAAAATAATTTAATTATAGTTTTATTGTTTATTGTTTTTATATTCGTCAAAGGTGCTTTTAATACAATCTGACATTAGTCATTATCATGATATAGCGCACAATAAAAATCAGCATGCACACAAAGTACACCCTTTCAAGTTCGCAAAGATAATGCTTTTTTTGTAATTATTGCAATTCTAATGAACAAAAAATAGGATAATGGTCACTTTCACGTATAGATTTATCAACTTTTGCTTTGTATGGTGTAATGTTTTCAGATATTAAGATATTATCTATACGAAAATACATATGATTTCTATTGTATGTGATTCCCAGTCCGTTACCGGTTCTTGTGTATGCATCGTTGAGGTGTCGGGTCAGTTTTTGATGGGCGTAGGAAACAGGTGAATCGTTAAAATCACCACATACAATGATATATGGACATGTGATATTATTGATTATCTCAACAAGCGTGTCAACCTGTTGACTTCTTTTTGCGTTTGCATTCTCTAATTTGTCGATCAGGAGTGATAACGACTCATCCCATCGTGCACCATTCTGCAAGGTGTCGGCATGTTGACCATAATTATGATAATCAGCAGTTTCCTTCACCATCTCGTTGAAAGTCTCACGTTCATCGCGAGTAAACCTGTAAGACTCGAGATGATTATTGATTATAGCAATTGTATCGCCATTATCGTACAAAACCTTAAATATACAACTTGAGTTATAGGTATCAGGATAGTCTATCGGTTCGGCACTTATTATCGGATACTTAGACAATACGGCAAGTAATGGAGTTTTTTCATTGTCGCACATGATATACGGATATGCTTCATGTAAGATCATTTGAACCGAATCGTCATTAAAACCTTCGATTTCCTGAAGGCACAAGATATCGGCATCTACGTTTACAATATAATTCAGCACATCGTTGTCCTTCCAACTTTTCTGCAGATAGCCGAAACCATATGTGTTATACGACATAAATCTTAGTGCATTTTTTGGCGGTTTCGCAGTGAATGGATTAAAAGGGCAATACGCTCTCAATGCACTTGCACAAATAATTAGAGCGGCAATGCTCAATAAAGAATATTTGTATTTAAATACCAGCCATATAGGAATAAACAAGATTGTAAAGAATAAAGGCGCGGGCAATAACATGCCAAGGATTGACATATGCGGACAATCATGAGGGCTTATATACTGTGCATATGAGCACAATATAAGGGCTAAGATTGAAATTATATTCAATATTAGCAAAATCCACGTAATTGTCTTCTTCACATATCTCATCGTTTATTTCTTATTAGCATTAAAAAGTGTTTGTTTTTCTTCGTCAGTAAGACTCTCATATCCAGATTTACGTATTTTGTCTAATATCTCGTCAATCTGGGCATTTCTTCGATTACGTTCCTCATTGTATTGGTAGTCGCGACTACGTTCGTCACGTGCATATTCATTACGATTATATTCAACCTTCATGGTTGGACGAGTTGTAGTATTCTGCCATTTATTATAATTTGTGGAAGACTTAGACTTAAAGCTACCCATACCTTTATATCCTATAAGTTTCCAAGTAAGGAAATACACAAAACCGACAGCGAGACCTCCCAAGTGAGCTAAATGAGCGACATTATCACGAGAGAAGAAAGCAGCAAAAATCTCGATTATGATATAACCAGCTATGACAAATTTTGCTTTTATTGGTACCGGAACCGGGAAAATAATCATTCTTTCATTAGGGAAAAGCATGCCGAAGGCCAACAAAATGCCATATACGGCGCCACTGGCACCTACAGTCATTGAATAAGGGTTGATAAGTCCGGCTAATTGTCCCAATTCCTGGAATACAGCAGCTCCAATTCCACAGATAAAATAGTATATTAAGAATCGTTTGGTACCCCACACCATTTCTATGTGTCTGCCAAACATCCACAGAGCAAACATATTAAAGAAAATATGCATTGTACCTCCGTGCATAAACATATAAGTTATTAACTGAAATGGTTGGAATCGTCCTGCTGGATCGAATATATAGTAAAGGGCGCATATTCTGTCCAACGGGAATATCAAACATATCAGATATGCTATTATGTTGATTGCCAACAAATATTTCACAGCATTTGTCATCATAAGTTATTCAGATTTCGTTATAGATTAAATATGATTAATACTCAGCATATCATTGTAAAATGACATACACGAATGCAAAATTACCGAATTTATCCGATTATTTATCATAACATGACCATTATTCATTAAAATTTTATATGTTTTTAGCAGATTTCAACATCTTTATACTAAAAACAACAAGCCGGAAACGACTTGTTGTTTAGGAAACGAGGCGACGGAGCATTGAGAATTGATAATTGTAACTCCGTTGCCACGATTTTATTTATAAGCCCCCACTATGTCAAGGATATTTAGTGGATTTGATTTCATCATTTTCATACTGAATTCATCACTTTTAATGTATTCCACTACCTTTGGGAAGCGTTCAAAGCATAAACGTAAACCACCCTTTGCACCAATAGTTAATTTATCAGAAGGGTTCCAGTATGGGATAACGACCTCGTCACCCTCAAGACAATAGAGATACGTAATGGTAGATATCTTTGAAGATACAACATCATTAAATGAACGATATGTTATAAAGTCAGATGCTTCAGAGACTAATCCATAAACACCTTTTTGTTTATATATAACAGCAATAAAGCACTTAGTCTTACCATGTTTCATGTTTTTAGGTCTTGTGCTGTTCTTCATAATATATGCAGACAAGAACTCAGAGTCTCCTTCTTTGGTTTTAATGACCAGTTTCTTAGAATCGTTGGCAGAATACTCAACACCTTCCCCATCTGGCTTTGACGCAATTTTCAAACTAACCATATTGTGCAAATGAGTTGGTCCATCTGAGATTGTTTTGGTTTTGTAATCAACCATATACCCAGAGACTGTTGTTCCATCGAGCAATGTGAGGGTACACTTTAAATTTTTGTCTAACTTTGCCATTGCGGCATTCACTACAAATGTAATTAATGCAATAAATAATACAACCTTTTTCATGTAATAATTGTTTTTAAAATTAAAAAAAAATACTTATTTTATGTATAAATAAATAGATAGCCATTGAATAATCTCCATATAAAATGACCTATTTTCCAAGGATATAGCCATAACAACTCTGAAACAGGTCTGTGGCGTTTATTAGAAGGAGTACAGAGCAGAAAGTCATCAGACAGCCCAAGATTGTTATGCAAGCACGACATCAGATAAGCGACATAACTACCCAGGCCCAGTTTTTTAAGGAATTCATATGTTTCACGTCTGTCATCGTACGATGATGCTTTCAGCAGATAGTAATAATCCGTCATTTGCTTTATTGTGGCATTTCCTTCATATATATGCTTATACAGATGTATGGAAAGATACACAAGATTAAACCTGACTGTAGGAACTGCGAATCCATAATCGGTCATGTTGGAAAACTGGCTTTCAGCTGTGGTCTTAAAGAATCGCTGTAGTTTCCGATTATTAAAAGGGTTGTATAACCATGCCGGAACATAATGTATTTCAACAGAGACATCATTAAAGAATTCCACCTTTGCATGATGATTAACTATATGGCTAATCTTCCATTTAGGCTTAAGGGCGGAAAGTATCTTCTTTCGTCCTCCTTCAACCCATAAATCTATATCACCGCAATTTCGTATTAGAGGATCGGGATACATGAGAGCACACCCCTGACCTTTAAGCAGACAAGTTCTGAATCCAATGTCAGCAAACATCCTCGTCAGTTGTATTACTCTCTTGTTGTGCTTTTTGTGAAGATGTTCCAGGATTAGTTTCTGTCCACACCACTCAAAGCGCATGTTTTCATACTTGGGAGTGTCAAGTTCCAGATTCAAATCGGGATTTTTCTCATATAGTATTTCAAGTCCTTCACACACCTGAACAGGAACAGCCTGGACATACGACAATTGAATCACTTCCTTCCAATCAACATTCTCTGGCAACGAATAATCAGTTTCATTACCGAGGGCCAATCTCTGCAACTTATATACTATATCTAATGATTGCATCGGTATAAGCAATTTGATTGGTTAATCAGGATTTATAGTGAGACGATACAATAAATTTCGATTTTCACCCCATTCATACCTTACAGAGATGAATAATTATTCTTCGAAAGAAATCCAGCCATATTGTGTATTGGCATCAAAGGCATCATCAATATGTTTGGTCAGTTTTATCGCCACTTCTTTCGTTGAAATCACAGGTTTTGCGTTGCCTTTTGCATATTTCCATTCATAATCAATATGAATATCTTCATCGTCAGAATCAAGATACTCACGAGATTCTGTGGCTTTTTCTACAACCTGACTGTTTGAAAGTCTGAAGGCATCAATAATTTCTATGTTCTTATGACTGAATAAGATATAGAAGATGTCCTGATAAATCTTGTATGAAGTATATATGTCACCACTGCATACCAATTTAGGCACACCATTCTTACATGTGAATAATGCCATGAACAACATTCCATCCTCACTGGAACTCTTTAAGAGAATCTCATCACAATCGTCGGCATCAAGATCAATCTTCCTATACGATTCAGGTAATGGGGTTTCCTCATTGAAACATTTTTCCCATATTTTAAAGAATGCTTCCTTTGGTGCAGGGAGGGAGTCGTCGTTATAATCCACATAGTTATAATATGATGAATAAAACTCATTATACAACTTATCCTTCTTTGTATAAATAACACCGAAAGATGAAGACTCTGGAGCAAATTCAGAAAAGAACAGTTTTAGTCCGTTCTTATCACGTACTGCAATCTGCACATGCACTGGCACATACTCGCCTTCATCATCGACATGCCATGAAGGACCTTCGCCCGGCCACACCTTGGCATAGTCTTCATAGATATAGGTTTTATCTCCGTCTTGTAGCACTCTAACAGCCAAACATGAATCTTTTCCTGGAACAAATTGGGCTGTATAAAGATTTGCCTTTCCTCCATCTATGGAAGCACATTTACGGCTTGCTGTAATCTTGTTTTTATATTTAGCCTCCAGTTTTGTTCTCAAGTCGGCAGGCATCTTTTCGTTCTGTCCGGTAGTATTCTTAACATCGACAACAGTATTATTGTCGAGAAATTTCTGGGTCACAGCATAATAGAAACCACTCAGTTTGTGTTTATGTGGTTCAAGCTGGAACAATACCCCAGGCATATGAGACTCGTACTTAGGTATATATATAAGTTCGCCCTTACCAGCCTTACCGATTTGATGCTTTTTATATTTTATACCAATTCGCTCGTTTCCATCGAACAAAACAGAATAATTCTTTACATATTTACTTCTGCTGATTGAATCCTCGTTGGATTCATAAATATAAATACAACTACCGCGCTCAGTACAATAAACTGGCACAATCTGGGAGAAATCAACACTATCGTCAGCTATTGAATCCTTAATGTTTAAGGTTGTATCAATAGAATCATTTTCATTCTGCCCTTGAGTTCCGTTGCCATTACAAGCACCAAGAACAATCAAAACCATTAAATAAAGTAATTTTTTCATAGTGATTAATTATATTTTATTGATTATACTTTTTATTGTTTCGTTCTGTTATAAAATAAGTTTCAACCAGTTGGGGTTATGTAAAATTCCTTCTCTGTTAATGTAGCTTTCAACTCGCAATATGGAGGACTCGTTTTACAGCATATAAAGAGCGTTCAAGAAAACTATCAGGGATATATTTATGTTTCCAATGTTGTCTAAGCATAATTATGATAGAATACAAGAATGAGTTGTTCTGTTTCACGGAATAACTATGCTTACCATGAAAGATATCATCGATTATTCGGTCTTGATCCTTTGGATACACCTTTGAAGGTTCTATTAAGGCAAAACCTAAATCATATCCTGTGAACTTCTCAGCGATAGTAACCATCAGATCATTTATTAAGACATGTTTAAACTCAATAATATTCTGTCTAATCTTTTCTATATCCAGTTCGTCTCTATAATAGTTCAGGAATACGCCAAAATCCATTATCTGTCGCAAATTCAGAGATTGATATGCTCTAAAATGCTTTGCCATATGGCGTAGAAGAAATATATAATTAGCATTAGGAGACAATGTTTTCATTGTTGGACAAGCACTATGTTCTTGTTGTGTCAACGAAGCATACTCCATATCAGTCACGGAGAGAAGTCCCTCCTCGTTAATATAATCAGTTAAGGTTTTCTCTATTTCTCTTTCAAAAGGTATAGATTCAACATCCATGAAAGACGCATGATTCTCGATGGTAACATTTTGCAGAACAAAAACAGAGTGTTTAGGATTCTCGTGTTCCACACTTATATGTTTATTCTCTGCGAATTTATCGATGAATTCGCAGGCCTTAAGTCCTTGTTCATTCAATTTCTTTCCGTCAATCCATCGAGGAAATATATCAATATCCCCACATGTACGTGAACTTGGAACGGGATAAAGTTTAGAAACACCTAATCCTTTTAATAAAAGCAGTTCTATTCCGTGCTTCTCAAAAGTATCAACCAAGCCATGAAAAATTACCTCATGTAAATTATATCTGTCTTTATTCGAATTATTTATTTTAATCCAATTAGCCATCATTGGCATAGTCATGCCAATATCCTCTTTGGTTGTGTTCTCAACAGAAAAACATTTTTGAATGCCGTCGAATGCCACACAAACCACATTCTGCTTTTGTGCTATTGTCAGAACAGAGTTCCAATCAACTTTTTTACCATGATCTATGACATAACGAATATCTTCATCATGTCCTGTCATGGCAATTCTCAACAATGTAATCAGTATCTGTTCTTGCATTCTTACTTAAACGACTTTATAGCAGTTGTAAATTGAAAGCTAAAGCACTACGTTAATTATTAATTATCAATTGCAACAAGTTCAAAACTTGTTGTTAGTTATTCCCATCAAAAGGATACATGGTAGCAGCATTATCGTTATTAATATCTGTACGGCAGAAGACATTCTTTATCGTCATAAAGAAGATCTTAGTATCTAAGAGAAGAGAAATATGCTGTACATACCATAAATCATATTCAAATTTCTTGGTCCATGAGATATTGTTGCGTCCATTGACCTGAGCCCAGCCAGTGATTCCAGGGAGGACATCGTGGCGGTGATGCTGTTGTTCTGAGTATAGAGGCAGATATTGTGTAAGTAATGGACGTGGCCCGATAAATGCCATATCCCCTTTCAATATATTAATCAGCTGTGGGAGTTCGTCAATACTTGTGCTTCGTATGAATTTACCCACCTTTGTAAGTCTTTGTTCATCAGGCAGAAGTTGTCCGTTTTCATCACGTTCCTCAGTCATTGTTTTAAATTTAATGACCTTGAATATCTTTTCATTCTTACCTGGTCGTTCTTGATAGAAAAAAGCCCCAGCGCCTTTGTTGGCAAAATGTAACCAAATGAAAGTCACAACTATAATTGGAGCACACACAATCAGTGCCATCAATGCCCCGACAAAGCCTATCGGGCGTTTCACACAATTAATATATAAATTATTCATAATCGAAAATCAGGTGGCGGAGCCACAATTAATAATTGATAATTATTTCGTTGCTCCTGATGATATTGCTGCGCAATATTGTTTTTTTTATAACTTCGTTAGAAATCTAGAGTTCTTCGAACTAGAAATCTTAGTTGAGGAAATCTAGGGCTCTACGAGCCAGAAATAAAATCAATATTGCCCAGCAATATTATCTTGTGCTAAGAATTTATATTGTTATTATTCATTAGTAGGAATCCCCACAGAATTAATCACATCCGCAATAACCAATTTGTATATCAACCTTTTCTATTTCTCCATTATT
>JAGABW010000028.1 GCA_017614465.1 Bacteroidaceae bacterium | reverse complement strand
TATGGCAACAGAACAAGTTTATTAACATTGACTATGGTTTGACAACTTGCCAGCCTATAGATAGCGTGAGTGACTATGTTGTTTCAGGAGATCTCTTTCGCGTTAACTGGGAAACAGGTGATATAAAGAAACTGGATTGCAAGACATCAATTACCAACAAGAAGGTCGTTCTCGCTTCTGCATTTATAGGAATGGCAGCAGGAGTAGCCATTGGAGCTGCAACAGGAAGTATTACGGGAATTCACACATCAGTTGTTCCAATATATTACCCAACTACTAACAACAACTATAATACATCCATCTGCCCGCCAAATTCATTTACAATAGGCGGACTTAACTCCAACATTATTCAGGACTCAGGAAAGAACTATTTCGCCGACCGCAACACATTATATTGTTTCGATGATGACATGAACAAGACATGGGATGTAAAACTTCCAGAGAAGGCTACACGCTCCGAGATTTTCCTCAAAGGCGATACAATATGCATGGTAAACCTCGCATTGGCTATTTATGGCAATAGTGGCGAAAAGGCAATGGGAAAGCCATACGTTGCTACATTCAGCGCCACAGATGGTAAACTTTTCTCATATCAGCCAATGGATATTGAAGATCAAAACGTATTATCATGCACATCTTCAAACGATCAATTGCATTTGCTTTTCCCAGATCGTGAAGCTATCTACAACACAATCAATAACCAGATAGAGATTTTCGATACAGATACAACTCATATAGGAGGCTTTAAATACTATATCGGCAAAGGACAGATGTACAAACGTAATTCTGACAACTCATTCTCCGAAATAAAGCCTACAAATAATACTGTTCCTATTATGACAAACAATGGATATGTTGTAGATGTAGAGAATGGAAATCCAACCGTCTTGGCAACTTCTGCAGAGACATACGGAACCATAGCAAGACATGATGATATGACATTTATCGTAGGAAAGAGAAGTAAGTTCATGGAACTATGGTTGCTTAAAAACGGTGAGGCTACACTCATTAATGACAGAATAAACTCCGTCAGCACAAAAAACAGAAATATAATTCTATGCTTGGATAATTGGCAAGTGCAGGTTTTGAATTACTAATTTAACGTAAGTTCGCCGAAATATAAATTCATGTAAATTTGGTGAATTAGCGAGATTTACTGTAACCATATTCTACTAAAACAAGTTTATAAGAGCATGGTTTGAATTATAGATTAAAGGGGCAAATATCATCAAGTGTTACTTGGATAAAAGCTATTTTAAGCAAACACCAATAATAAAATAAGAGTGGCTATGTGTAACGCATAATCACTCTTATTTTATGTTATTTATAAAAGTCGGATACTGTTTATTTGACAGGCTTTGTTACGCCTTCTGTGAATGGAATCAAAGGAATGCTTCCGTCTGGATTGTATTTGAATTCCTCGATACATGCACTACGGTTAAATCCGCCACCTCCAGGGAGTTTTCCATTATGATAGAAGATGAAATCACGACCTTTAAAGTTGATGATACCTCCATGAATTGTGAAGCTGTTTTCTGCCTCGTTCAAGATACGACCACCATATTTCCATGGTCCGTGTATGCTTGTTGAAGTAGAATAAGCCATGTGTTCAGGAACGCCACCTGCTGCATAAACGAGATAGTATAAACCATTGCGCTTATATACCCATGGTCCTTCTTCGTAGTTTGTCTTAGGAATACGTTTATTCAACTGATAATCACGCTTAATAACCTTTGGTCCGAAAGCAGATTCATCTTCAGTATCAACCTTGATGATTTCACTACCGAGAGTAATCATGTCTTCGTTGAGTTTAGCATACCACAAAGCGTTATTTCCCCAGAAGAGATAAGCCTGACCATCGTCGTCGATAAACACTGTAGGGTCGATATATCCCCAGTTACCTGGAACAAGTGGTTTACCAAGAGCATCTACGTATGGTCCTGTTGGTTTATTTGCTACAGCGACACCCAATCCATGAATATGACGAGCAGTATCTTCGCAGCAGATATAAGCATACCATTTTCCGTTACGTTCAATCAACTGACCCGCCCATGCGTTATCATCTTGACGAGCCCATTTGAAAGTACTTAAATCAAATATAGGTCCGTGAGATTTCCAATGAACCAAGTCTTTAGATTCATAAAGAAGCCATTCCTTCATGTGGAAATAGTCATTTGGTTTGTCTTCATCATGATCTGTGAACAGATATACTTTGTTTTTATATACGAAAGGAGCTGGGTCTGGAGTGAAGTGATCTTTGATTATCGGATTCTGAGCATCAGCCTGAGAAGGCATAATAGCGTTTAAGGACAAAGCCAAGAGTGTCACACCCAATGAACGTCCTACTTTATTAATTATCATATCGGTATTGTTTTAAAAGGTTTTTATTTTGAAGTTTTAAAGGCATGTTCTAAAAATTATGGATTCACTTGAATGGTTGTGAACTAATTTTTAGAACATGTCATAAGTTAATTATATAATCGATTTATTCGAAGCTCCAATAGTCGAAGTCAAACATTGGATACTTGCCTGTAGAGTGGAAGATGAAATAGATATCATGGATTCCAGAGATATTTGGAGCGATATTGCATTCACGAGTAGTCCACTTCAGATGACCGCCAGTGCAGTCAACTTGGCAATTACCGATTACACGTCCTGTGAAGTCGTCGATACGGATTTCGATGCTACCGTTTCTGTACATAGAAGCTACGCGAGCCTTGAACTTCTTGATACCAGCACCTAAGTCAACGTTTGCAACCTTGATGAAGTCTCCGTCATGGATATCAGTAACATAGATACCAACTCCGTCAGCCTTTGCAGTCTTAACACCGTCGCTGTTTGCCATAGTTTCAGCCTCAACGCGTCCGAATGGGTTTAATGTACCTACAGGAGTGATTTTATGTTCATCGAAGTACTTGATTTCAGGAATTGTACCGTCTTTTGCATATTCGAACTCAGCTACAGCTACAGAACGACGTTCAGCGTGTAAGTCAGTATCTTTGCGCAACAAGTCGTAAGTAAGACCGAATACATAGTTGTGTCCTTTATATTCGATGATACCAGGGTGGTTACCTCTTGTCTTTTGAGTGTGGTTCATGATTGTACCGCATTTCTTCCAAGGTCCAAGTGGAGACTTACTCATTGCATAACCGATACCTTCTGGGCAGCAAGTTGAAGCGAATGCGATGTAATAGTATTTATCATGTTTGTAGAACCAAGGTCCTTCCTGATAATCAAGAGGTTTTGGATCCATCTGCATGATACCGTTCTTACCGAAGCTCTTATCAATGCTGATCATGTCACGGTTAAGTTTTGCACAATAGAGGTTTGGATTACCCCAGTACATATAAGCCTGACCATCGTCGTCGATCCATACAGTTGGGTCGATATCATACCAGTGTTCTTTTTGCCATACAAGTGGTTCACCCAATGGATCTTTGAATGGTCCGTAAGGGCTATCTGAAACGAGCACACCGATTCCGTGTCCGTGTAATGGGCAATACATAAACCATTTGCCGTCCCTTTCGATTACTTGTTCAGCCCATGCGCCATTGTCGCGTGAACGCCAAGCAAAATCCTTAGTTGATGCAACAGCACCGTGGTCAGTCCAGTTGACCATATCTGTAGAAGTATATAACAACCAATCATACATCTCAAAACCTTGAGCAGTGTCTTCGTCGTGAGTTGTATAAAGATATACTGTATCTCCGTGAACATAAGGAGCTGGGTCCGCAGTATACTTTGTCTGAATAACTGGAGTCTGTGCGAAAGAAGCCATAGCACAGCACATAGCAGTAATTGATACTAAAAGTTTTTTGTTCATAAAATAGATTTGTTTAGAATTTATCAATTTATTTTTAATTATTATTTTATTTGCATTTGTAATAGAAATGTCATGTTTTAATACTATTGATAATAGTTTGCTATTTTTTTCCTTTTGCAAATATAGTATTTTTTTTTCATGTTACATTTGAAGAAATTCTTTAAATATGTTAATTGATGCAAAAACAAAAAAAAATGTATCATACAACAAAAAGAGCCGCACATATAACATACACCGCCCTGTGTCTTATTATTTATCTGATATGTATCAATTATTACTTGGCATTCATGGATTGTCCGATGTAATCGACTGTTTTTGCATTTTTGCTTATGGTCAACGATGGAATATTATACTTATTATATTTATATTCCCCCAAAAGTGTAGATTATTGTTTTGATTTGGATTTTATTAAATCATAAAACCGGATTTACGTCTAATATCTCTACATTTCCATAGGCTTTAAAAACTACGAAATATAAGACATCGTTTTCATCCAAAACTTGCGGATTAACAAATCTTGGAAATGACATCACAATCAGTTTTGGAACATTATTTCTGGGCTTTTTCCATTGCAAGCCACATGCTATATCTTGCTTCGGGATTAAGTTGTTCTATATCCTTCAGTAAATGACTTATCTGTGTACGTTTTGTTGCCGTTTCATACGGACATTTTCTTTTCTGTTCGGCAAAACCAAGCATATCGGCAGCCTCTTTTATCGATTTTTCGTCAACCAAGCACAATGGGCGTATGATTTCCAGCGGATAATGCTCCATCGGCATTTTCGGCATCATCGTTCCGCAGTTGCCTTCGAATGTGATATTCATCAGCCAGGTGACAAGAATATCATCCTGATGATGTCCTAATGCCACTTTGTTGAATCCATGTTCGGCAGCATAGGTAAAAAGTGTCTTACGACGATTCCAAGCACATAGGAAACAATGGGTCTTGCGAGGATCGGTACTCTCATCAAAACGACTTTTCAATATATTCAGTTTCACACCTAAGCCTTGACAGAAAGACTCGAGCCATGAGCAGTCTGTTTCATATGGAATATTCTCCATTATCACATGTGCAGCCTCAACCTCAATCTTTGGAGAGAATATCCTGGCACGTTCGGCCAACAGTTTACATAGCATCAAGGAATCCTTACCGCCAGAGAGGGCAATAAGAATGCGGTCGCCGTCATTCAGCAAACCATAGTTCACACATCCCTTGTTGAACTTCCTCAATATGTTTTTCTGTACACTCATATCTGTTTAAGTGCCTCCTTATAATTCTTCATCGAACCGGCCTTCATCAGTTTTTTCCATTGTTTTCTGATCATATAAGGTTCCATATACTCCCAAAAGGCATGAATATGCAACAGCACCTGAGAGTCAGCCTTATATTTATCAACACAATATGCAAACAAGTCATCATGCATATCAAGAATAATCCTGCGGCGTTCTTCATCGTTTATCACACCGTTTTTATATTCCGTTGCCAAAAACGGCTGTCCAAGCAATGCACGTCCCAGCATTATGCCCGACAACTTAGGATATTTTTCCTCTATAGTTCTCAACTGGTCAAGACTGACTATATCACCGTTATAAAACAATGGTTTTGTACACAACTCATAAAACTCTTGGAATGCATCCATATCCACCTCACCCTTATACATTTGCTTGCCCACTCTCGGGTGCATTATAATCTGATTCACGCAAGATTCGTTCAGCAAATCGGTCAACTGACGCCATTCGTCGTTGTTTTCGAATCCCAAGCGCATCTTCACCGAAAAATTCACATCCTGTTTGTAGTTCTCAACCTCTTTAAGCAGCGACTCCAATTTATCAGGGTGAGGCAGCATACCACTACCCCTCATCAGTTTTGTCTGCATCGGAGCTGGACAGCCCAGATTTATATTTATCTGTTTGTATCCATACGAAGCCACTATGTCAGTGAGCCGTTTCAGTTCGTCGGTATCACTACAAATAATCTGCGGAATCAGACATATATTTTCATTATGCTCGGGCAAGATATCATTAATATCCTTATTTCTCACCTGACCTTTCTCCCAACGGATAAAAGGTGTGTAATAAGCATCCACACCACCTGCATATCGGGCATGTACCTGTCTGTATATGTATGTGGTGTAACCTTGAAGAGGAGCAAAATGAATTGTTTTCACTGTCGTGTTATATAGTTGTTATTGAGTACAAAAATACGTATTTTTTCCATATTAATCTGTTTTTTTACATTTTTTATGACAGCATTGATATACATGCGACACCAAATATCACATATTGTGATAAGATATATGACAAAAGTCCTATTTTTTTATAAAATATATTATTATCTTTGCAAATTAGAATATCTATTTATCGAAAACAACTAAAATAATCAAATCAATATGAAATTAAACAAATTATTATTTTTGAGCAGCATCTTGGCACTCATGATATTAACTCCGAGTGATATCGCCGCTAAGGTAAAGCCTGCCACATCACCTAATAAACTTATTCGCCTGACAGTTACCAACGACGTAAAAGGAAATAATGTATTTAACATTGAATACAAAAAGTTCAAAAACTACGAGGAAGTGATGACTTTGCCTGTCAAATTAGAGTCAAAGGACATCAAAATCTCACAAAAAGGCGCACGTAAGTATATTCAGGAGCAATATGAGATGAAAGCCGGTAAAAGCCGTCTATGCAGCAATGAAGGCTATGAATATTCATATCAGCTCACATCTGACATCGAAATCATCTTCCGCCTCTATAACGATGGAGTAACATTCAGATATGCTTCTGAGAACGGAACTCTGAACGAAGGAAAGGGAAAGCCAAACAAAGAGGCTGTCGCATACCGTATTAAGGACGGAACAAAAAGATGGCTTCAGAGATTCGATATGTCATATGAAGGATTCTTCCCTATGACTACCGACGGAAACGGAAAAGAACAACACTGGGGCTATCCAGCACTTTTCCAAACCGAAAACGATGTGTGGGCACTCATTTCTGAAGGAAATATCGATTACGGTCACAGCGCATCATCGTTATTCAAAGACAATAACAACAGTGTTGCCGGTTCTACAGACTATCTGATTTGCCCAGAACCAAGAACTGCCGGTTATTCTACCACAAACAATCCTTGGAGAGTGGTTATGATAGGTAAACTCTCTGACATCGTTGAATCTACACTTGTAACAGATGTCAGTGCGCCATGCAAGCTCGAAGATACCGACTGGATTAAGCCTGGTGTTGTGTCATGGGTTTACTGGGCATACAACCGCGGTTCAAAAGACTATCAGATTGTTAAGCAATATATCGACATGGGAGAAAAGCTCAAACTTCCATATGTGCTGATTGACTGGGAATGGGATGTGATGCAAAACGGAGGAACTATCGACGACGCTCTTGCACTTGCTGCACAGAAAAATGTAAGAACCCTGTTATGGTATAACTCTTCAACAGCATGGACTACAAACGGTGCTGGAGGTCCTCTCTTCAAACTTAACAAGCCAGAAGACAGAGAGAAAGAGTTTGCAATGCTCGAAAGCAGAGGTGTGGCTGGTGTGAAGATCGACTTCTTCTCAGGCGACACACAAGAGACTATGGACTACTGCCAGGGACTTCTTGAATGCGCCGCACGTCATCATCTTCTCGTAAACTTCCACGGAGCTACAATTCCAAGAGGATGGCAGCGTACTTACCCTAACCTCATGTCAACAGAAGCTGTTTATGGTGCAGAATGGTACAACAACGCACCTGTCCTCACAAACAGAGCCGCTTCTCATAATGCAACCCTTCCTTTCACACGTAACGTGATCGGTTCAATGGACTACACACCATGTACATTCTCAGACTCACAGCATCCACATATCACAAGTAATGCCCATGAGTTGGCACTGACTGTAGTATTCGAATCAGCCTTACAACATCTTGCCGACAAGCCAGAGAGTTATATGGCACAACCAAAAGAGGTTCAGGATTTCTTCGGCGAACTACCTACAGTATGGGACGAAACTCGTTTGCTTGCAGGATATCCAGGTGATTATGTAGTTATGGCACGTCGTCAAGGCAACACTTGGTATATCGGAGCACTTAACGGAAAAGATCAGGAACGCGACCTTGTCGTTGACTGGTCATTCCTTAAGAAAGGCAGTTATTCTGAGTTTATCTTCGCAGACAGTGGCAATACTGAGAATCCATGGAAATTCACAAAGAAAGATGTCAACATGACTAACACAGATGAATTTATCCATTGTCAACCACGTGGAGGTTTTGTAATCAAAGTAACAGAAAACTAGAATTATAACATATAATAAAAGAACTCTTTGGACTGTCTGTCTGAAGAGTTCTTTTATATTTATGATTTTCTAACCTTAAGATGTTATTGGTATGCAAACACGCCATTAGTTTAACGAACATTAGTTATACGTTCTCGTAGAAGACGTACCATTTGTTCATTTTTAAATGGATCACCTAATAAAACTATCTTATTACTATCATTCAACACAAATGTATGAAATAATCGTGATTCTGCGACCTTTGGGTTTAAAGTAATAAAGCTACTACATGTATCAAGGTAAACCTGGCCTTTGATACGCTCTTTTATCAAATCTGCACAAACACCTTCTTTTGTGAATGAATCAACCTCTATTATATATACCATACTCACGCATTTCATTATGTCTGCATATTGTTTATCATTTTCAATATTCGAATAATAAGACATAACACAATCTGTACATTGTTGATTCTCAATATAGTTTACAATTCTATAATGTTTTCCTGTTTGCACTGTATCAGGGAACAAGGAACATATTTTATGTTCCATTTTATCAATTGGAATCTGTATAGGAGTTGAAACAAAATCCTTAATGTTTTTGTCTAAAATATTGCTTTCGCAGCTTATACAAATTATTGTAAGTACACAAAACAAGCCCAAATGTAGCTTATTATATTTTATCATTTTGCTTTCTTTAATTTAACAATAACATAGTTATCTAATTCTGTAATTTCTTTGCCCATTAAAGAATATGCTTTTTGGAACATTTTTTTTGTTTTATCAGATATAATATAATAATCTTTTACAATCTTCAATAATTCCTTGGCTGAGATCAAATCATAATAGAACTCACCGTCATAATCGTATATTCTCGGTATATATCCCCATTGAACAAAAGTCCTTATTGTATCAGTCTTTAAATCTAATTCAAATTCAGGTCCTCTACTATTATACTCCATTTCACCTTTCACAAAATCTCCATATACATAGAAACGCGTGATGGCATCATAGCTTTTATATTGATTTTCAGGATTGGATATTCTCTCTATTGTAGCAGTATTGTCACTATGTATAGCAATTTGCTTAATGAGCGAATGATCTTTTAAATCAATTATAGAAAACTGTGTCTTATAACCATCACAATAGTATAATTTTCCATCAGATATTCGTATTGATCTAGACATAAAATTAGGATAATTCATTCGTTGTTCTTTCATAGGTAGGATTTCATCTGTAATATTCAAGTCTTTATCTAAAAAATGGAGTTGATAATCTGGATCTGAATAATCTGTAGCACACACATAACCACCTGGGCAACTGATAATTGAATGAATCTGAGAAAAATCTGATAGTTTTTTTGATTGTAGGTATTTACCTTTGGAATCATACATTTTCAACTCATCAAAAAGAGACAAGACTATTGTATCGCCACTTTCACTTGGAGAGGCATCCCATATAAATTGGTATTCACCTTTACCATGACCATAATCTCCAACCATAGAGATGAATTTTCCGTCATTATCAAACAACATCGGAGACGGATTAGAGGACTTTACTTTTCCTAACAAAAAAAATCCGTTATGCGTTGCCTTCAGTTTTAATACATCCCTAAACATACAACATTCCTTGTTTTCCAATGGAATCAGCTGTACAACATCAAAGTAATCAGGATAATTTTCATGTACTTCTTCTATTTCACCTAATTCGATTTTAACGACATCTTCCACCTGTTTATTCTCTTTATTACATGAACAAAGCAAGAAAATGATTACCAACAATGTACTCAAGATACTTTTCATAAGATTATAAGATTGTTTATAAAGAGGGGGCATCTCACACATGTGAGACACACCCTCAAAACCTATCATTAATTAAATGATCTAATTATGTGATTATCACTTGCGGCTGGTTTTGAAGAAGCTTGAAGATAAGCACAAATTTCATCTTCAGGGTAAGCTGCCGTCCAAGTACCCTCTTCTAAATATCTCTCAACTGGCATATTAAAGCATCTAAACATATCATGATCCTTAGTCCATTGCACATGTGAAAAATAACAATTCCATCCATCCTTCTTATGTTGGGGATCAGTACATTCACATGAAGTATATTTAGGACGCCAACAAGGATCTTCATATGCTGCTCTTACCCTCACTGTTTGGCCTGATTTTCCAGGTTTTGATTCACTGATTGCGCTTATATTTTCCAGCAACAACAAATCCGAATCCGACATATTAGATACTTGGTATGCATCATATGCTTTGACACTACCATATCCAGCAACAACTAAAGCGAATGTATATAATGTTGCTTTTAATTTTTTATTCATATATTACCTTTGATTTTTTAATTTTTGTTAATACTTTTTTTATGACCTCTATTCGGTCTGTACCCTTTCTCTGTGCACAATGAGAACGGCATAATCAGCTAATTATGTTTTTAGTTATTATTCTTATTTGATTGGCATTTTTCATAAAGATGTTTGCCAAGGATTTGACTTTACAGTCGGTGTTTAACTTTTATCATGATTCATGCTATTAATTATGAAAAACATGATTAAGCTTAGGGTGTCAGACTTATGGTAAAGAATGGTTTATTCCATGCCATAAAGACTTGTTTGATTGTGTCAAGACACAAATCGAATGCAAAATAAAAAAAAAAAAAAAGACTTCCAAATATTTTTGAAAAAAAATGCAAAAAAGTTAACAATTTAATTATAAAGTTCCACCTTTGACACATTTTGAGGTGAATATTGGCAAAGTATTGTTTATACTTATTACAATGTTATTCTCGCACAAATATTATTTCATAAGAACTAAATATATTTGCAATTGCTTGTTAAACACAGCAGAAAGTCTATTTAAATCGTCATATACAACTTGAAACACAACAATTTTGCTGAAATGGTAATAAATTACTAACTTTGCAGCCGAAATTAAAATAATATGGCATCCGAAAATAGTTTATTAGAGAAATTAGACGGGTTAATCAGTAGATTTGAAGAAGTTTCAACACTCATTACAGACCCAAACGTAATTGCAGACCAGAAACGATATGTAAAACTCACTAAGGAATATAAAGACCTTGGCGACATCATGGCTGCAAGAAAAGAATACGTACTTTGTCTGCAGAATGTTGAAAATGCCCGTGAGATACTTTCATCAGAAGACGATCCTGAGATGAAAGAGATGGCTCGTGAAGAATTAAACGAAAGCGAACAAAGAATTCCCGAATTAGAAGAAAAGATAAAATTACTGCTTGTGCCAGCCGACCCAGAAGACAGCAAGAATGTCGTTATGGAAATCCGAGGCGGAACTGGTGGTGACGAAGCTGCCCTATTTGCCGGCGACCTCTTCCGCATGTATAGCAAATACTGCGAGATGAAAGGTTGGAAAGTAACCGTATCAAGTTTCTCAGAAGGTGCATCAGGAGGCTACAAGGAAATCATATTCAATGTAGTTGGTGAAGGTGTTTATGGTATTCTTAAATACGAAAGTGGTGTACATCGTGTACAACGTGTTCCTGCAACCGAGACACAAGGTCGTGTACACACATCTGCCGCAACCGTTGCCGTACTCCCTGAAGCCGAAGCCTTTGATGTAGAAATCAACGAAGGAGCAATCAAATGGGATACTTTCCGTTCAAGTGGTGCAGGCGGACAGAATGTAAATAAGGTGGAATCTGGTGTACGTGCACGCTATATGTGGAAAAACCCAAATACAGGCGTAGAAGAAGAAATTCTTGTTGAATGTACAGAGACACGTGACCAACCAAAAAACAAAGAACGCGCCTTAGCACGCCTTCGTACATTTATCTACGACCGCGAGCACCAGAAATACATCGATGATATTGCATCACGTCGTAAGACTATGGTGTCAACTGGTGACCGTTCTGCAAAAATCCGCACATACAACTATCCTCAAGGCCGTATTACAGACCACAGAATCAATTACACAATATATAACCTGGCGGCTTTCATGGATGGAGACATCCAAGACTGCATCGACCATCTTATTGTTGCAGAAAACGCAGAACGTCTTAAAGACGCAGAGATGTAGCAGAAATCCAGCGTATATTCACTTCAAACTTCCTAATCAAGGAAACAGATATACGCCAAAACATAAATATAATATCCGCAATGTCACATCATAGTAACATTGCGGATATTTATTTTCAGTACAATTCGTAAAACTGTCTGTTATAGACAATCCTGATAAATGAATCAGACTCACTCTCATTTACTTCGCCATTCCTTTAACAAGCATAGTTTTTATTGAATCTTTTTCATTTCAAATGATATTTTAAAACTGCTATATTATCATTCACTGTGGAATCCGCTTTATATTTGTTTACTTCTGTCACTTTGCCAGGAAAGGCTGCTATTAGGGATTCGTTAATTTCGGGTTCACTTTGTGATATATATAGTATGTTATCTGAAACAAGTGAGGGGATATATAATTGATTTTTATCACCCATTTTAAAAGGCAATATTTTTACATTTTCATTATTGGTATCTACAATTATCAGATTACTATCAAAAATCTTAGATGTGCCACCATCTGCTAATATATAAAATTTTCCATCACTATAAGATTCGCGCAAAGGCATATTCTTAGGATTATTATTCATATATTTATACATTTCCATTGGGCCACTTGATTTACATATCTGCTCTAACTTTTCCTCTGAATAATAATCTTCTCCATATTTAAATGATATAAATGGATGAAGTTCATGAGTTTCCTTATTAAATTTATATATATATTTTGAAGTTCTAGGAGGAAGAAAAAGGAGATTCTCATCATCATAATCTTGAAATGGAAATGCTTGAGAATGTATATCATGAATAACATCCTCATCAAAAGACATCTTCTTTATAATTTGTTTTGTTTTTGAATCAAACAAAAACAATGAATTCACATCCTGACCACGACGGTCATTATTTGTTATGAGAACGTGTAGATGATCCGACAAATCATATATCTCATCAAAAAACAAAGATTTGTTATCATTTTTTTCACCTGGATATTCAGACGGAAGCTGTACTGATTTAACAAATTTGAAATTTACATCATAAAACATTAGATGCGTTGGAGTAATAATCTCTATATTTTTAGTATAAGGATTATAGCATCCGCCCATTGGTATTATAAACTCACCATGTCCATGGCCTTCTACTAATTTAGAAGAAGATATGAAATGACCTTTTGTATCAAACACATAAATATTTAAGGAATTATCCATAAAAAGGTATTTATCACCGCATGGTCGAACATAGCGAGTTCCTTGCACATATGACTTTGCACCTGCATCCATGTAAATCACTTCCAATTCTGAAAAAATATCTCCAAGAGACACTTGTTCGGGATTTGACACATCGAAAACTTTAACTTCATCTGTGTTTTCACTGTTATTCACACATGAAAATAACAGTACAACGAATGATAACAAACAATAGTATTTTTTATTCATAAGTCAATAATTATAATTCCTAATCTATAAAGCATCTCGGATTCCGCTCCTTTACACCGTGAGGTCAGCAATCATCTTATCGATGGTTGACGACTGAAACGGATGTAATCAAGGTCTATATTCTATTTGTTTTGATTATTTTCATCACATGTTGATTTGATTGGCATTTTTCATAAAAATGTTTGCCAAGGGTCGGACTTTACAGTCGGTGTCTGAACTTTCTCACATTATCCTGCAAAAAACAAGACATGATTGATTCAAGGGTAAGACTTATGGTAAAGATTGATTATCTCTGAACCTCTAAGACTTAAGCAGTTATACTCAAAAAGCATACCATGGACAAAAGTAATAAAAAATATAATTACCCCCTTTTATTTTAACAGAAAAAATCAAAATATTTCATTTATAGGGTCTGTACAACATCGTTTACTGTAAAAAAGCCAATAAATTTCGACATTGAAATCAGACTTTACCGCATGAAAAAAGGTGTTAGAAATTTTTCCAACACCTTCTAATTCTGTAATTTATATTTTCAGCATCGCCTAATATTCAAAATGGTATGTAGGTTTGCTGTTATTATTTGAGTTATTAGCTGGGGCAGACTGGTTACCTGTTTCAATGTGATAACCTGTACCCTTATTCTGTGGTGCAGTCTCAACTGGTTGTGACTGAGCAGCTGGACGAGTTGGCTGAGCAGCTGGTTTGGCAGGCTTTGCAGGTTGAGCAGCAGGCTTAGCTGGTTCTGGTTCTGGAACTTCATCTATAACAGGTTCTTCTACCTCTTCGATCACATCTCCGTCGTCGTAATCATCTTCGTCATCAAAGAGGTCTTCTGTTTCTTCCTCCTCAACATCGGTTGTAACTTCTTCCTCTTCTTCAGTTACTTCTTCTTCAGGATCAACAAAACCTGCTTCTTGCAATTGTTGATATAATTCAGGATTCATTTCCTTTATAGAGTCAACATTATTCTTAACAAAGAAATATCCACCTACACCTAAACCAATCACAAGTAAGATGAAAAGGATAAAGGCAATGATGCAACCAATCAGACAGCATTTACCTTTTTTCTTCTTAGGTTTTTCTGCTGTTGGGGCAGTTTTTGCCTGTGCAGGTTCTTCCTTAGGCTGTTCTGATTCTTGAACTGGGTCTACTTCAGGTGCTTTTTCAGCGACTATTTCCTCCATGTTTACTACGTTTGGATCCTCTATAGGTTCCACATTATTATTTGAAACAACTTCCATAATTATAAATTTAAGTTAATGTATAATGTATTTGCAAAAATAAATAAAAATAGCGAAATGCAAACATTTTTAAGATAAAAATTGTTATTTTTTCAAATAATATAATGTATAAGACTTAGTAATTCTCAATTATTTGCTAATTTTGTACTTTGAAACTGTATTTATGCAAATAAACACAGATTATCAAAGAGACTGATACATCTCCGTATTCAGTTTTATTCATTTGACACATTAAAATATATAATATGACAAAACAAGAATTAATTCAACAAATTAACGAAAAGAAATCATTTCTGTGTGTAGGTCTCGACACTGACATAAAGAAAATACCTGCACATCTGCTTGACACAGAAGATCCTATATTCGAGTTCAACCGTCAGATAATCGATGCAACAGCACCCTATTGTATTGCATACAAACCAAATCTGGCATTTTATGAATGTGGAGGTCTGAAAGGATGGATTGCATTCGAAAAGACAATATCATATCTGAAGAAAAACTATCCTAACCACATGATTATTGCAGATGCAAAGCGTGGCGACATAGGAAACACAAGTAAGATGTACGCGCGTGCTTTCTTCGAGGAGATGAACGTAGATGCACTCACAATTGCTCCTTATATGGGCGAAGACAGTGTCACTCCATTCCTCGGATACGAAGGCAAATGGGTGATTCTTCTTGCACTTACAAGCAATAAAGGCAGTCAGGATTTTCAGTTGACTTGCGACAATGGCACACGTCTTTTTGAAAAGGTAATCAAAAAGAGTCAGGAATGGGCAAACGATGAAAACATGATGTATGTAGTAGGAGCAACTCAAGGACAGATGTTCGAAGATATTCGTAAGATTGCTCCAAACCATTTCCTTCTTGTTCCTGGAGTCGGTGCACAAGGTGGCAGTTTGGAAGAGGTTTGCAAATATGGTATGATTCCTCACGACTGCGGACTGATTGTCAATTCTTCACGTGCAATCATATATGCCGACTCAACTGAACGTTTTGCTGAGGTGGCTGGCGAAAAGGCAAAAGAGGTACAACAGCAAATGGCAGAACTTTTAAAATAAGAGGATAAGCCACAGAATTACATATTACAGACGATAAGCCCGACAGAATCTGT
>JAGABW010000027.1 GCA_017614465.1 Bacteroidaceae bacterium | reverse complement strand
AATCAAGTTGGCGGAAAACAGCAGTATGGAGATTAAGTTGTTAAAAAGAGAGAATAACGACACTATTATCAGCATTATAAGATCTGCCAAAATTGATGCGTGGGACAGCTACATAAAGTTCTATAATCTGAATTGGGAAGAGCTTTCTTCAAACGATTTTTTCTCTCTGCCAGCAGTTGAGACATTCATTCAGAAAACAGACGACATGAATGAAACTGATTATCAGAACATTCTCAATAAAGCAGATATACCTTATTATCATATGGAATTTAATAAGGATTCTGATGATTTGACTATTACATATGAATCGTCATCGATAAAAAATTCAGATTACGACACAGAATTAAAACCATATATCAATAAAAGTATAACTTTACATTGGAATGGAAAAAACTTTGAATAAATATGCTTATAAAAAACTAATCAAATAAAAAAACTATTAAATTATGTCACAAAATCAATCTACGCAACAAAAACTTATGACAAACTGGAGATGGTGGCTTTGCTCATTACTCTTTGTTGCAACTACAATTAATTATCTTGACCGCCAAGTGCTGTCACTCACTTGGAAAGACTTCATAGCCTTAGATTTTCATTGGACAGACGAGGACTACGGCAACATTACCGCTACATTCTCTATCTTCTATGCGTTTGTATCGCTGTTCGCCGGTAAATTTATCGACTGGATGGGAACTAAGAAAGGCTATATCTGGGCTATTATCATATGGTCTTTAGGTGCATGTCTTCATGCTGGTTGCGGATGGGCAACTATGAAATTTGTGGGTATCGACGACGTTGAGTCACTACGTAATGTCGCAAAAGGCTCTGAAATAGCACTCACAATATCTTCAATAAGTGTATGGCTCTTCCTTGCTTGTCGTATAATCCTTGCAACTGGTGAATCAGGAAACTTCCCTGCAGCTATCAAGGTTACAGCTGAATACTTCCCAAAGAAAGACCGTGCATATGCTACATCTATATTCAACGCAGGTGCTTCTGTCGGCGCATTGGTAGCTCCACTATCAATTCCATTGTTAGCTAAGCACATGGGTTGGGAAATGGCATTTATCATAATCGGTACACTCGGATTCATTTGGGCTGGTGCATGGCTTTTCCTATACTCTGCTCCATCTGAAAGTAAGTTTGTGAATAAGGCCGAACTCGAATATATAGAATCCGACAAAGTTTCAGAAAAAGAAGAAGCTCTCGCTGAAGAGACAGCTAACGACGGCCCTAAGTTCTCAATTATCGACTGTTTCAAATATCGTCAGACTTGGGCATTTATAGTAGGTAAATTCCTAACAGATGGTGTGTGGTGGTTTTTCTTATTCTGGGCTCCTGCATATTTCTCAGAGCTCGGTTTCCCTTCATCATCAACAATGGGACAAATCCTCATCTTCGTGCTATACCTCATCGTTACTTTAGTTTCAATCCTTGGTGGTTATCTTCCAAAAATATTTGTTGAGAAGAAAGGTATGCACCCATATCCTGGTCGTATGTTAGCGATGTTAATATTTGCATTCTTACCTATTTTTGCGATGTTTGCACAACCATTAGCAAGCGTTTCTGTATGGTGGCCATGTATTATCATCGGTGTAGCTGGTGCAGGACATCAGGCTTGGTCTGCTAACCTCTACTCTACTATTGGCGACATGTTCCCAAAATCTGCTATCGCCACTATTACTGGTATTGGTACTATGTTTGGAGGTTTATGTTCGTTTGCTATCAACAAATTCTCTGGTATGTTATTCGATTATGCCGGCGGACAAGGTGATGCATTCGTTTTCATGGGCGTTAGTGGCAAACCAGCCGCATACATGATAGTATTCTGTTATTGCGCTGTGGCTTATCTGATAGCATGGTGCATTATGAAGATTTTGGTTCCTAAATATAAACCAATCAACGTTTAAAAAATAATTGCTTTAGATATTTTAGGTGTGTCTGTTCTATGGCACACCTAAATTTATTATTCATTCACTAAATAATCGAAAATATACAATGGCGGCAATATTACCATACATGGATGTACAAAAATTGGAAAAACGTATCGGAGATCGAATACTTTTCCATGACATTTCGTTTACTATCAATGAAAGAGAACATGTTGGTCTTATTGCTAAAAACGGAACAGGTAAATCCACACTACTCTCAATCCTTGCAGGAAAAGAAGGATATGATAGCGGCAAAATTATCTTCAGAAAGGATATCAAGATAGGATATCTGGAGCAGAAACCTACATTTAAAGATAACGATTCCATTCTAAAGGCATTTGGTTTTTCTGATGACACGACCGAGGATGATGAGTTATTCATAAAAGCCAAGCAGATATTAACCCAACTGAAGATAACGGACTTACAACAAAAAATAAGTCAGTTAAGCGGTGGACAAATCAAACGAGTTGCATTAGCAAAGGTGCTGACACAAGAACCCGATCTCTTAATACTCGACGAGCCGACCAACCATCTGGATTTGGAAATGATTGAATGGCTCGAAAACTATCTTGGGAAGTCAACCATGGCTATCTTCATGGTTACACACGACCGTTATTTTCTTGACAGAATATGTTCATCGATTATCGAGATGGATGATTCTAACATCTACACATATAAAGGTAATTATAATTACTATCTTGAGAAACGCCAGGAACGAATTGAGAACCTGACAAACGAAATCACACGTGCCAACAACCTATATCGCACAGAACTTGAATGGATGCGACGAATGCCACAAGCACGCGGACATAAGGCAAAATACAGAGAAGACGCTTTTTATGAATTAGAATCAATCGCCAAACAACGTATCAATGAACGAAATGTACGTTTAGAAATGAGCGGTGGCTACATAGGCAACAAGATATTCGTTGCTCATGATGTATCTAAATCGTACGGAAATAAAGTCATCCTGAAAAACTTCAACTATACATTCTCAAGATACGAGAAATTAGGTATTGTAGGAAATAACGGAGCTGGAAAATCCACATTCATCAAGACTTTGTTGGGATTAGAACCTCTTGACGAAGGACATTTCGACATCGGCGAAACAATCAGATTCGGATATTACTCACAAGACGGATTACATTTCAATCAACAGCAGAAAGTAATTGATGCTGTACGTGACATTGCAGAATATGTAGAACTTGGAAATGGCGACAGACTGAGTGCCAGTCAGTTTTTACAGCATTTTTTGTTTTCTCCAAAAGAACAGCACAATTACATCTACAAACTAAGCGGAGGCGAACAACGACGCTTATACCTATGCACCGTATTGATGCGCAATCCGAACTTTCTTATATTAGACGAGCCTACTAATGATCTCGACATTGTAACATTGCAGATATTAGAAGATTATCTCACAAAATTCAATGGTTGTCTAATCGTTGTCAGCCACGACAGATATTTCATGGATAAAGTCGTGGATCATATTTTTGTATTCCACGGAGATGGTGAAATACAAGATTTCCCTGGAAGTTATACATTATATAGACAGAAATGTTTGGAAAACGAACAAACTGCAAAATCTGCCAGCACAACATCAAACACAACACAATCCACAGACACTAAACGTCAAAAACCTCGAACAGAAGTACGTAAACTCACATTTAAGGAAAAACAGGAACTTAACCAACTAACCATTGATATCGAGAAGTTGGAACAAGAGAAAAAAGACATTGAGAAAGCATTAAGCGAGGGAAAAATTCCTGTGGATCAAATCATAACAATGTCAAAACGTCTCCCTATCCTAAACGATGAGTTAGACGAAAAATCAATGAGATGGTTAGAGTTAAGTGATATATAATTTACTGACATATAATAAAATAGCGGGGTTATAACTCCTTTTATCACGAATCTCATCAGGTTTACTTTATATATTTTTACCCATTTTTTCATCTTAATTAGATAAAGATTTTAAACTTTATTAGATTTATTTTATCTTAATAACAAATCAATCTTGTATTTAACATTAACCTAAAGTATCGTCTGATGAAACAAATTCTATCTTTTTTTATATTCATTTCATTATTTGCCATGAGCATCACGGCTAATTCAGAGACTGCGACAGATGAAAAAAAACAAACCAAAGCAAATGTTACCGGATTTGTCAAGGACTCCGAAAGCGGTGAAGCATTGATAAGGGCTACCATTCAACTAATGACTCCTGATACAGCAAGAA
Organism: Bacteroidaceae bacterium; assembly: GCA_017614465.1. Classification (GTDB taxonomy): domain Bacteria; phylum Bacteroidota; class Bacteroidia; order Bacteroidales; family Bacteroidaceae; genus Colivivens. The sequence goes on along the minus strand of JAGABW010000027.1, from coordinate 7,789 downwards.
TGGTAACAGGTATAACCACAAATAATCTTGGCGGCTTTACCATTAAGGGTGTAAATGAGGGTAATTATATCATAAAGATATCTTATTTAGGATATCACAAGTTCTTTCGTGCCGTAACCATACGAAACAAGGAGACCATACATAACGTTGGAACAATTATAATGACGCCAACCAGCATTATGCTGAAAGAAGCAGTTGTCACAGCTGCATTACAACAAGCCGTGGTCAAAGAAGATACGATTATATTCAATGCCGATGCTTTCAAGGTTGAGGAAGGTAGTGTCTTGGAAGACTTAGTTAAGAAACTACCTGGTGCTCAAGTGGATAGCGACGGTAAAATCACAATCAATGGAAAAAGTATAAAAAAGATATTAGTTGATGGTAAAGAATTCTTTTCTGGCGACAATAGCACTGCCATGAAGAACCTACCAACTGAAATAATTGATAAGATAAAGACATACGACAAGGCATCCGACCAAGAAAGACTTACAGGAATTGCCGATGGCAATGAAGAGACCGTTATAGATCTTACTATCAAAAAAGGTATGAAAAAAGGTTGGTTCGGAAACTTTAACTTAGGTTATGGTACAAAAGATCAGTATGCAAACAGGGTTATATTGAATCGCTTTCAAGACAATTTCCAGTCGTCTTTGATTACTAACGTCAACTCCAACGGAGGTGGTGGTATGAGTTCCGGACGTGGAAATGCAGGTAATAAGAACCACACATTCAGCACAGGTTTGAATCTGGTTGCATCAAAGAAAGACAAATACGAATTAGGTGGAAACATTCGCTATAACGCAAGACAAAACGAGACGATTCGTCGCTCAGCAAGTCAAAGATATAACACTACACCTACTACATTCTCTGACAATACAAATAAAAATGCAAGTCATAACGATAATGCAAATGCTGAATTCAAATTAGAATGGAAACTTGATTCACTTACCACCCTACTCGTTCGTCCGGTACTTGGTATTGGTAATTCTGCCTCACATGGTAATGGACAAAATGCACAATTCAATCAAGATCCATACGAATTTACAGACAATCCATTAAACGACTTTGAGTTGATTCCAAATAACATAAAAGTCAATAAAAGCTTATCCGGATCACGTTCTTTCAGCAAAAACTCAAATATATCCACTTCATTAACATTGAATCACAGATTCAAGAAACAAGGTCGCAATATTTCATTTAATGCAAATGGAAGTTATAGTGATTCGGATGGACGAAATTTCAACACATCTGATGTGAATTATTATTTGAGAGATTCAACATCCCTTATCTATCGTTTTAGAAACACACCTAACACAAGTTCAAACTTGGATTTAGGATTCTCATACAGCGAACCGATTTTAAGAAATCTGATATTACAACTGAGCTATAACTTTAACTATAGTTATAGAAAAAGTAATAGTGACACATACGATTTAGGTACAGAACCGTCAATAGAGGCAATACGCAATGACCTTATTGACAAACTCGGTTACTTACCTGAATATGATATATATAAAGAATATATAAGCAAAGACTTAAGTAACTATACAACAGATGTGAAACGTAATCAAAATATCAATCTGCAGTTTCGTTGGAATTCTGATTTCATCACATCTTCTGTAGGTGTACAAATTCAGCCTCAACATCAAAAGATAAATTACCAATATAAGAATATTGATACTATCGCCAGCAGAAATATCCTGAACGTATCTCCAACAATCAATTTCAGATATCGTTTCAACAGACAAAATCAGCTTAATTTCTCATATCGTGGACGTGTGAGTCAACCTCAAATTACTGATTTGTTTGCCATTACCGACGATAGTAATCCACTAAACATCAGATTAGGAAATCCTGATTTAAAACCATCATTCTCCAATAATTTCTCATTCAGATGGAATGATTACTTCACATCAACCATGCAATCGTTAACAACAAACTTTGAGTTCAGTAACACAAATAATAACATAACAACTCGAACGGAGTATGATGCAGAGACTGGTAAATCCACTTCAAAACCGATGAATATCAATGGAAACTGGAATATCAGCGGTTCTGTAGGATTCAACACTCCTTTATTTGCAAACGAACGTCTGACATTGAACACAAGTACTTCATGTTCATATAATAACAACATGAGTTATGTGTATCTCGACCAAAAAACTCTCATAAAGAACAATATGGGCTATCTGTCGCCTAACTTTGAACCTATCACTCTCGAGAATAAAACAAACGACTTGAAGTTAGGTGAGTATATCAATTTGACATATCGCACAGATACATGGGATGTAAGATTTAATGGCGAATTCAATTACCGCCACCAAGACAATAAATATATTGACGTGACAAGCCCTAACACATATAACTTTAGTTATGGATTTGAATCTAATGGTAACTTTAGTAACGGATGGGGATATGCTACAAACATAAAAATGAGCAGCCGACGTGGATATGCCTCAAAAGAAGCTAACTCAAATGAATTAATCTGGAATGCTCAGGTAAGCTACAGATTCCTTTCTGGACGACCTGCAACACTTAGATTACAAGTATTCGACATCCTCAACCAACGCAGTAATTTCAGCCGTAATATCGACGCATCTGGACGTACTGACACATGGAGCAATGCTGTAAATTGCTATGCTATGCTTAACTTCACATACAGATTCAATTTCTTCGGTTCAGCAAAACAAAGAAAAGAGTTACGCGAACAAAGAAGAGAACGTAATGCCTTCAGTGCTCAAGCAGAAGCAAGCAGCTCAAACTTATAATAAAATTATTCAAAGATGACAATAGAATCACACCCACTCACCCCTTTTCTTCCTATCAACGCAAGAATTCTATTTTTAGGCAGTTTTCCTCCACCAAAACAAAGATGGAGCATGGAGTTCTTCTACCCAAACTTCAATAATGACTTCTGGCGCCTCATGGGATTGATTCATTTCAACAATAAAGACCATTTCGTAATACAGGATAAGAAAATCTTTGATTATGACTCTATTGTCAGATTTGCAACCGAGAACGGACTGGCATTCTTCGATACAGCAACACAAGTATGCAGACTGCGTGACAATGCTTCAGATGAATTTCTGCAAATAATAAAATCGACTGATGTAAAAGAACTTCTCAATAAAATACCTTCATGCAGAATAATTGTCACAACAGGCGGTAAAGCGAGCACAGAGCTCAAAAACATACTTGCGCTCGACTCTGTTCCTAAAGTAGGCGAATCCCAACAGATAACAATCGAGAACAATTGGAATGGGACATGGTTTAGAATGCCGTCATCATCAAGAGCATATCCGATGAAACTGGAGAAAAAAGCCGAATTTTATGCCTCTTTGTTTAAATAATTGAAACATTCTCAGTTTTTTTACATACCTTTGCTACCATAATCGGTAACCACCATAAAAGAAGGACAAACAATGAAAAATCTGGGTAAAAAAATCCTTACATCATTTATACTGCTCACAATTGCATCATCGTGTTTCTCACAATTGAGCATAACACCAATCAAACGTATCAAATTAAACAAACGTGGCATAACATATGGACAATATTCTGGTATTACTGCAATCAATGATACCACTTTTGCATTAGTGCATGACAAATCCGATAGCATATTCTTCATCTCTGTCGACAAGGATTTTAACATAAGATATAAAGGAGCCACAAAATTTGACATCAACGGCAGAGATCCAGAAGGTATTGCCTTCTTACAATCAACTGGAACTCTTTTTATATCAGGAGAAGAAGACCAAAGAGTGATAGAATACAACCTTGACGGCGAAAGAACTGGCAGAGAATTGAACATACCAGAAGAATTTCGTCCTGAAAACCGACGCAGAAATGCAGGATTTGAAGCTCTCACATACAACAAAAACACACATCGTTTCTGGTGTACAACAGAACAAGGATTAAAATCAGATTCAATAAACATACATCGTATATTATGTTTTGACGATGCGTCATTACAACCTATATCAGAAGGAGTCATATATTGTACAGAGTCATTTGACGAGCAGAAATGTATAAAGATGAGAAAGAAAGGTAAATATGCTAATGGTATTTCAGACATATTAGCATTGGACGACAATACTCTCATCGTTATGGAAAGAGAACTTTTTATACCTAAGAAAAACGTAGGAGGATGGTGTACTATCCGCCTTTATCATTTCAATCCGACAAATAGGGATAAAAAACTTCTTCATGAATTTACAACACATATATATTACACAAATCTGGATTTTGCGAACTACGAAGGTATAACCTTTGGTCCTAAAATCAATGGCGACACACAGACCATTATGATTATAAACGATTCGCAAGGTGGAGCTGGAAACAAATTATTCAAGTTGAAAGACTATCTCAAGGTTTATGCAATAACAAAAGAAAGGATGCAATAATCAAAGGTCAGTCAATAATCATTATGTCATATCATTACAACAAAACGAGAGCCTCCATAATTCACAAAAATTATAGAGGCTCTCGTTTATTCCGTAAGACTATTCGTGGAGCTGGAGGGAATTGAACCCTCGTCCAAACAAGGAGACCATACGCTTTCTACATGCTTATTTCAGCCTTCGGTTTTCGTGCTATGACAAGACCTGAACCACCTATCATAACCTTATCCTCTAAAATTTCATTATAGACACGAGGCTGTCTATAACTATTCCCGAATTTTCTGCGCCGCTGATCTGACCGCTTCAGGAAGGGAGCTTTCAGGGCGACGTCTCGTTCCAATGTCTAACAAAGGAATGAAGCAAACCTACTATACTTCGGTTTAAGCTGCGAGAGCATAAGTATTGTTGCCAGATAAATTTTTATGATGCAGTTTTTAAGAGCCTTTCATCAGCGCTCTGCATGCTTACATACCACCTCATCTTGCTGTCAAATCCATGTCAACCCCAAGACGTAGTATAAATCTTATCCGATATATAAATCTTATTTCAAAGTATAAATATATGGATCCTTTTCATCACCTGATTCTGATACGGTGAGTTTGTTCTCTCTAAGTAACCAACCAATTCCTAGATTGAAATCTTTCTCAGCCAACTTAGTAGTTTTTTTAATTTGCTTGTAACTTTGTGAATTATTTGCAGCTAATGCGTTCCAAATTAGTCCTGCAATATTCCCTGCTTTCTCCTGTAACATATCCTTTACCTTTTTACCTTGTAAATCAATAATAATTGTTTTCGCATGAGATTTATCTCTGCGCAAAGATACAACAAAATCTTTAATAAACAAATGTTTTTATATAAAAAAACATTGATTACACTATAATTGTGTGCGAACACACAATTATTTGTAATATTCGTTTCTCTTTTCAAAGATTTCAACTGCTGATTCAACCATCATAAGACATGGGCGTTTCTTATAATACTCAGCAGTTCGTTCATCTGGAACTGATGTTATAATAGCATCTTTACGTAAATTCAATAGTTCTGAACACTTGATGCTTCCGTTAACCTGTCTGAACTTTTCTATCAAGGCTTGTGCAGCTTTATAGTTTTCTTGTTTTGCCTTTGAGTCGTTTGGCTCAGTTTCTCCTTTTTCTAATCCAACAAGCATTGACATTCCACACACAGCGCCACATGTTTCACGCATTCTAGCGATTCCTCCTCCAAAAGATGCCGACACTTTCAATGCGAGTTCCATAGGGATGCCATAGTCCTCTGCATACGCACAAAATACGGCTTGTGAACAATTATATCCATTTAGAAACAGTTCACGCGCCTTGAGTTTTCTTTCTTCGGTTGTCATATATCAAATAAGTTATGGTTGATTTATACTATTAATTGTAATCCTTTGGAGTGAATCTGAATTCAAAGATTAAATCATGTGTATCTGCTGTATAATAGCGATGTACGATGTTTAGTCCTGCTATCTTTACGTTCTTTAATTCTACAGAATTAACAATTCCGTTAAGCAGTGCATCGTGTAGAGCCTGTTTCTGGGTTATTAAATACTCTTTCTGCACAGAATCGGCATGAACTGAATAATAATTAATATAGTCTCTGGTTCCGTCATCGTGAAACACAAGACTATCAAGAATAATTATATTATCATTTCCTATACGTTGAGGACAATTTTTCTTTGTATATTCAGCTGTTTCACGTACAAATCTTTCCATTTTGGTTTCCTGACATGAATGGAAGAAAAATGAAAAAATGACAAGGCCGAATAATAAAGCAAGCTTTCTCATATGATATTATAAAATACTATTGTTCTTTATTCTGTTCAATTTTATCTATAAAAGCTGTAAGAGCCTTAGCTAACTGATCAGGACATGAAGTAGGCTTAACTCCACAAGTGATACCCTGTAAACGAGCGATTACGTCTTCTGCCTTCTGTCCGACAACCAACTGAGAAATTCCGTTGGTATTTCCGGGACAGCCCCCAATAAATAGAACAGAATGGATAACATGTGTATTGTCATCCATTTCTATTTCTATCTGTTGTGAACAGGTGCCATGTGTTTTATATATACCTTTCACCTTATTAATAATATATAATATGATATATTAATTACTTCATATTTGTATAAACGTTCTGAACATCATCAAATTCTTCAAGACGCTCTACCATCTTTTCGATTGTTTCACGTTGTTCATCAGTTACTTCCTTAAGATCGTTTGGAACATATGTGAATTCTGCTGTAGTAATTTCATAGTTATGTTCCTCGAGATACTTCTGAATCAATGCAAATGATTTAGGATCACCGTAGATTGTGATGATTGTCTCGTCCTTGTCTTCATCGTATTCCTCATCGAATTCGTCATTTACACCAAGATCGATAAGTTCAAGAATCATCTCGTCGGTATCTAAATCTGCAGGCTTCTTGAATGAGAACATTGCATAGTGATCAAAGAGGTATGCCAATGAACCCATTGTACCAAGTGTACCTGAGAATTTATTGAAGATACTACGAACGTCAGCAACTGTACGTGTTGTATTATCTGTCAAAGTATCAACAAACACAGCGATTCCGTGAGGTCCGTATCCTTCGTATGTCATTGTTTTCCATGCTGATTTATCCTTACCAACTGCATTCTTGATTGCACGGTCGATATTATCTTTTGGCATGTTCTCATGACGGCATGTAGCAATGATTGCACGAAGATGTGCGTTATTATCAGGATCTGGTCCACCTTCAGCTACTGCGATTGCTATTTGTTTTCCAAGACGAGTAAAAGTCTTTGCCATATTGCCCCAACGTTTCAGTTTACGGGCTTTTCTAAATTCAAATGCTCTTCCCATATTTTATTTTGTTTTGTTATTTATTTTTCAACAATCTTTTTGTCATTAATAAATATGACATTCCTTAAACTTATTTACCACGAACCTTTGCTCCCAATTTCTGAACAAGGTTATTTTCGATCTTGTTCATAATCTGTTCAATCTGCTTATCGTTGAGGGTCTTTGTTTCGTCTTGAAGCAAGAAATTAACAGCATAGCTCTTCTTGCCTTCTTCCAAGTTCTTTCCTTCATACACGTCGAACAGTTTAACAGCCTTGAGCAGTTTCTTTTCTGTTTGCTGAGCGATATCAGCGATTTGCTGGAACTCGACAGACTTGTCTAACAACAATGCCAAGTCGCGGCTGACAGCTGGGTATTTAGGGATTTCATAGAAACTAACTGTCTTACCCTTGATTGCCTTATATAAGTTGCTCCAGTTGATATCTGCATAGCATACTTGTTGGTCTATGTCAAACTTAGATGTCTGTTTCTTACTTACAATACCATATTGTGCGATGAGTTTTCCTCCACGATTAGTTATCTTCACTGATTT
>JAGABW010000026.1 GCA_017614465.1 Bacteroidaceae bacterium | reverse complement strand
TAGTCTTCAGTTGTAGCAACGTCGAATGCATCGATGTAAGTAGCCTTAGAATCTGCAAGAGCTTCTGTGATGCCTTCCTCGTTTATTCCGTCAAGGTTGTCACCACCGATAACATAATTAGCCTTTGTCTTATATACAGATACTGCATCAACAGTAGGAGCGGCACTTGATTTCATACCCTTTATACTAATAAGGTATGCTTTGCCATTACATAATTTCTTGATTTCGTCAAGGTCAATTGAGCAGTATTCCTCTGTAACAACCAATGGGAAGTTTGTTCCTACTGAGTCGACAGTGAGATAACCTGTTAATGTCTCAGGGTTTGCTACGAAGAATGCACGTACTGGAGCTTCGTTGTTGTTTGGTGAAGCAGAAGTGCAATATGGTTTCCATATTCTTAATTCAGAATAGTCGCTAAGGTCTGCATATCCACCTGGTCGAGTGTTAGTCTCGAGGATATAGCTTCCGTCATCGAATGTGTAAGTCGGAGTTCCGTGAGTGTGAATAAGATCGTCAACCTTGCTTGCATTTGGCTGGTCTGCAGTGAGGAAGTTATCGTCTTTATCCATGATGTAGTATGACTGTACGTCACCGTCACGACCTACATATGTAGCACCAACCTCACCGAATACAACGTATGTTGAAGTACCGATCATAACGTCGGCAATTTGCTTATGATAAGTGTCGTTATAATAAGTTCCGTCATCAGCACGATAGTAGTCCATATCAGTTACTTCAAAGCTTTCGCGTTGTTCAGCATAGATAGGGAGTGACTTGTAAAGAGTGATGTTTTCGAAACTTACGTTATCATCTTGTTTGAAGAATACCTTGATTCTTGTAACATTAGAGAGTTGAGTTGCGTCGATCTCGTAGAAGTTGAAAGGAGATGAACCGTCTGTTATAACGTCAGATGCAACTTCGTTTCCAGCTTCATCGTAGAATGCGATACCACCAAAGAATGCATCCTTGTTTCCATATGCTTCAACAGATACACGTTTAAGATCTGTCAAGTCTTCTGGATAGATTGGAATATAGTAAGCATCCCAGTTAGTGCTATTCTTGTATTCAAGTGTAGGTCTGAATTTCAGTTTAGTGTTATCCACTAAAGACTTCTTGTATTTATCCCATTCAAGTGTGATATAGTTTGTGAGATAGATGCGAGAGTAGTCGATATTTCCGTCTTCGTGAGAAACAATCTTAAGTCTTACATTCTTAACTTCTGATACTTGATCTTCATTAAGCATATCGTTAATGTAGAAGTATGCTGTTCCAGCGTCAGAAGTAGTGTAAGTTTCAGATGTAGTGATGACAGAGTTGTCATTCATCAAGAATTCAGGAGAGAAGGTAACCTTGTTTTCAGTTCCTGTAACATCTGTTACTAACTGATAATTATCTTTAAGGTCTTCTCCATTGATAGGGCCATCAGAGATGAATCCCATACCTTTGAGTGTTCTATTCAGGTGAATGTCAATAATCTTGACGCTACCGCTTGCGCCGCTACCGGCAATGGCGATACATCTTACATCCTTAAGTCTGTTAGCATCTGCGCCGAAGAGTTCTGCAAGGTTGACAGTTGCGATTTCGGTACCTGCAGGGATGTTTGCAATTTTTCTACCTTCGATGTTACCATATTGATCAACACTATTTCCATAGTAAACGAATACACGATATGGACTTGTTATTTGTTCACCATGGTTAATAGTTATTGATTCATATTGCGACAAGTCTGTGATATCTGTACCTTCATTCCATTTGAGGTAAATCTGGTTAGAATATTCACCATTCCATTCAAGGATACTATCGTTTTCCCATTTTTCAATATTTACGTTCTCAGCATATCCCAGAGGAGTGTATAATGGGAATCGGGTGTCATATGTGTTTGCAACAGCAACGTCTTTGAAAACTTTAAATCCATCGATGCCAATAATATTTGGCAGACTATGAGTTTCATAATCGTATCCGGCAATAGTAAGAGCAGTTACCTCTTTAAGATTAGTTCTGAACTCATGTCTGTAATCATCATAGAAATACTTGTCTAAGTCGATTACATGTGTTCCATACTCTTCTAATCTTATCCAATCTGAATGTCCGTCAGCGGTTTCTAAGCGGAATCTCATATGTTGGCATGGAGTTGCTTGACTTAACTCGCCCAATCCTTCTGCCATACTTGTGCTGAATGCCACTACATAACCAGATGCGTCTATTGGTTCTCCTTTAGGCTCGTTAGGCAACCCTAAATTTATCAAGTTATTAGTGAAGTATCTCCAGTATAATGCTGTTTTATCTTCTTGATATCCAAGCTCAACATTATTTGTTTTATAGAGTATGTTTTCGGGACTGAGGTCAACATCGTTATCAGATTTTACAACGCCGCCTTTATATAATGTGAGGTATGGAGATCTGTTAGGATTGATTCCACTGTATCCGAATCCGTCTCCTTCTTCATAAATGTCGTTGTTGATAATGTCTGTTGTGAATTCAAAGTTGATTTCTCCTTGTTCAAGAAGCTGTTCGATAGTGAAATTGACGATTCTTGATCTGTCTATTGATTCAGGGATGCTGACAGTCTTGCTCTTGCCATTATTATCGCTACCGCTTGAATAAGGAACAGATATTTCAGGTGTTGTGTTATTGTTTAATAATGCACGTATTCTGTAACGTCCGCCGTTTGTATTGCGCTCGCTGTATCCATTGAAGTTCAGACGCAATTGCTTAGCGCTAAGAAATGTTCCTGCTGGCTGATTTGAAGTAAAGAGGTTTACAATAACAGGATCTTGGTTGGCGCGTGCATTGAATGTCTTTGTTCCTGATTCGCGGATTATATTGCTTCCATTATAAACCTTAGAAACCGCATCGAATGTACAGAAACCATTATTACACAATGGCTTGATATAAATACCTGTAATCTTTGATTTATCTACATTATTTAGATAACAGTCTTGTGATCCATTTGAAATACTATATTTAGCAGTACCTTGAGTAGGGGATATATTTGCTTCTCCACCTCCATCTAAAGTTGCCCATACCTGACATGCAATATCAGTATGAGTATCAAAGGCATTAGATATTTCAAATGTGATTCTTGTTGCATTAGTGAATGTGCCGGCTGGCAAGTTCTGGAAGAGATATACATTACCTGTATATTTTCTTGAACTGAATTTTTGTGCAGTTGTTTCAGCAGCAACGATAAGTGGGGTGTCGAATTTAACATCCTTTACATATAATGCACCACCGTTATCGCCATCGTGAGAACTCTGTAAGAAAATCTTCTTGATATTTCCCAAACCACCGACAATAGTTGGATCGATAGCCAGATCCATAACTCTTTCGTGATTCTTTTGTCTGCTATTTCTTAGATTTACGATTGTCTCACCATTTACTGGTTCAAACAACTCAGCTTTTGTGTCGTAGATTGCATATCCGTCAGGCAATTCTGTGTCTAACTCGTAAGTGACATGCATTGTTAATGCATCATAGCTGTTAAAGTCGCAGTCGTCAATAAGAGTCACAGTGTTGGTACGCTTTGTCAATGCAAGCTTTTTACCAAGGTTCTCCCATGCTAGTCGATACCCACCTGTAGTGCTATTCCATGTTGCATCATGAGGAATGCTATTCTCAAAGTTGGCATCTAACTCATTATGTTGCGCATGCAACGTAGCACTATATCCTAAGCACAGGACCGTTGCTACTGTAAATAATAAGTTCTTTTGTTTCATGATTTTAAAATATTGAATTGGTTATTAAACTTTCTTATGTGTTATTATAAGGTCTATCAGTTTTTCGTACGATAATCATCAGGGTATAATCTTTTTTACAGTATATAATCAATAAACCTTAAAAATTAATACTTTTATATTTTAAACATATCTCCACAAAATTTGTCTGATATTATCAAATGGCAAATAACCGTACAAATATAGAATATAAGTACATAGGTGTGTGATATTTTGCCGTTTAACATTTCATGTTCCTACTATACTTGTTGTTTGTGGACTTGTTGATAATTGATGCTGTAGCAGACTTTTTGAGCCAACTACACAAATCCGCTGTAAATTTACAACTTTTTTTTCATCTATATGCTAATTTTTCATAATTTTTTATAATAATTTCAATTTTAAGGCTTTAACTATGGAAAACAGGTGGCGGAGCCGCAATTGACATGCGCTATGCGCTATGCACTGTAGTGCAATTGATAATTGATGTCTGATAAATATTTTCGTGGCTCCTGAGAACTCCCAATAGTTATATGAGATAATAAAAAAGCAAAAATGCGACAATGTAAAATTGTCGCATTTTCTTATTATATTTAGTTAGATCTTTATTGAGAAATAGGGTAAAAACTTCTCAATTGTTTAATCTCCCCAAATATCACTTCCGAAGTCTCTCTTCTCTTTTGCAAAGGTGTCGTCGTCATCGGGACCGCCACCTGGTTGTGCGCCATTTCCAACACCGATGGAGATATTTTCCATGAATGGTTGTGCTGAAGCCTCTGTAATCTCAGTTTGAGGTTTAATGTATGCTAATTTCATAATAATTGTTTTTTATATTCCCTCCCCATGAGAATGGGGAAGGAACATGTTTATTGATAATTATTTATTGTATATGACTTTACCATTAATGATGTTGAAACCCTTTTGAGGATTTGTAAGACGTTGACCTTGTAAGTTGAATATTCCCTTAGCTGCAGTCTTGTCTTCTGGAGTTTCAGTAACACATTTGATATTTGTAGCATCAACGTCAAAGAATCTGATAAATGCCTTAGCATTGTTCTGTTCAGTTGTATGACTTGCTGCATCAACCAAATCGTTATCAGAAACTAACCAGCATCTGAAT
>JAGABW010000025.1 GCA_017614465.1 Bacteroidaceae bacterium | reverse complement strand
TTTTTTACCCACTTAAATATGTTGTTAAATGTACCCAACTTAGTATTGAATATAACTATAAGTACTATAATAACTGATAAATCAATTATAAATTATACTACGAAGTTCCGAATTTTTCCTGATATATGCAAACTATTTCCATAAAAACATATAAATAAGTCTGTATATGGGCAAAAAAATAATATATTTTAACTCTATATATGAAAAAATGACATTTTAGAACGGTCTCAACACACAACGTAAATAACCATAGTAACGGTTAATCCATGTTTTTTATAATGCAATTTTGCTATAAGCAAAAATATTTGTAAATTTGCATGATAATACGACTAAGAAAGTAATACTTAATATAAGATGATTAAGAGTTCTATATATTGGGAAACCATTGGAATCACAGCAAAGATTGCCTGTTTCACTCCTGAAAACGGAGTGGCTGAATATCATGTAATGATGCAAGTAGAACCAAGAGATGAAATGTTTAAAGAACAATTCACACGACTGAAACAAGGAGAAGAACTCTTAATGAATGAAATAGACAATGCTATTGTCTGTACAAAAAAATATTTTGTCAGCGATTCTACGAATCAAGAATCTTTTTTCACTAAAGACACTGCTTTTATACAACAACCACCATTAAATGGCAGTAAAATTGGTGTGTGGCTGTATATTACTCAAGGAACAAGTAGCTACAAACACTTATGGAGCATGGCAATGACCCATCCACAAGGTTCATGTTATGAGCAGACTAAAGAGATTCTTGAGGCATATGAGACACTTTTGGGTAAAAACAACGCAAGTATTGCTGATAATTGTGTACGCACTTGGATATATGTCAGAGATGTTGACACACAATATCATGGTATGGTAGAAGCGCGACGTGAGAACTTCATAAAAGAAGGTTTAACGCAACAAACTCACTACATATCATCTACAGGGATACAAGGCATACCCGCCAATCCAAAGGCAATAATTCAAATGGACGCATACAGCATTCTTGATATAAGTCAAGATCAACAACAATATCTGTATGCAGCCTCACACCTGAATCCGACATACGAATATGGTGTTACTTTTGAAAGAGGAACAAAGGTAAAATATGGCGACCGTAGTCATATTTTCATTTCAGGCACAGCATCTATTGATAATAAAGGAAATGTTGTGCATGTGGGAGATATTGTACAACAAACGTTACGTATGTGGGACAATGTAGAGGCATTATTGTCTGAAGGCAATGCTACAACTGACGACATCGCACAGATTATTGTATATTTACGCGATATAGCTGATTATAATACGGTGCAATCCATGTTTGACGACAAATTTCCCAACACCCCTATTATGATTACTCAAGCACCAGTGTGCCGACCAACATGGCTCATTGAGATGGAGTGTATCGCAATAACCGAGGAATATAATGAAGAATTCCGTAACTTCTAAGTTCATAAATGTTTCTTTTTGTCTTATTGTTGTCATTGCCATTATTATTGCATGTGCCACAATCATAGAAAAACAAAATGGAACGGAGCGTGTACTAAAAGATATTTATTTATCAAATTGGTTTATTGCGTTGTGGGGTTTACTTTCTTCAACATCATTAGTGTCGTTGATTCTTTTATGGAAAAGACTGAAAACAAGCATAAAATGGCTTCACTTGTCTTTTATTATAATACTCATCGGTTCTTTAACCACACACGTCACATCGCTGCAAGGACATATGACCTTAAATGATTCATATTATCAGTTCCAGTTTATACACAATGAATCACACATAATAAAACAACTTCCCTTCGGTATTAAAATTCACAAACAAGGCGACACTGAAATACAAGTTGTGTCTAATCTAAATAAAGACATTTACAAAATATCACCTAATAATCCATTAAATAAAGACTTTTACAGATTATTTTTGTTATCGTCCGATAAGAACCTGCATACTGCTAATATTTTCATCAATTACGATCCATACGGAATCTGCATAACATACGTAGGTTATCTTATACTATTCATATCAGCTGGAAGCTTCTTCATAAACAGATACAAGAAATTTAGAAGGCTAAACAAATGGCAGAAATGTGTGTTAGTACTAATCCCTACCTGCAGTTTATTATACTCACTAAAATGGTTTATTACTGATGAACCAACACCTGTTGTTTTACACACCGGATGGCTTGTGGTTCATGTAAGTATTATAATATCCTCCTACATTTTGTTTTTTATATTATTCATACGAGGAATAATCTGGCTCATAGGAAACAAAAACTCAGTTAAAAAACATCCGGATTTCATACAATCCCAATATACTTTACTCAAATCATCTGTACTTCTGCTTTGTATCGGAATTTTCATCGGTGCCATGTGGGCAAATGAATCATGGGGAACCTATTGGAACTGGGATCCAAAGGAGTCTTGGGCATTGGTCACATTATTACTATATACAATACCTCTTCACTACAAGATACTACCTTTATTTAAATCCGAAAAGGTTTTCAATATCTACATGGTGGTAGCTTTCACAACTGTTTTGATGACATATTTAGGTGTAAACTACTTTTTGGGAGGTATGCACTCGTATGCAAATTAATCAAGTAATAAACTCTCTGCCAATTACTTAATAGACATTGATATTATCTTGTATTTTCCGTCTAAACGTGCTTTTGAGTGGAATGTCTTATCTTCGGTCTGTGTGTCAGATTCTATTTTCTCATTAAGAACAAAATCTGCCTCAAATTGTTGTTCGTCATCAACCAATGATTTTGTAATATTAACATCTTCAATTGAAAATGTTATTGTACGTTTTGGATCTTTATGAATGGATTGCATATACATTGCAACATCCATACGTGTTGCTTCTTTTTTACCAATATATGTGTCCAATTGAGGAGATAAGGTTGACATAATCCTTGACTGGTCATTCAGTGCTAATGATTCAAAATGTGAGTTTAGAGTTTTTTCAATAGCCTTCTGTTCACCCTTTCCTATCTCACCTTTCTTCAATGAATTAATACGTGCTTGAGCTTTATCCGCAAATCTGCCGTCAATATATGTGTCGAGATAATTCTGGTACGACAGATAAGAATCGATATCCACAGCCTCTGCATATAATAAGGAATCAATCATACGACTTGCCACATTACGGAAATAGCCGTCGCTGTGTTCACGTACAAAATCCTCTAATGACTCAACAGATATATTTTGTTGAACCTTCTTCCAGTCACTCAGTTCACTATCGACACGTGTTTTGAAAGCCATTACTTGCTCAGAATGACGTCCGTTAGGAAAATCGAGTTGATATCTATCAAGATACTTGACTAAGGAATCAAAATTTTCTTCGCTGTCAAACTTCTCAATATTCATCCATGCTTGTTTTTCCGAATTATCATATTCATATTCTTTACTGTAATTATGATATAGATAATATATACAACCACCAATGATGATTATTAATATAAGTAATACAATCCAACAGCCAATATGGTGATTTTTTGGAGCTTCGACCTTTTTTGTACGTATCATATAATATGTAGTATTTCGTTATAAGTATATATCTCTGCAAATATACTCATTTTTTATGATATCGGTATTGCTTATTCATATAGAATTCGTAATTTTGTGTTATAAAAATGACTTATATTGTTAGGAACAAACGTTTCTCACATATATCATCCAGATATTTAGGCAATTATTCATTTTATAGTTAGAAAGAAATAAATACAGATATGAAACATATTTTATCAATTACTAATTGTTTATTTGCAGTAACACTGGCTGTTTGCTGTGCATCATGTAACAACGAATCAAACAATAACAAATACATTGACGAGATTGCATTACATGAATCGCCTACAGGAATAAGTTTAGTTGATTCAACGACAACCAATGACGACAAAGCAATTGATGAAGAAATTGCTAAAACGGATAATAAGAATTACCCTAATACGACTAAAGAGCTATTCGGCATAGAAATAACAGATAAGGGGGGATGGAAACTAAAAAATATAACAAGTGACAATCCACAGCGCAGTATATGCATAATATATGAAGCAACAAATGCGAGAGATATTTTAGAGAGTACAGCCAACGAGTATTTCAACAAATGCCTGGCTATCACATCCGACGGCAATTACTCTGTAGATATTGACAGAAGCGGATTTGTTACACGCAGAAAGAGATACTCCGATTTCTCCGAATTCCGTAAAGAAAAAGGCAATGGATACACCTGGCTATATAATTATAATAACAAATCGGTGGTTTTCTCCATGAAAGAACATAACAAGGAAATAGAGTTCAATCTCAGATATGTATAAATTCGACGAACACTTCATATAACATATAAAAAGAAAAAGTCCTGCAAATAGTTTGATATTTGCAGGATTTTTTAGAGATTCTTTGTTGAAATTCTATTGCCTTATGCTAAATTGTCTCAACATTTTCTTTCATATCTATGATTCTGCCATCTTTGTCATGGAATTCGTATTGCAAAAATGCCAAAGCCTGACTTGGAATCATTTTCATTCCGAAACTATATTTAAATTTCCACTTAAAAGAAAGCGGAATTAAACCACTGTTGAGATATGCATATACATAAGGATGAACCAAGAGGCGGAAGTTCTTCACGCCAAGATTATTGACAATGTAATCTATCTTGTTTTCAAGCATATCGGCAAATAAGTATGAAGACTTAATAGTACCATTTCCCATACATGTAGGACAGGTTTCTTCAACATTTACGTCCATTGCAGGTCTAACACGTTGACGTGTAATCTGCATGAGTCCGAATTTACTCAAAGGCAAGATATTGTGCTTTGCTCTATCAGAACGCATCAATTCATTCATACGTTCATATAGTTTCTGTCGGTGCTCAGCGGTATCCATATCAATGAAGTCTATAACTATGATACCACCGATATCTCTTAGTCTAAGCTGACGTGCTATCTCTTCGGCTGCACCCATATTAACCTCGAACGCATTGGCTTCTTGACCTTCGACTCCTCTATTACGATTGCCACTATTGACATCAATTACATGGAGTGCTTCTGTGTGTTCAATGATAAGGTATGCACCCTTTTTATAGCTCACAGTACGACCAAATCCCGATTTGATTTGACGAGTTACATCAAAATTGTCAAAAAT
The DNA here is from genome assembly GCA_017614465.1 of Bacteroidaceae bacterium. Lineage (GTDB taxonomy): Bacteria > Bacteroidota > Bacteroidia > Bacteroidales > Bacteroidaceae > Colivivens. The sequence continues at coordinate 22,072 of JAGABW010000025.1, read as the reverse complement.
AGGTAGTTGTCCTTTATAGAGCTTTACAATATTCTCTCTTTCTGGTGCAATAAGCGATACATATTTCTTTACTTCTTTATATACTGATACTTCATTTACATGAATTGCCTCGTATGAGGGATTAAACAAATCACGTAATATAGCAACAGTACGTCCAGTTTCTTCATGCGCTAAAATTGGTAATTCATCTGCTTGTTGAACCTTTTGGATACAATCATTCCAACTATCAACAAGAATACTGAGTTCATTATCCAATTCAGCAACACGTTTACCTTCTGCAACAGTTCTTACGATTACACCAAAGTTTTTTGGTTTAATACTTTGTATTAACTGTTTGAGGCGTGCTCGCTCTTCTGCACTTTTAATCTTGCTCGAAACATTTACTTTATCTGCAAATGGAATTAAGACAAGATAACGTCCAGCTATTGATATTTCGCCAGTTAAACGTGGTCCTTTGGTATTTATCGGTTCCTTGGTGATTTGAACAAGAACTTCTTGTCCTTGTTCAAGCACCTTATTTATGGAACCATCTTTCTGGAGATCGGGCTGACGTCCGAACTTTTCCATTTGTGGAAGTCGCTTACGATCGCTTGCGACTTGTTTTACAAACTTTTCGAGCGAAAGAAATTGTACACCTAAATCTTGATAGTGAAGAAATGCTTCACGTTCATGACCGACATCAACAAAACATGCATTTAATGCTGGCATAATTTTTTTGACTCTTGCCGCATAAATGTTACCAACTGAGTATTTAGTATCTGATGCTTCTTTTTGGAATTCAACAAGTTTCTTGTCTTCTAAAAGAGCAATCGTCACTTCATTGGGTTGTGAGTCAATAATGAGTTCGCTTGTCATTTCCTCAGATGTTTACAAACCTTTATTTGCTCTTATGGCGGTTCTTTCTCAATCTCTTTTTACGTTTGTGAGTTGAAATCTTGTGTCTCTTTTTCTTCTTACCGTTTGGCATAGTTCTGAAAATTTAAGAGGTTAATATTATTGTTATTTAATCACTAATACATTATATTGACAGAGCATTATTATTTCATTGCATCTGCGAAGCTCTTTGCAGGCTTGAATGCTGGAATGTTGTGCTCTGGAATTACTATTGTTGTGTTCTTTGAGATGTTACGAGCCACTTTCTTTGCACGTTTCTTTACAATGAAAGAGCCAAATCCACGAAGGAATACATCTTCTTCATTTATTAAACTGTCTTTAACTGATACCATGAAAGATTCCACTACATTAAGGACTGTTGCCTTATCAATACCTGTTTCACTAGCAATCTTTGCTACAATACCTGCTTTTGTCATGTTATTCTTCTTTTTTAATATTAAATTAATCTTACTTTTATGTTCAATGCTATTATATAACCGCGAACGGAGTGCAAAGTTAATATTTTCATCTTAATTCTAAAAATATTTCATCTTTTTTATTGATAAAAACATGAAAAACAACTAAATAAGTGTCTCTTTTTGTCTTTCACAAATTTATAAAATAAAAAATACCGATATATTTTGATGTTTAATTAGATAATTATTATGATGAAAACTAAGCCCCGTTTGATACTTATGTGGTTATCGGATTACTTATGGACGAGTCTGTCCGTTACCGCAAACCACCCACTTGTATGTTGTTATTGCTTCGAGTGCCATCGGACCTCTTGCGTGAAGTTTTTGTGTACTGATTCCGATTTCAGCACCCAATCCAAACTGAGCTCCGTCAGTAAATGATGTTGGAGCATTATGATATACACACGCCGCGTCAACTGAATAAAGGAATTTCTGTGCTGTTTCTTTATCTTCAGTCACAATACTTTCGCTATGTCCTGAACCAAATTTTCTTATATGCATGATGGCTTCATTCACATCGCTCACCGTCTTAACAGCCATTCTCAACGAAAGGAACTCTGTTCCAAAAGTTGAATCATCTGCACATTTAATATAATTTTGATATTCTGCAGACAATGATGTTTTATTAATTGCCTCTAACGACTTCTCATCAAAATAGATTTCGACATTCTTTTCAAACAAAGGACGACAAATTGTCTCAATGTCCGAAAGTTTTTGCTCATGTATTATCATACAGTCAAGAGAATTGCAAACACTCACACGTCTTGTCTTTGCATTTACAACAATCTTGATGGCTTTGTCTAAGTCTGCATCTTTATCAACATATGTGTGGCAAACTCCAGCACCTGTTTCTATAACTGGGATTGAAGCCTCTTCACGAACAAAATTAATCAATCTGCTACTACCACGAGGGATAATCAAATCTATGTATCCTCGTGCATGAAGCATTTCTGCAGTAGCTTCGTGTGTGGCTGGAAGCAGTTCAACAAAATGTTCGTTTACACCAGATGATTTTAATACTTGCTTTATCAACTTCACGATAGCCTGGTTTGAGAAATCTGCATCCTTACCCCCCTTCAACACACAGCAGTTTCCACTCTTCAAGCATAAAGAGAAAACATCGAAGGTTACATTTGGACGTGCTTCATATATTATACCAATAACACCGAATGGTACACTTATGCGTTGTATCTGCAATCCGTTATCCAAAGTAGATTCACTGAGGACGTGATGTAATGGTGATGGCAGAGTGACTACTTTGCGCATATCACTAACTATACCATCCAAACGGTCATCAGTCAATTTCAGACGGTCAAACATTGGATTGGATTTATCCATTCTGTCCAAATCTTTCTGATTTTCAGCCAACAGCATAGTTTTATTTGCCACAATTGAATCGGCCAATGCTGTCAGAATATCATTTACCTGATTATCTGAAAGATTCTGCAAATCAAATGACGCATCCTTGCATGCTTGCATTTGATTCTTTGTTATATTTAGTATTTCTTCCATATTATTCTTTTTGTTGCAATTAATCATGTACTCTAAGGTACACAAATCTTATATTAATTATACTATACAGTATGATTAGACTACAAACTCTGTATGTGGGGTGTTTGCTGCATTCTGAATCAAATCGACGAGGATATTTTCACGTTTACCGTTTGCAATCATAACTTTAATACCCTTGCTTGCCAATTGTTGTGCAATAGTTGTCTTAGTATGCATTCCACCTCTGCCAGCAGACGATTTCTTTTTCTGAATAAAATTACTGATATCGTCAGTACTCTTTACAACTGGTATCAGTTGAGCATTTCCATCAGAAGGGTCTCCGTTAAATATTCCATCGATATTTGACAGAATAATCAACATTTCAGAATTCATCATTTCGGTTACAAGTCCTGCCAACTCATCGTTATCAGTAAACATAAGTTCAGTAACAGAAACGGTATCATTTTCATTCACAATCGGTATAACGTTGTTTTCTAACATAACCATCATACAGTTCTGCTGTGTCTGGAAATGATCTGAACGATTAAAATTCTCCTTCATGGTCAACACCTGTCCTACTGCTATCTTATGATCACGAAACAATTCATAATATCTGTTTATCAGTTTTGCCTGTCCTACTGCTGAATACAACTGACGTTCACTCACATCACTCATTGTCTTATGAAGATGAAGTTCGGAACGTCCGCTTGCAACGGCACCGGAACTTACTAATATAACTTCAATATTGTTTTTGCGCAAAAACGCTATTTGATCAACCAACGCCGACATTCTGGTAACATCTAACGAACCATCCTCTCTTGTCAGCACATTACTACCTATCTTTATCGTAATTCGTGTCATCTTAATCTGATAAAATTTATTTAAAATATCTACGAAGAGTCTCACCTAAATAATAACGTGCATTCATCCAAGTGTGTCCTCCTTCTGTAAATATTTTTGTATATTTTATTTGTTTGTTATCAAAATATTCCTGGTTCTTCAGCACGTCCTGATATAAGAAATCACTTCTGCCTACCCCCATCCATATATCAACTTTATTTGCCTGACCTTGTGAGAAATACAAATCCATAACCTCAGGTGTCAGATATGCGCTATATGAACCGACCCATGCAAACTTATCGGTATTACTGAATGCTGTAAACAAAGACTGACCTCCGCCACGTGAGAATCCAGCTATGGCACGAGATTTTCTATCGTTTATAGTTCTAAAGTTCTTCTCGACAAACGGCATTATCGTTTTGTTCATCTCCTCAGCAAACTCCGTGTACATCTTTGCAGCTTCTAAAGATGAAGGCATCGGTGTACCATGCATCAGTCCATATGGTAAAACAATAATCATGTTCTTGGCTTCGCCTTTAGCAATAAGATTATCTGCTATATAATTAAACTTACCGACCTTATACCATGTTTCTTCTGTATCTGTTGTACCACTAACCAAATACAAGACAGGATATTGTTTTGTTGGATTCTGATCATATTCAGCAGGTGTGTACACAAGAAGAGGACGCATCATTTTCAGTACATCTGAATATACAGTCATGTATGTAACCTTTCCATGCGGCACATCTTTGTTATTTGTATATAATGCTTCCGGATTTGGAATTTCAAGAAGACTTGCCTTAAACTGTTCATTTGGGAACGTGTTCATGTTAAGCGGATCTGACACACCTACCCCATCAACAATAAAGTTATATGGGTATATGTCGGGATTTATATTCTTAACTGTTACACTCCAAACTCCCTCACGATTCTTTGTCATAGGTTGAGTTGGAGCAAACTGACTGCTCAACTGAACACTCTTTGCATTTGGAGCAACGTAATTGAATGTTACAGTTTTATTGTTGTTGATAATTGGAGATTGATAAGACACCGCATATGGATTGACTGGAATCTTATAATCTACACCCAATATCTTCAACATTTCTGCAGCATAACGTTTTCCAAGCAATCGATATCCTTCTGCATCGAAATGAATGTAGTCAAATGTGTTATTTGTACATGAGCTTGATGAAACCACATGTGCTGTTGGAATAACCTCTGGCAACTTGTCGATGATCGGATTCATTCTTGCACTTACCCCACCTCTGTCGGCATTAACTACCTCACCAGCAATTAACGGAACATTATTTGCATCGAGATTTAAATCCGACAAAATATTCTCATACACATTTTTTACTTTCAACGGCCATTCTTGTTCTCCTATATTTGATTCACCCTGATGAAGTAATACACCCTTGATTACACCATCTTTCTGAGCTTTCTTTGCCAAATCAATCAAACGTTTGTATGCGTTCCTGTCATAAGCAGACAAAGCTGCATTCATCCAATCGGGAGCATTCTTAGCATAGTTTTCTACACTATCTTTCATGAAAGCCTCAATTCTACAGCCACCTATCGCAACATTTATAACACCGATTTTGATACTTTCAGGCAACTGTTCTGTCATTGTGCGTCCGAAATAGTCAACTGGTGTCAAACCTGTGTTTTCACGACATAAAGGTGGTGTTGCTTTATACCACTCTCCCATTTTACGCTTAACTTTGTTCACTACCTTTATCGGTCTTCCGAATATCGTTGACTGATTACCACTGTAATCAACTGCAGCCATTGTTTTAAATCTTGGACTCACTCCCTGAAGATCACATTCTTCATAAGGAGCATTTCCTTCCATATTGGACTGACCAATACACAAGAAAATATAAAAGTTCTTATCTGGCTTTGCATAAGCCGATGATAGAAAGGTAAATAGTGTAAGAACAAAAATTAATCGTTTCATTTTTACTTATGATATTTATTTATAGTATTAAGTTTATTTCTTAAATAATTTCAGTTTCACAGATTCTCCCATAGTCCTATACCCCAAGGCATTAGGATGGAGCCAGTCGTTCTCGAACAGATATATTGGATTTAACGCCTCTGGGTCGTTTGCACTTCTCATTACAGCATCAAAATCTATACATCCATCGATTTCTTTTGCCGAACGGATCCATTTATTGAGATATTGTCTGCCATTCTCATGATCAGCAGTATAATAACTGTTGTTTTTGAAAGGCATAACTGTACCCACATATACTTTGATTCCTTTTGCATGGGCTTCATCAATAATTGTCTTATACACATCGATTATCTGCTTTGCAGTTGCTATTCCGTCACGTGCCCATCCTAAGTCGTTAACTCCTTCAAACAATATGATGTATTTAACACCAGACATGCCAAACAAATCATGTTTATATCTGTCTTTAACAGTTGGTCCTAATCCGCCACGAACAACACAGTTACCCCCTAAACCGAAATTAAGGACACTCACATTGCTTGTTGATTTATTAGCCAATAAACATTTTGAGAACACATCTGTCCAACGGTTCTGACCATCTGTAGTTGAGCCTCGTCCGTCTGTTATTGAATTACCGATAACGGCTACAGCTCTTGTATTCTTCACTTCAGGTACGACATCTATACTCTCAATTGTATACCAATGTTGAGTAGTTGAGTCTGTTCCTAAGAAATATGATGTTGTGCGAGAGCCTGGATGACCTGTTATTATATTAGCTGGTGCTTTACCATACTGGATTGTAATGGCCACATTCATGCGCGGAGTTAAATCAAAAAAGCATAAATCACTATATATTTCTTCTCCCGCGTTTATTATCACATCAGACTTGCCATTAAATGTCAATTGTCGAGAAGTTGACGAGTTGATATCCGAAGAAACTCCTCCAGAAAGGGCTTGTGCAACTTCTACCGAGCGAATTTCGAGATCTTCTTTACTAAATCTGTTAGATAATCTCAGACGCATTTGTTTTCCCCCTATTGACACCTGAACAATCTGACGCAGAGTTTGTCCTTCCAACGGAATCGGAGGATTATTATGCGGTTCAACGATCTGTTGAGCGGTTGCCCAAGTTGTAACCCATTCTTGTGAATAAGCAGAAAGTGCTGAAAATACAGATATGATAAATGTTAATATAAATTGTCTCATTTTAAATCTAATTTGTGTGTTGCATATAAATTGAGGGCAAAGTTACAAAAAAAATACAAAAAACACATTATAATAATATAATATTATATGTTTTTTAAGTTGAGTTAAGATACCCAAAACACGTTTTACCCATTAATTTTAATCAAAAACATCGGTCAGTATCATTAGTTTTATTGAAAAATGCAATTTTTTTATAAAAAATATGCTACAAGCTATTGCTGATATAAAAATTTGTTGTATCTTTGCACTCGCAAAACGGGAACGACCTTTACTCAAAGGTGTTTCAGTGAAGCAAAAAATAGAATATTGGTGCGTTAGTTCAGTTGGTTAGAATATCTGCCTGTCACGCAGGGGGTCACGAGTTCGAGTCTCGTACGCACCGCAAAAAGAGAACCTAAAAAGTTCTCTTTTTTGTTTATATATACAATTTGAATATTAGTCTTTTTTAAACACTAATGAATATCATAAAACAGTCTGATTTTTTGTTTGAATATTCTATTTTGCTTTGATAACAAAATAACATTTATAATAACATTTACGTAGATTTTAAAAGCACATGCTATTATATAAAAACTGAGGACGGCTACATTCCCATGCAACTATCCCCTAAAAATGATAAACACCTATTTACTACTTATTTGCAAAGGTAATAATAATATAAATAATGTGAAAATATATTGAATAAGATTAAGACAAAAACAAACAAAATACATTTTTTCAATAAAATTACCTCATTTTGTAAACCATACATTACAATTTATATTTAAAAAGAAACATTAAGTGTTATATTTTCAATATCATCACCATTTCATTCGACTTTATTCATATTATTTGCGCACAATGAGATTTATAAGCCCAACTGACAGTTTTTAAAATTTTCCTCAGCAAATAAAAATTATGATTCAAAATCTATGATTATTTTTTCTATGATGAAAAAAAAGTATAACTTTGTTGTGAAATAAATAACCAATATTAAACTAACAAAATTATGAAATCATTAAAATTATTATGTTCGGCCCTTTATTTAACCGCCGGAATCTCATTATCAAGTTATGCACAAAATAAGATTCTACAAACTGAAATTGTTGAAGAAGGAGGAACCGGCCCATATAAGGCAATAATGAAGGAAGAAGCTAATTTAGAAGCTCATACAGTTTTTGCACCTCAAGATTTATCAGTCTTCAACAAGAAAAATCCTCTCCCAGTTCTGGTTTGGGGAAACGGTGCATGCACAAATTCACCTTGGGAACACTATAAATTCCTAAACGAAATAGCCTCTCAGGGGTATTTAGTTATAGCAACCGGATTTTTCCCTAAGAATGGTGCTCCATACCAAGGTGAGATGTCAACACCTGAACAACAAATAGAATCTATTGATTGGGCTATATCACAAAACAGCGACAAGAATAGTCCATATTACAATAAGATAGATGTGAATAATATTGCAGCTGCTGGTATGTCATGCGGAGGATTACAAACTTTATTTAATTGCGCCGACAAACGCATCAAGACATTAATGATATGCAACAGCGGTCTGTTCATCAACCCAATTAACGGCATGCCTAAAATGCCTATGCCTACCAAAGAAAAATTAAAAGAAATCAAGGTTCCTGTCATTTATATTCTTGGTGGAGAATCTGATATCGCTTATGAAAACGGCATGGACGATTTCCACCGTATCAATCATGTTCCTGCATTTGCTGCCAACTACCCTGTCGGTCATGGAGGCACATACAGAGAGGCTCATGGTGGTGAATTCTCTATTATCGCTACTGCTTGGCTCAATTGGCAACTTAAAAACGACAAGAATGCCGCTCAATGGTTCCAAGGTGAAAATTGTTTGTTATCACAACGCGAGAAATGGACTGTTGAGAAAAACGATAAAATAGACAAATAAGCATCAGATTTATTTGATAGCCAACAAAGCGATAAACTCAAAAAATCAACCATAAAAAAAGCGGGCAACAATTAAATGTTGTCCGCTTTTGCTTTGTTTTTATTATTAATTGCTGAACAAATTAATAATAAGAATCATTTATTTCACAAGTCTAACTTCGTATATCTCACCGACTTGCTTACCTTGATGAGACTTGAACATTACTCGAATCTGAGTTTTTCCTTTCAACATCTCTGCAGGAATTTCATATTCTTCAATCTTAAATTGCGAAGTACGCCATTTATGAGTATTGTTAATGCTCTTCATCAACTGGCCATCGATAAGAATATCAAATTCAGAGCTCTTCCATTCATCTTGTCCCCAATATTTAACTCGAAGACTTAATTTCTCTTGACCACCAGTCTGCATCAAATAACTGAAATAATGTCCGTTGCGTGCATCGCGGAAGAAAACATTATTAGTATTTCCGGTGTTGGAACCATCTGTTTCCATCTTGTGATCAGTCTCTGGTTGCTGTTCGCCTGGTTGTACTTTATCTGTTGTACGTGCCTCAAGTGCAGCTCGTTCTTTTTCCTGTTGTGCCAATTCGTTGATATAATCCTTATAGCTTTCTTCACTAAGACCTAACCAGTATATCATATATCTGGAGTCATGAATCTCAAAGAATGGCTGCAATTCCCCTTGTATTGGGTTTTCCATATGAGTTGACAGAGTGAAATGAAGAGGTTTACCAGGAATTGGCTTTATATCGTTTGGAATATCCTCCAAGTTTTTGGCAACAAGGAATGGTGCTTGGTCAATCGGAAGTTTACGACCTCCAGCATATTGACCGAAACGACTATCGTCGGCAATAAGAGAGCGTAAATCTTCAGTACCAGTCTTCATACCCAAAAGAATCGGTCCATGCATAAGCGCAATATACTGTGGTACATTTGGCATGTGCTGTATAGTGTTTTCCATTGGGAATGTAACTTCAAGGACATCACCTTGCTTCCATTTGCGATCTATGCAAATATAGCTTGAAGGATTTGCATTGATTATAACGTCGTTGCCATTGATCTTAACTGACAGATTACCTGGTTTTACCCATCCCGGGTAACGAAGCATAAGTTTGAAATCTTTCTTAACCTTGGTTATAGTGATCTTACTTGTCTCAGAATAAGGGAATTGTGTTTCTTGTCTGATAGCCACACCTCTTTCCTTCCATTGTAATTCAGAAGCTACAAAGAGGTTTACAAAAAGTGCATCGTCAATCTTTGTGTATATGAACTGACCATATTTACCATGATTCTCCATACCAGTACCAACGCAACACCACATTGCTTCATTTGGAGCAGAATAATTGCGATAATGACGAGGACGAGCAGATGTGAAATATACATATCCGCCATGTTCTGGATGTTGAGTTGAAAGTATGTGGTTGAAAGTGGCCAACTCATAGAAATCAGCGAAACGAACTTGTGGAGAATGACGATGAAGATCTTCTGTCAGTTTCAGCATGTTGTTTGTATTACAAGATTCAGGTCCGTCAATATCGTTTACAAAGTCGATACAAGCTTCTTTACTTGGGAAGTGTTCACGACGGCTATTACCACCAAAAGCAAGACTTCTTTCTTGTGTTACCACATCCCAGAAGAACTGGCTGGCAGAATGATAATACTTATCATTTGTCAATTCTGCGATACGTTCAAATCCAACAACTTTTGGCACTTGAGTATTTGCATGCATATTATCCAGGCAATCCTGATGTTGCATCATTGGATTCAACAGTTGTTTATGCGCAAATCTCTTTGCACAATCCATATATTTCTGTTCTCCTGTAATTGCATACGCATCAGCAAGAACCTCATCCATTCCTCCATGTTCGTTACTGAGCATTCTTTCCATCTGATCGTCGCTGAGGTCTTTTGTGATGAATATTGCCCAATCACAGAATTTCAAAAACAATTTCTTAGCATCCTTATTGTCGCAATACAACCATGCATCACGAAGTCCCGCATACATCTTATGGAGATTATAGAATGGTGCCCAAGAGTTGAAATATGGTCCGAAATCACCTTTCTTAAACGCTGTCCACAATTGTGCACTCTTAGGGAAACCTCCCACATAATTCAATCCCCACTCTGCATTGTTCTTTGTATTTGTCGCCCAGCATAGTTTTAGTTCGGAAATCATATATTCCATGCGTTTACGGCATTCTTTGTTGCCTGTTGCTGCATTCATTGCCAATGCTGAAAGATAATGTCCGCCGACATGTCCGTCCAATCCGTCCCAGTTTGGATAAGTTGGAGCTTTTGGAGTCAATCCGGCTTCTTTTCTATATGGAGCGAGCATTCTGTCGCAATCATACTTCAATAAGACTTCGATATTCAAATCGCGTGCCTTCTTTAATGGTCCATCAAGAAGAGTTACATCACTTAACGGGAATTCATCCTTGTATAACTTATCCTGCGCATACAAATTTGTTGCTGTCATACACGACACAGCAAGAACAAATATAAAATTTCTTTTCATTAGTTTGTTAAAAATATATTTTGATTAGTTAATAATTATCTCAGATAACATGAATCGTTCTGCATCAGAATATCTGATTTCAGTTATTCGACATCCAATAATTCTGACGGCGGCAATGGTTTTATTCTCTTTCCATTATCCTGTTTGGCTCCCAAAGCCGTTAATTGTCGTGCTGCTATAATAATACTCTGTCCTGATTCCGCAGTAGTTGTCTGTACGTCACGATATGCGTCAGTGATATCATTAATCAGATCACCGACCTTTTTAAATCTCTGCGAGAACAACTGTACTCTATGTACTATGTTATCAGCACATTGCATGATACGTTCCTGATTTTTGGTTTGTTCAACCAAAGTCCAGCTTTCCTTTGTCAATCTCAATATGGCATAAAGGTTCTGGCTACCTGTGATAAACACATTCTTATCGAATGCATATTTCCAAAGTCCGGTATCATTGCATAAAGCCAATTGGAGAGCCGTCTCGCTAAACATATACATAATCACATAATTCAGGCTCTGGTGTCCTTTCTTTATATATGAACTGTAATTCTTGCGCGACAATTCATCAACATGTTTTCTTACACTTGCTATATGTGCTTTTAAAGCAGCTTGCCTTTTGTCTTCATCTTCGGCATTCATATATTCCTCAAATGCAGTTATAGACATCTTGGAATCAATAATTGCATCACGATTATCTGTGAAATGAAGAATGACATCTGGTATCAGGCGATGGCCATCGTCGCTTATAATTGTATTTCCTGATTCATCTCGTAAGGTTTCTTGAATATCAAAATGAATACCTTTTTCAAGTTCCATGCTCTCAAGAAGTTCCACAAGTTTAACCTCTCCGAAATTTCCTTGTGTTTTAGTTTCAGCAGTCAATGCGCGTGCTAAATTATCAGCCTTAGTTCCTATATCCATGGATTGTCGCATCATCAACTCTATCTGAGTCTTAAGGGCGGAAGTGGATTCCATTGTAGATGCCTTATTTTTATCTACAGTTTCTCTCATTAACTTTATCTCAGATTGTAACGGATCGAGAATCGCCCCTATTTGCTGTTTATTCGCTAACGACAACTCCTCCTGACGAGTTTTCAGGAGATTTTGAGTCGCATTTAGCATTTGTTCTTTTACAAGATTAATCTGGTTTTGTATGAGAGTCTCGCTCTTATGAAGCATTTCCTCATTTTGTTTTACCTTCTCAGCTGCATCTTCACGCAGTTTTTCCATCTGCTCTTGTAGGTTTTCAAGAGAAGATTGTTTTTGAGCATTCTCTATCTTTAATTGAGTGATAGTATCCTTTAATATATTTATCTCTGCATCCTTTTCGTCTAACTTCAAAGAGAGGGTTGCTTCACGTTCTTCTAACTGTTTGTTTTTCTTATTGAGAAGAATATAAACAATAATGGTTGTAAATATTCCCAAAAAGATCCCTATTAATAAAGATTCCATATAAAGAATTGGTATAATATAGTCACTAGTATTCGTTAATAGCTACAAATTTAATATTTTTATATCAAAATCAGCATAAATGTAATGTTTTTTAAGACTTTTACGCGAAAAAAACATACATTTCAAAACAAATACATTGAATATTCACTAGATTGTTAGAATAATATTCTATTTAACTTCTGCTTAACACACAAATGCAGAATTATTTTACACAAGCATGATTAAATTAGATATTATTTCTATTATTTACCATATATTTGGTAAATATAACTATTAGCAATAACTTTGCACAAAAATTTTTCGGATATGGGTGTATATATATTAGCAGACAATCAAGAATTGACAAGATATGCTATTGATAGTTATATCAGACAAGACAAGGATAACATTATTTATCATGTCTCAAACAAATCTGAACTTGTCAATGTATTAAAAGAACAGGAACAAGCTGTAATAATACTCGACTATAAGCTGTTCAATTTCTTAGATGAAGACCAATTGCTCATAATAAGTGAAAGGTTTATTCATGCTCAGTGGATTTTATTAAGCGACGAACTGACTGATAATTTTATAGGAAGAGTTATCTATTCGTCTAATGTATTCAGTGTTGTTTACAAAGAATGCTGTATGAATGAAATTAAAGATGCTATATCCTCTGCAACGTCAGGAAGAAGATATATCTGTCAGCAGGCAATGGAACAGTTGTTGTCGAGACAAAATAATACTGTAAACAAAACAGATATATTAACAAGTACGGAAATAGAAATTGTAAAAGCTATATCGCAAGGTAAATCTACTAAGGAAATTGCTTCGGAAAGATTTTCAAGTGTTCACACAATTACAACACACAGAAAGAACATTTTTAGGAAACTTGGTGTTAATACAGCTCATGAAGTAATAAAATATGCGTTACGTGCCGGTATGATTAACCAAAGTGATTTCTACATATAACAATATATAAATCAATCGATTACTAATACAGTCTCGAGTACATATAACATATTTATGGTATATAAAATGACGTATAAAGGCGATTGTGGGATTTCCTAAAACACCGTACCTTTGCACTCGGAAAACAAACATTAACAAACATAACAAACATTAATTATTAATACAAGAGAATTATGAAACGAATGTGTATAATGCGAATGCAATGTTGTTATCCAACAACTATTACAGTAAACGAGAGTATTAATTATTTAATAAGTGTAAACAAGATAAAACAAAGGTATTATGAAAAAATTAGTAATTATATTAGCAGCATTTTTAAATTTAGGAGTTAATTATTCGTGGGCAGAAGGAAATATCAACAGTAGTAATGTCCGCTATGTAAAAGCACCTCGTTTTGCACGTCCATTAATAGAAAAGTGGATTTCTGAATACTCAAAAACACATCCAAATGTTGAGTTCCAGATTAGTAAAGGGGCAAAGAGTCAAAATCCATCTGATTTAAGTGTTGTTATTGACAACAATGATAAAAACCACTACAACGCAAACAACGTTATATTCTTCGGAGAAACTGCCGTATTACCAATAACAGCAAGAAGTTCTGAGGCAGAACGGGTTTTAGAAGGAAAACACCTGAATAACAAGAAACTAAAGCAATTATTCTTCCTAAATGACGACTTTGAAGAAGATGTAAAGAAAAACAAATCTTTTGAACAGTTAACCATATATAGTGGCAGCAACGCATCTTCTGTAGCCAACTCATTCGCCAATTATTTCGGAGTTGAAAGCAATAGTTTCCGCGGAAAACGAATCTCAGGAGATGATCTCAACATAAACACTGCATTATTAAATGACCCATTGGGCGTTTCTTTTAATACACTTTCAAATATATATGATTTAGAGAACCGTCATCTAAAGAAAGATATATCAATCATCGGACTCGATTTGAAAAAAGAGATAGCCAACAAATTAGAAAACAGCGGTACTCTGGACGATGTGCTCAATATATTAGAAAAAGAAAAAACAACAGAAGTGGCAATCGAGAAGGTTGGTGTTACTTATAAAAACTTCGATGAGGAAGTTAATAAGTTTCTGCAATGGATATTGACTGATGGCACAAAATACAACCATCAATATGGTCTTCTAAACTTAGACAAGAAGAATGCAGAAACTGAAATCGGTAAAATAAATAATATATTGACATTACAGAAATAAAATAAGGAATAATTTATGGTAAAAAGATTGTTTATCGCAACATTGGTTGCGGTCAGTCCTCTATTGACTTATGCTCAGAACATAATTACAGGTTATGTTACTGACGGACGCACTGGAGAGCCACTTATTGGAGCCACAGTGTCTGTAAAAAAAGAGAAAGGTTTAGGTAGCGCAACCGACGAAAATGGAGAATTCAGTTTGTCAACCCAAAAAGAAGCACCGATTACTCTCCGTGTAGGATATACAGGATATCGTGCCATCGAAGTGGATGTATATGACTTTGAAGAACCAATAGAGATAAGTCTGCTTGATAACAGCAATTATTTAGGTGAAGTTGTTATCGTCGGATATGGTGTTCAAGAGCGTAAAAAACTTACAGGTTCGGTAACAACCGTGAAAAACGAAGCTCTGTTACAGTCATCAACTTCATTCGACAACATACTTGGAGGTGCCGTTGCAGGTCTTAATGTCGCTTCATCATCAGGACAACCTGGAGCAGCCGTAAACCTACGTATTCGTGGTGGAAATTCCATTAATGGAGGAAATGAACCACTATATGTTATCGACGGAGTTCTCATCTATAACAGCACAGATGCAACAAATACCGGTTCATCGTATATCGGCAACAACTTCAATCCCCTATCTTCTATAAACCCTTCAGATATAGAGTCTATTGAAGTACTAAAAGATGTTTCTGCTACTGCCATATATGGTTCACGTGGTGCAAATGGTGTAATTATTGTGACAACTAAGAATGGTAAAAGAGGTAAGATAAAACTTGACTACAACTATTCAATCGGTGTATCTTCAGTACGCAAACGTCTCGATTTGCTCAACGCAGAACAATGGGGAGATCTGTATCTGTCATTAGCATCGGATGCACAAAAGAATGCAACTGGTGTAACTCCAGAGGTTGTAAGTACATGGGGAAAGGGAACAGATTGGCAAGATGCTCTTTTCAGAACAGCCGCCACACAACAACATCAGATATCCATAAATGGAGGCTCTGAAACTGAACGATTCCTTATATCAGGTAATTATACTGATCAACAAGGAGTTATACGCGGAACTGATTTTAATCGTTTAAGTACTCGTATCAATTATGAGAGAGACATTCTGAAAAATGTCACTGTCGGTTTGAAAAGTAATCTTTCAAGGAACACACAAAAAGGTGTTTATTCGTTCAAAGGAACTGCCAATGGCATGAGTGGTATCATAGAGCAGGCATTGCGTACATCACCAGCCGTTCCTATATACGATACTGAAGGTAATTACAATTATGAAAACCCATTTGAATCGGGTGATTTTGTCAGAAATGGTCATACTCCTAATGCCATAGCAGATCTTAGTGAGGTTTCTGCTGAGACAAAAGTTGATAATATACTTGTGTCCGCATTTGGATCATGGAATATTCTTGATAATTTAAAATTGCGCGTACAGGGTTCTACAAATATTATAAACACAAGACAAAACGTGTTTGGTCCTTCTACATCTGCATTGGGTTTCAACACCGACGGATATGGTTCTATTGGAACTAAACGTTGGGAGAGCGACCAATTAGAAGCCACTATTACATGGAACAAAAAGTTTAAAGATATCCACGAACTCGAGTTGTTGGGTGGTTACACATATCAACAAGAAAAAAGTGAACGGGCATTGGCTGCATCGGCTAATTTCGCAAACGAAAATCTTGGATTCCATAGTTTACAATCCGGTTCACAGGTTATCACACCTGAATCTCAATTTATCACATCAGTCTTATATTCTGGTATTGGACGTGTAAACTACTCACTTCTCAACAGATATCATTTATCTGCTACCCTACGTGCTGACGGTTCTTCTCGTTTTGCTAACAACAATAAATGGGGAATCTTTCCATCACTTGGTTTCGCATGGAACGTCAACGACGAAAAGTGGCTTAAGAAAAAGAAATGGCTCGAGGACCTGAAGTTCAGAGCAAGTATCGGAACTGTAGGTAATCAGGAAATCGGAGACTATCGTTTCCTTTCAACTTATGCATCAAGCCACTATTATTTTGGAAATGGTATAAAGAACACAGCTTATTACAGATCAAGTCTTGGAAATGACAATTTGAGATGGGAAACTACAACATCATACGATTTGGGATTAGATGTTTCACTCTTCAAAGGACGCCTCGGATTTGTATTGGATTACTATAACAAAAAGACATCAGACCTTCTGCTTTTAATTCCTGTAGAAGAAACAACCGGATTCAGCAATCAATTGAGTAATGTCGGAAACGTAAAGAATGAAGGTATTGAGTTTGCAGTAAACGGCACATTGTACCAGAAGAAGAATATCACTTGGACTGCATCTGCCAACATAGCACATAATAGTAATAAAGTTACAAGTATCGGAACCGATCAGAAAGAGATTATAAACACCAACCAAACTATCATCCGCGTTGGTCAGCCACTTGGAACATATTATGGCTGGATATTCGACGGTGTTGCCTCATATGGAGATGATTTAAGTAAAGTTCCGGCACCATCAAACAAGACAAATGTTGAATATGGAGATGCTAAATTCAAGGACATTAATAACGACGGTGTTGTTGATCAGGAAAACGACAGAGTTATCTTAGGTTCAGTACAACCTAAATTCACATATGGATTCTCTTCTAATCTGCGATACAAGGATTGGGATCTGTCAGTAAATTTCCAGGGATCTTATGGAAACAAGCTCTATAACCAATTGGAACAGGCTCTTGAATCACCAAATGCAAGTTATAATGCATCAAGTAAGTTATTAGATCGCTGGTCGCCAACAAATACTGACACATCTATTCCACGTGCATATGCACTCAACTTGTATAATTCATACTTAGACAACAGATTCATTGAAGACGCAAGTTATCTGCGACTGAAGAACATACAAATAGGATATTTATTCAAACCACGTTTCGATAAAACATCAAGGTTGAATTTATATTTATATGCTTCAGCACAAAACTTGTTCACTATTACAAAATACAGCGGATTTGATCCCGAATATTCTAATTATGTTGACCGCGGAGTATATCCATCATCACGCACTGTCACTTTTGGAGTTAAACTATCATATTAATTAAATACTGTAAATTCTTATGAATAAGAACAAAATATATACTATCGCTTTTTCATCATTATTAGTATCTGCAGGTCTGACATTGCCCACTTCATGCGAGCCATTAGACCAGGGTAATCAAAGCGAATTGGCAGCAAGTAATATACCACAAAGTAATGCCGATGCTACAGCATTAGTAGATGCGGTTTACTCTAATAATATTATAATGAGCACTGCATTGATGTATTTATTCGATCTCACAACAGAGACAACTGTATCTGGTGAGAATCCAAATGGTGGAGGTGGAATGCTCGGACTACTTGCTTGGGACGGAACAAATTCATATATTATCAGAGCATGGAATAGTATATACACTGCTATTTCAAGAGCCAATGATACTATTGACAAACTACAGAAAAATCCAAAAGGTGTATCACCAGCCATCGCATCGCGTGTTATTGGAGAGGCTAAGTTTTTAAGGGCGTACTGGCTAAATTATGCCGTACAGATATGGGGACCTGTACCTATCGTAACAACTCCGGATGGTGGTAAGAATGCGATACGAAATTCTGAAACAGAAGTGTATCAACAGATTGTGGCCGACTTAGAAGATGCAGCAGAACTTTTACCAGAAGTAAGTGCATATAGCCTCAACGACATTGGAAGAGCAACACGTGGAGCCGCTAATGCAGCATTGGCAAAAGTGTATCTTACATGGGCACAAGTTGATGACAATCTTACTGATGCTCAAAGAAAAGAATACTTTGACAAATCTGTACAATATGCTCAGAAAGTCATTGATTCTAATGAATATGACTTAGAAGAAAACTTCTATGACAACTGGAATAACCAAAACAGAAATGGAAAGGAAAGCATTTTTGCGGTTCAGCATTATATTGGATCAGGCACTAACAGCGGAGACAATACTGGAGGTAATCACCTGTGCCACTGCTCATTCTCCACATCATTCAGTGTTTCACTACCACATATAGCACCTGGACCTGATAACACTGTCGAGAATTCATATCTCGAAGGCGATCAACGAAAGGATGTTTCGTTTGCAGACTCGCTATGGCGTCCATCAACAAATAGTTATTTCCATTTCTACTATGATGCCGACAAAGATGGTGTAAAAGAATCGGGATTCTCAAGATACAACAAATATATTGATCATGACAATCCAGAAACAAGTGCTGCTGACAGAGCAATGAATCGTCAAGTATTACGCTATGCCGAAGTTCTTCTTGTTTTAGCTGAGGCTATCAACGAAAGAGACGGCGCACCAAATGAAACTGCATACAAAGCATTCAATCAAGTAAGACGTAGAGCATTCAAAGAAGACATCTACAGCGACGAGGCTCAACCACATGATTTGACATCCGGACTTGGTTATGAAGAATTCAAGAATGCAATCATTCAAGAACGTTCATGGGAATTCACACTTGAACAAAAGCATTTGCTTGATTTAAAACGTTGGAAGATTCTTGTGAAAACAATCAGAAATAGCAACCTTGCAAAGAACTTCCCACAATACAACAAACAGGCAATAGATTTCAAGCATTATCGTTTTCCTATTCCACAAGCCCAACGAGAAATCAATCCGAATCTCTGGCAAAATTATGGATATGACGGTTCTACAATCACTGAAAACCCATATATTGGAAGAGAATAGTCATACTATACAGATTATGACATAATAACTAATTTAGACAAATAACAATCAATTAAATATTATACAACTATGAAAAAAAGAACAATTGTAACATTTATTGCAGCTCTCGCTTTACAACAAATCACAGCTGAAGCTCAAGGACCATTAGATGTATTCAAGTCAAATTCAAAAAAGACTGAGTTAGAACATAATGCACCGTCATTACGTAAACACCTGAAAGAACGTAAAGTTGCCTTGAAGGCATGGAACTCAATCCCTGGTAATGAATTACAGCCAGTAACTCTTACAGCAAACGTTACTGCTAAAAATCGTTCTGGTGTTCGTGAACTGCGAATAAGAGAATTTCACTATATCGGCGACTGTGGATATGCACACGGCGGACAAGACTCGGGTGTTGATACACCAACAACAGCTCAAGCAGTATTTGCATCAGACTTGGCTGACAGTTACTTAAATCAAGCAGCATTACTTGGAATAGATATTGATTCGTTGACAATAGAAATACACGGTCAGCCAGATAAAGTCAAGACAGACAGAGTGTGGTATCCACGTAATTTCCTCTACACAATTTATATTGACTCACCTGCATCAGATGCAGAACTCGAAAAACTCGCTGTTCTGGCTGAGGAAAAATCTGCAGTGGCAACACTTGTAAAGTCTGCTGTAGTACCAAAACTGATTATCGACCGTAAAGAATCTCCACGTGAAAGAAAAGTTGAAAACGAGACACTCGCTTCACTTAGAGAATATATATGGGGGAAACGTCAGGCTTTACAGGCAAGCAAGGCAAAGGCTGAAAGACTCAAGAAAGAGAACAAAACCGTTAGCACACCTGCCGCACCAAAACAAGGTCCATGGGTAAAAGTATTTCCAAACGGGGTTCGTCAATTGACTGTAAACGACAAGTATCTGATATTACACGATAATCCAGCATATCTCGGAGGAACAAATCTTGGTATGACTTCAGTTGAAGGTCTGCTGGGTATTCTCGGAACATGTATCACACACATTTCTTTGGGTCAAGCAGCAGAACGTGCATTAGATATTGACTCTATCTCACTTACAGTTGAGGCTGAAATTGATCCTCGTGCTGGCAGAAAAGGATATGAGAATATCCCTATCGTACCTCAGAACATTCGTTACACCCTCCACGTGTTAACTCCTGAAAACCAAGAAGCAGTTAAGGAATGGATCGAAGCCGTTGAGAAGATATGCCCAATGTACAACTTATTCAAAGACACTCAAACATTTGAACACAAAATCGTACGTGGTAAATTCAAAAGACAATAAAATATGATATATAAAACGATTCCTTTATTAACATTAGCATCGTTACCTGCAACAGTTGTTGCAGGTAACCTTAATGCTGATTCTTTAAAATACACCCACCCGTCGGTCTTTAATGCAACCACACAACATGAATCCCTGGACTCATTGATTCAAGAAGCAAAAAGACAGACAGAGGCACGATTCGGCAAGCATTACGGGTGCTCTGCCGTTGCTCTTTCTGCCATAGCCTCCACACTGGGCACAAATTTCACAGAGCAGCAATTACGCAGTCTGTCAGATGCCTTCTCTGGTGGTATAGGACATAAATTTGCCGACGGAACATGCGGCGCATTATCAGGCGCGATAATGGCAATTGGATTCTACGCAAGTGGCGACAAAGAACAACATATGAAGTTGGCAGCTGAAGTATATGATGAGTTTAAAAAACAACAAGGAGCTGTCGCATGTGGCAAGATTTACGGTAAGTTTAAAAACAAGCACTGCAGCGGATGTATGCTATGTGCTGTACAAAAGACAATCGAAGTTCTATTCAATGCTGGAGACATCCAAACAAAGACTATCGCTCCATGGCAACAATCAATCAATGCGGACGTTAGTAAATAACATCGAATTTAGGCAATAATATCAGAAATATCATCTGAAATTATTGCTTATTTTAGTAAAAATACCTATATTTGCACACGTAAACATTAATAATTAACTTCTCAATCATAATAATACAAATGCAAAAGAACGTGGACACCCTTGACGAGATAGACTTGAAAATCCTCAGAATCTTACAAAAAAATGCAAAACTGACAACTAAAGAGTTGGCTGATACTGTTAGCTTAACCCCTACCCCTGTCTTCGAACGTCAAAAACGATTAGAAAGACAAGGATATATAAAGAAATACATCGCAGTTCTTGATCCCGAGAAACTGAATCAGAGCTTATTGGTATTCTGTAAAGTAAAACTCAAACAAATAAACCGCGAAATAGCAGAAGAATTCATACGACGCATAATCCGCATACCTGAAGTTACAGAATGTTACAACACCTCTGGTGCATACGACTACTTACTCAAAGTTCGCACATGTGACATGAAACATTATCAAGAATTCATTCTCACCAAACTTGGAGAGATTGAGAACGTCAGTTCAATTGAAAGTACATTCGTAATGAGCGAGATTAAACAAAACC
>JAGABW010000002.1 GCA_017614465.1 Bacteroidaceae bacterium | reverse complement strand
CTTAAACAAGCTCGTATGCTTATGGCTATATCAAAGAATGGGTCGGAGATTATATCATCTACATTTCTGATCTTTGTATATCGTGATTTGTCTCCGAGTTTCGATTTTGCATAAAGTGCATCAGTGAAGGCATCTATGTCGCCTCCGTAACAACTATCGATTTCATCGAAGAAATCAGGTCTGTTTTGTTGATTTATGCTCATCTGCAGATAGTTCTTTGCCATAGCTGCAAATACTTTCTTATCCAGCTCGATATCTATTCCATCGTAGAACTCTTTGAGATTCTTTCTGAATGCTTTGTCTTTGGTGACGTTATGTACCATTACTTTGTTGATGATATAATTCAATATATCACTGCCAGAAGTAAACGATTCTACTAATAGTATATAAGTGTATTGTTTTTCAAAATTGTTTTCGTATTGCTTCTTTAAACTATCCAGTACACCAAGATATTTGGACTCATTATTGTTAATAATCCATTCGTTAACTTCCTTTTCCAACTCTTTCTTTTCGTCTGCTACTTTCAGGTTTTTTAATGCTTCGTTTTGTCCATAAGCATATTTCATGTGGTTGGAACTGGAGAAATATCTTGAGGCATATTTGATGTCTGTTTCTTCATCTGCTTTCATGGCTTTGTCGAGAATGCCAAGTTTAAGGTTTCTGACTTTATAGATGATATCGTTAATGGTTGTCATGTTGCTTTCTATACCATAACTGCTTAGATATCTTTCTGTACTTCCAGGAAATCCTAAAGTCATGCAAAACGCCCCTGGCTGATAGCCTTTGACGGATATCTGGGCATACTTCCTAGGATGGAACGGTTGATTGTTCTTGTTGTAATCTGCAGGTTGATTATTTTTACCTGCATATATTCTGAAAACACTGAAATCGCATGTTTGTCGTGGCCATTCCCAGTTGTCTGTGTCGCCTCCGAACTGACCGAGACTTCTTGGTGGGGCAAAAACCAGTCTTACGTCATTATATCTTTGGTAGATGCTTAAATAAAACTTATTACCACGATTATAAGACTTAACTACTCCATATATGAAATCAGTATTATCGTCAACTTCTTTCTCGATAGAGTACACAGCCTCTTTTATGGCATTTAAACGCTGCTTTACAGTCATTGAGTCGTCAACTTGCGACAAAACTCTGTCGGTTACATCTATGGTTTTAAGATGAAACAACACATATAGTCCGTCGCTCGGTAACTCTTCCTTATAGCTGTTGGCTATGAATCCGTTTTTTAGGTAATTGTGTTTTACTGTTGTGTGTTCGTTGATGGCATTGAATCCACAGTGATGATTGGTAAAAACCAATCCATCGTTGCTTACAACTACTCCTGAACAGAATCCACCGAAAATAACTACGGCATCGTTCAACGAAGGTTGTTCGGTGCTGTAAAGTTCGTCTTGACTTAATTCCAATCCCATTGAATGTAAAATACTATCCGTACGTGATGACAGGTTACTTATCATCCACATTCCTTCATCAGCTTTAACATGATGAATAACTGTGAGTAGAAGTATTATCAATAGGATTTTGGATTTCATATATTATTGTTTTTTGTTAAATATTTTGCCAAGAACCGGAATTCGTTTTACAGGCAGATCGTGGTAAATTATATGTCCGGCAAATGCCAGTATAAGGATTGTATTGATGACTAATCGTAATACTGTTGATTCAACATAATCTGGTAAGATATACATGATTGTAAACAATATGGCTGTAAGCAATGTATATATCGCGATAGACTTCAAATCATATTTAATAGGGTTCTTCTTTTGTCCGATGATATATGAGAGAATCATTGCTATACCATATCCTACTACACCTCCCCAGGCACAAGCCATGTATCCGTATTCAGGTACAAAAATGATATTTACGGCTATCAATGCTGAACATCCTGCTAATGAGAACCATGCTCCCCATATTGTCTTGTCAATGAGTTTGTACCAGAAAGACAGGTTGAAGTATATTCCCATCATGATTTCTGCAACCATTACTATAGGAATTGATTTAAGACCTTCGTGGTATTTTGATTCTATGATGTTTTTTAGAATGTCGATATATCCCATGACGCAAAGGAAGGCGAAAAGAGTGAATATTATGAAATACTTCATTGCTGATGCATAATATTCTTTTGAGTCTTTGTCCTTACTTTCAGCAAATACAATTGGCTCATAGGCATATCTGAATGCTTGTGTAATCATTGCCATAATCATTGCAATCTTAACACACGCGCCATATATTCCTAATTGTATGTTGGCCTCAGTTTGAGTATATCCACCTAATCGTGTATAGATTATAGGGAATGTCTGTTTATCGAATGTCTGGTTTAATATTCCGGCAATTCCTAACAGAAGGATAGGCCATGAATACTTAAGCATCCGTTTTAGAAGAGCAAAGTCAAACTTCCACTTGATTGATAAAAACTCTGGAATAAAGAAGAATGTTATCAATCCTGTACATATGAGATTGAGCACAAATACATACAAGATGTCCCTGCCTTCTAATACTACGAAATACAAAAGGTTCAAACCGATGTTCAAACCGATGAACAACATTTTCAGGCATGCAAATTTTATAGGTCTTTTCTGGTATCTCAATAAAGAGAACGGAATGGCCTGAATGGCATCCAATCCCACTACTACTGCCATTATCAGGATATATTCCTTATTCTCACCCATGATATTGCTTATTGGGTTGATAAATATGAATACACCTGCCATAAACAATACGGTAAGGAATGAAACTATCCCGAATGACGTAGAGAATACTGTGTCGGGATTCTCTTCGTCTTTATTGGCGAAACGGAAAAAGGTGGTTTCCATTCCGAATGTGAGTATTACCAGAAAGAAAGCAGTATAGGCATATATGTTAGTGATAATACCATATCCTCCGCTTTCTGCTTTAATAATGTTGGTATAAAGTGGAACGAGCAAGTAGTTGAGAAATCTTCCGACGATACTACTCAGTCCGTATATTGCTGTATCTTTTGCGAGTCCTTTTAAATTTGCCATATTCGAGTATAAGGCTTGTAATTATATTGTATTTTGTTTGTCAATTTAGTCAAATAAACTGTTCATGCCACTGTCCTTGCTTATCGGACGTTTTCTTCCAAGGTGCTTATATGCTAAATCTGTGGCTTCTCGTCCTCTTGGGGTACGTTTAAGGAATCCTTCCATGATAAGGAATGGCTCATAAACTTCTTCAACTGTTCCAGAGTCTTCACCAACAGCAGTCGCAATGGTGCTGATTCCAACTGGTCCTCCGTTGAATTTATCGATAATGGTAGTGAGTATCTTATTATCAACTTCGTCGAGGCCATACTTGTCTATGTTGAGCGATTCGAGTGCCATCTGTGCGATATGCATGTTGATGGTTCCGTTGCCTTTAACCTGAGCAAAATCGCGTACACGGCGGAGAAGGGCATTTGCAATACGTGGCGTACCACGACTTCTGCCTGCTATCTCAATTGCAGAATCGGTATCACATGGGATATTTAACAGACGTGCTGAACGAAGAACAATCTTTGACAGTATGTCTGTGTCGTAATATTCCAGATGCAGGTTTATTCCGAATCGTGCTCGAAGTGGAGCAGTCAGCAAACCGCTTCGTGTAGTTGCGCCTACAAGTGTAAACGGATTCAAGTCGATTTGGATACTTCTTGCCGACGGACCTTTGTCGAGCATTATGTCGATTCTGTAGTCTTCCATTGCGGAGTAAAGATATTCCTCGACAACAGGACTCAAACGATGGATTTCATCGATGAAAAGGACATCATTTTCTTCCAAAGAGGTAAGAATTCCAGCCAAATCACCAGGCTTGTCAAGGACTGGACCTGATGTGATTTTAAATCCAACTCCCAGTTCGTTAGCGATGATTTGAGACAATGTAGTTTTACCCAATCCCGGAGGACCGTGTAAAAGTGTATGGTCGAGAGGTTCGGAACGATATTTTGCGGCTTCAACGAAGATTCTGAGATTCTCTACTATCTTTTGTTGACCGCTAAAATCATTAAATGTCAGCGGACGTAGTGCATTCTCAAAGTCTTTCTCCTTCGCTTGAACGTATTGTTCCTCGTGAATGTCAAAGTTTTTGTCCATTAATTAACTCGATTAAAGTCGCGTGCAACCAAAAGGAATTCTATAGGAAGTGTGAATTTGCATTTTACTAATTCTACAGTGCCGTCAGAATGGATTTCTTTGTATGGTTCCCATTTAGGCATTGCCTTGATAAGTCTTATTGCTTCTGCATCACATTCTTCATTCAATGATTTGAGAATCATTATATCGCTTAGGCTACCATCTGTATTAACATAGAAAGACACTATAACACGTCCTTCCACTTTGTCTGCTTTTGACTTAGCAGGATAACGAAGACTGTCGCTCAGATATTTGCTGCATGCAACATTGCCGCCAGGAAATTGAGGCATAACCCTTGTCACATTTCCAGAACCTGAGGTGACAACCTGTGTGTTGGCACTCTGCTGTTTTAATAAAGCTTCTTTAGCTGCTTCTATTTCTGCTTGAGACTGTGCCATTATGTTACTTGTAACAAAAAGCATCATGCTGAAAAACATTATAATCTTTTTCATAATTCTTATTGTTTTTTGGTTGTTTATAATCGTAATAAAACTGTTATGACATAATATTTTGATGATTAATCCAAACAATTGTGATTTGGGTAAATTCAAAACTAATTATTCTGCAAAGATACAATAAATTTCATATAACCTCAAAAAAACTAAAAATTCTTTTATAAAGAATCCCTTTTTTGCCTTTACTGTTTTTGAATTCAATAAATCTTTTCACTTGTATCTTTTCTTTTTGATGAAAAAAACTGAAATGTCAAAAAAACTCATTATATTTGCAAGTAGTTTGCGATATTATGTAATAAAGTTTTGTTATCAACGTTATTAATATTATCGTAATGTTGTGAAATGTGTTTATTTACATGTAGATAATAGCGGTATGAAACGATTTGCGGATATTCTTTTTGCAATATTTATAGTTTTCTTTGTTGTTTCGTGTTCTACACAAAAGAATACGAGCGGCACTCGTTTCGTACATTCATTCAAGGCTAAGTACAATACTTACTACAACGGAGCTTTGGCATATAATGAAGCTTATGAAGCTCAACGTAATGGTAATAAGGATAATTATCTTGAACTGCTTCCTTTTTACATAACAGGTAATAGAGGAACCCTGGGTATCGGTAAAGCGGGATATGAACGTGCGATAGAAAAATCACAGAAAACCATAAAACTGCATTCTATCACAAAAAAACCTGATATGAGTGCGTCCAAACGCCGTTCTCCAAAAGGTAAGGCGTATTTGTCACAAAAAGAATATAACCCTTTCCTTTATAAAGCATGGTTTTTGATGGGAAAGGCTCAGATGCAGAAAGGTGACTATATCGAAGCAATATCTACATTTGCTTATATCCAGCGTCTGTATCCTAATAAACCTAATATTGTGGCATTGGCAAAATTACTTGAGGCTCGATGTAATGCAGAGATGCAATGGTATTTTGCAGCTGAGAATATAATAAATGAAACACGTCGTGATAGTTTCCCTACTAAATACAATTCTTTGCGTGCTGGAATATTAGCCGATTGTCAGTTGCAACAAAAACAATATACTGAAGCTATCCCAAATCTTATTCAAGCTATTAAACGTCAGAAAGGTACAATCGAAAAAGCACGTCTGTATTACTTGCTCGGACAACTGTATCATAAGACTGACCAGCCTCAGATGGCATACAAAGCATTTAAGAAGGTATATGCCAATAACCCTCCTTATGAGTTGGAATTCAATGCAAGGATTCAACAAACTGAGGTGCTTTCAAAAGGTCAGGCAAAGCAGATGATAGGTAAACTTAACCGTATGGCTAAGAATCCTAAGAACAAGAACTATCTTGATCAGGTGTATTATGCTATGGGTAATATCTATCTTGCAAAAGGCGACACACTGAATGCGATATATGCATATAACGATGGAGTGGAGAAAAGTACACGAAGTGGTATTGAGAAAGGAATTGTTTGGCTGCATTTAGGTCAGTTGTACTGGGAAAGAGAGGAATTTGTGAAGGCACAGAAATGCTATGCAGGTGTTGTGACTTTGTTGGATAAAGAACGCGATGACTATTTAGACATATCAGAGAGATCAAGAATTCTTGATGAACTCCTTCCTTATGCCTCAGCTGTTGAATTGCAAGACAGTCTTCAAACTCTTGCAAAAATGGATTCTTTAGAAAGAATGGCCGTTATCGAGAAAATCATTGACAATCTAAAGAAAGAAGAGAAAAAAGATGCACGAAAAATGGCTGAGGATCAGCAGGCAAACGAGTCGCGCAAGCAAAACAATACCACAACAACCAACCAACGTATGTCAAGCAGACAACAGGCTGGTCTTTGGTATTTCTATAATCCTTCAGTAGTGGCTTCGGGTAAGGCTGAATTCCAAAGAAAATGGGGTGAGATAGAGTTGGCTGACCAATGGAGACTTAATAGAAGAAATCTGCGCGGAGATTCACGTAGATTCGATACTCCTAATGCTGCTACCGATGATTCTGGCGGACAAAGTGAAGAGGAACAGCAATTTGAGCAGGAGATGAGAAAAAAACAGGAATATGAGGCGGATCCTCATCATCCGGAATACTATCTAAAGGATATTCCGTTGACAGAGGAGCAGATGGCGCAATCCAACGAACTATTGGTGGATGGTCTGTATAATTCCGCAATTATATATAAAGACCAGATGGAAAACTTTCCATTGGCTGAAAAAACATTCTTGCGTATATGTAGCGACTTCCCTAAATATGCTAATATGGATGAGGTTTACTATAACCTATTCCAATTGTATTCACGCTTTATGCATCCTACTGAGGCAAGCACATATAAACAACTGCTAATAAAGAAATATCCTAATAATCCTCATTCAATCTTAATCAAGGACCCTAAGTTTGAATATAAAGGACGATATGGCAAACAAATCGAGGATTCGCTCTATCAGGATGCTTATCAGGCATATGTGACGGATGATTATAATCGTGTGATTCGAAATGCCGATGAAGCAATAAAAGAGTATCCAGAAGGTGTCAACAGACCACGTTTTATGTTCTTGAAGTCAATGAGTCTATTAAATTTAGGACAACGTGACCAGTTTATGTCTTCTATGCGCGATATCGTCGAGAATTATCCTAAGAGCACTGTAAGCGATCTTGCAAATCAGTATCTTACAGGATTGAAGGAGGGACGTATTCTTGCTAACGGAAAGATGGATAATGGTTCAGTCTGGGAAAGAAAAACGGGAGTTAGTGATGACGAGACTTTAGCAACAGATACAGTGTTTACAGATGACAAGATATGTAACTGGTCGTTTGTAATCGCTTATGAACATGATAGTATCGATGTCAACCAATTATTATATGAGGTGGCAAGATACAACTTTTCAAACTTCTCAGTTCGCAGTTTCGATATTGAGATTCAGCCAGGTGATGGAATAGATTTATTAAAGGTGTCTTCTTTCTTGAATTACGACGAGGCATATATCTATATCAACAAGATAATGAATGATAAACAGATGGCATATAAGTTGGAAGGACTCAAGATGTTTATCATATCGGATGATAACCTGAAGAAAATCATGAGAGGACTGAGTTTCGCTGATTATTTCAAGTTCTATGAGAAACGTTTCGACCGAATCGGACATCTCAAACTTGATGACAGTCTTCTTGACGAACCAACTAATATACCAGATCCGGAGGATGTATTAGATGAAGAAGATGAATGGGATGATTTTGAAGAGGAAGAAAACTATATTTTCTGATTATTGTTGTAAGAATTAATTCGCAAAACAATGAATACTGATAATTACAATGCAACCTTATTATGGGTTGATGATGAAATAGAGTTGCTTAAGGCTTATATCATTTTCCTTGAGAAAAAAGGATATAAGGTGGTAACTGCAACAAATGGACGCGATGCTGTAGATATGTGCAGCGAGCAAACATTTGATATCATATTCTTGGATGAAAATATGCCAGGTATCAGTGGATTGGAAACTCTTTCACTTATAAAAGAGATTAATTCAACAATACCTATTGTGATGGTGACAAAGAGCGAGGAAGAGAATATTATGAATCAGGCAATAGGTCAGAAAATTGCTGATTATCTCATAAAACCTGTGAATCCATCGCAAATTCTGCTTACTTTGAAGAAGCATCTTCATAAACGTGAGATAGAGAGTGAGGTTACTGATACCTCATACCGACAGAACTTTCAGAAAATTGCTTTGCAGATAAATGATTCATATACACTTGATGACTGGAAGGATGTGTATAAGAAACTTGTGTTTTGGGAATTGGAACTCAGTACTACCAATAGTGAGATGAGTGAGATGCTCAAGATGCAGAAAGCTGAGGCGAATCAGGAATTTGCAAAGTTTATCCGCAAAAACTACATGAAATGGATGGACGAACCTGATAATCGTCCTTTAATGAGTCCGGATATATTTAAAAATAAGGTTTTCCCTCTTCTTAACAAAGGCGAAAAGGTCTTTGTGATTGTATTTGATAACTTCAGATATGATCAATGGAGAGTTTTAAGTCAGGATCTTGCCGATGACTTCGTGTTTGAGGAGGATTTATATCTGAGCATCTTACCAACAGCCACTCAATATGCGCGTAATGCCATATTCGCAGGATTGATGCCAACTCAGATTGCTCAATATTTCCCTGAATTATGGGTTGATGAAGACGAGGAGGAAGGTAAAAACCTAAACGAAGCCCCACTTATACAAACCCATCTGGAACGATTCCGCCGACATGAGAAATTCTCGTATAATAAGGTTAATCATGCAAGCGATAGCGAAAAACTGTTGAATCAGTTTAATTCTCTATTACATAACGAATTAAATGTTATTGTGATAAACTTTATCGATATGCTCTCGCATGCAAGAACCGAGTCGAAGATGGTGCGTGAACTGGCATCCGATGAAACTGCATATCGAAGTATCACACAGTCGTGGTTCCGTCATTCTCCTATCCGGGAACTATTCGATTTGTTGGCACAAACCGATGCACATATCATTATAACAACAGATCACGGTTCGATAAAGGTAAATAACCCTATAAAAGTTATAGGCGACAAAAATACCAATACGAACCTAAGATACAAATTGGGTAAGAACCTTGGATATAATCCAAAGGAAATATTTGAGATACGTGACCCTAAGCGTGCTTCACTTCCTTCTCCTAATATCAGTACAACCTATATTTTTGCACAGAAGGACGATTTCTTCGCTTATCCCAATAACTACAACTATTATGCAAATTATTATAAAAATACATTTCAACATGGCGGCGTAAGCATGGAAGAAATGCTGATACCGCTTGTCTCACTTCAAAGTAAAAAAAGAAAATGATAATACAGATTGATTCAGTAGAATATATTCATGAAGCTGCCAAACAGTTCATTAATGAAATGGGGGCTAATAAATTGTTTGCTTTCTATGGTAAAATGGGTGTTGGTAAAACAACCTTCATCAAAGCAATATGTGAGGAACTTGGAGTAACCGATGTAATTAATTCGCCAACATTCGCTATTGTTAATGAATACCTCGATAAGGATAAGCAACAGATATATCATTTCGACTTCTATAGAATAAAGAAGCCGGAAGAGGTTCTTGATATCGGTTTCGAAGATTATATATATAGTGACTGCCTTTGTTTTATGGAATGGCCGGAATTAATAGGCGATTATCTTCCTGACGAGACAGTCCGTGTGTATATCGAGGAATTAGATAACGGAACACGTGTTGTCAGAACAGAGTAAACAGAATACATATATAATTACTATATAGTATATGGTGTCGGGGCATTCCCCGATTTTAGTGTCTTAAACTTTATCAATTTTTATTTAGGTATGGAAGATTTCGTACATTTACATGTACATACACAATATTCAATTCTCGATGGTCAGGCCAGTATATCTCGCTTGGTAGATAAAGCAATTGCTGACGGACAAAAAGGACTTGCTGTCACCGACCACGGTAATATGTTTGGAATCAAAGAATTCTTTAATTATGTAAAGAAGGTAAAGGGAAAGAATCCCGATGTTGATTTTAAACCTATTTTCGGTTGCGAGGTGTATTGTGCGCGAAGAGGATTGACTATTAAGGATGAAAAGATTGATAGAAGTGGATGGCACCTTATTCTGCTGGCAAAAAACTCTGTCGGATATCATAATCTTGTAAAAATTGTCAGTAAAGCATGGACTGACGGTTTTTATTTGCGTCCACGTACCGATCACGAAGAACTGAAGAAACATAGTGAGGGAATAATCTGTTGTTCTGCTTGTATTGCTGGTGAAGTCCCTGCTTATGTGCTCGACAATCAGATTGATAAAGCAGAAGAGTCTATCGAGTGGTTTAAGGAAGTTTATGGCGATGATTATTATCTTGAACTGCAACGTCATGAAGTTAAGGATCCCAACCAGATAGCAAATCGTGAAACATTCCCTTTGCAGCAACGTGCTAATAAGGTCCTCATTGAACTGGCAAAGAAACATAATGTGAAATTAGTATGTACTAATGACGTGCATTTTGTGGATGAGGAAAATGCCGAAGCGCATGACAGATTGCTTTGTGTTAGTACAGGTGCCGATTTGGATAGTACTCAACGTATGCTTTATTCAAAGCAAGAATGGATGAAGACTAAGGCTGAGATGAATGAGATATTCAGCGATGTCCCAGAGGCTCTTGCTAATACAGTTGAGGTGTTGAGTAAGGTTGAGACTTACGATATCGATCATGCTCCTATCATGCCTAATTATGACATACCTAAGGAATTCGGTACTGAGGAAGAATACCGAAGCCGAATTACAGAACAGGAACTCTTTGACGAGTTTACCCGTGATGAAAATGGTAATGTGATAATGACAGAGGAGGAGGGAAAGAAGAAGATTGCCAAGATGGGAGGATATGAGAAACTTTACCGAATAAAGTTTGAGGCCGATTATCTTGCTAAAATCACATACGAAGGTGCTAAGAAGTATTATGGCGATCCTATACCTGAGAATGTGTTGCAACAAATAAACTTTGAGTTGCACGTGATGAAGACAATGGGTTTCCCGGGCTACTTCCTTATCGTTCAAGACTATATACGTGCTGCAAGAAACGAACTTGGCGTGTGGGTAGGTCCTGGACGTGGTAGTGCGGCAGGAAGTGTTGTTGCCTATTGCTTGGAAATCACTAAGGTCGATCCTATTAAATATGACTTGCTGTTTGAACGATTCCTTAACCCTGACCGTATCAGTTTGCCTGATATCGATGTCGATTTCGATGATGATGGTCGTGGTAAGGTGTTACAGTGGGTTACAAACAAATACGGAGCAGAAAAAGTTGCACATATTATAACCTATGGTTCTATGGCAACGAAGTCTGCTATAAAAGACGTTGCCCGAGTGCAGAAAGTACCTCTTTCTGTGGTTAATGCGTGGTGTAAGGCAATCCCAGATAAGTTGCCCGACGGAAAGAAAATGAATCTGAAGAATGTGGTTGAATGCGTCCCTGAAATTAAAGATGCAGCCACATCTCCCGATAAGAGCTTTAGGGATACCATAAAATATGCCCAAATGCTCGAAAACAACGTAAGAAATACGGGTGTTCATGCGTGTGGTACCATTATCTGTCGAGATGATATTACTGATTGGGTTCCTGTGAGCACTGCCGTTGATAAGGACGGACAGATGGTGAATTGTACCCAGTACGACGGACACGTGATTGAAGAGACGGGACTGATCAAGATGGACTTCCTCGGACTTAAGACTTTGTCGCAATTGAAGGAGGCTGTTGATATTATCAGGGAAAGTATGGGTGTTGAGGTCGATGTGGATTACTTGGATATCGAAGACCCTGTTTCTTATCAGCTTTATTGCGACGGACGAACAGTCGGTACGTTCCAGTTTGAATCGGCTGGAATGCAGAAATATCTGCGTGAGTTGCAACCTCATGTATTCGAGGATCTGATTGC
Organism: Bacteroidaceae bacterium; assembly: GCA_017614465.1. Classification (GTDB taxonomy): domain Bacteria; phylum Bacteroidota; class Bacteroidia; order Bacteroidales; family Bacteroidaceae; genus Colivivens. The sequence continues at coordinate 19,494 of JAGABW010000002.1, read as the reverse complement.
GATGAATGCCTTGTATCGTCCGGGTCCAATGGACTATATCCCCGATTTCATCGATAGAAAACTGGGTAGAAAGCCAATCGAGTATGATATCCCAGTGATGGAGAAATATCTGAAAGAGACATATGGTATTACTGTCTATCAGGAGCAAGTGATGCTCTTGTCGCGTCTTCTTGCTGACTTCACACGTGGTGAGAGTGATACCTTACGTAAGGCCATGGGTAAGAAGCAGAAAGATAAACTGGATATGCTTCATCCTAAGTTTATCGAAGGCGGACAGAAGAACGGACATGATAAGGATATCCTTGAGAAAATATGGGCTGACTGGGAGAAATTTGCATCATATGCTTTTAATAAGAGTCATGCCACATGTTATTCGTGGGTTGCCTATCAGACTGCTTACATGAAGGCAAACTATCCTTCACAATGGATGGCGGCTGTCATGAGTCGAAGTTTGGCAGATATCAGTGAAATTGCCAAACTGATGGATGAATGTAAGTCAATAGGAATCAAGACATTGGTGCCTGACGTGAATGAAAGTAATCTTAAATTCACAGTTAATACAAATGGTGATATCCGATTTGCTTTGGCGGCAATAAAAGGTGTGGGTGAAAACGCTGTGATGTCTATCATAAATGAGCGTAAGAAAGATGGTCCATACACAGATGTGTTCAATCTTGTGGAACGTGTGAATCTTTCTTTGTGTAACCGTAAGACTCTCGAAAGTTTGGCTTTGGCTGGTGCTTTCGACTCGTTCGGTTTGCCACGAGAAACATATGTGACTAAGGTGAACCCGAATGACACATTCCTTGATGTGTTGGTGCGCTACGGTAACAGATATCAGGCCGATCAGTCTGAGGCTAAAGGCGGTCTGTTCGGAGAAATAGTCATCGAGACAGTTCATCCGGAAATACCAAAAGATGTAGAACTTTGGAGCACAATGGATCGTCTTGAGAAAGAACGTGAGTTGGTCGGAATATACCTCTCTGCTCATCCTCTTGATGATTATGCCGTGATCCTAAAGTATGTGTGCAACACACGAATGTCTGAACTGGCTGATTTGACTAAGGTCTGCGACAGAGCAGAAGTCATTTGTGGCGGTTTGGTAACAGAAGTAAAATCGGGAGTGACCAAGAAAGGTACTCCGTGTGGCTTCGTGACTATTCAGGATTTCTCAGGAAGTTATCGATGGGCGTTGTTTGGTAAGGATTGGTTAGACCAGAAGAATAGATTCGAGGAAGGAATAGGTGTGTTTATAAAGGCTAAGGTTCAACCTCGTAAATACGACAAAAACACACTTGAAATTGTTATTTTATCAGTAGATTTATTGTCTGAGATGAAAGATACTGCTGTTTCTGAAGTTTCAGTGGCTGTGAACCTGAATAAAATAAACGAGCAGAAGATTGCCGACTTGCTTGAATTGATTTATCAGCATCCTGGACCATCCGAACTTATCGTAAGATTTAAGGACTTGAATGGTCGTCTTCTTTCGATGAAATCGAAGACACACAAGATTTCTGTGCATCAAGATTTGTTGAATTTTGCAGAAGAAAATTCTGAAATGATAAGGTTGACGATTAATCAGTAGCGACCTGTTGGATTATATACACTTGCTATTTGATTTGTTGCTGATAGTTAATGCTATAAGCGCAAATCATGTATAATTAACGTTAATTTCACGCGTGCGTGCGCAAAAAGAAAGTGAATCCTTTTGCGATTACCCCATATTTGTATATCTTTGCATCGTAAATTGCGTTATTATGCTCAAATTGGTATTTAGTAAAATAGTAGAAAATATTTTCGGACACAACAAAGCATTGTGTTTGCTTTTATGCATAGTGGCAATAAGTTTTACAGATTGTCGCAATAGTCGTCAGCGTGATTTTGATCGTTTGTTGGTTTCTTTAGCTGCTGAAGATGGAGTTGTCGATTATAATGATTGGCAGAAGATAGTAGAGTATATCTCATCCAATGCAGCACATTTCAGCCAGTTCATGAAGGACGATGAGATTGATGCCGAATCGGTAAAACAATATATCAGCGATATGTTTGCTAATCGTCGTCCGTCTAAAGACATTCTTTTTGACGGGGCAGGAACTGGAAAGGAATTCTTGACAGTGAAACTATATCTTGAACGTAGTGGAAGTATGATTCCTTATGATTCATCAAAAGGACGAGGCGAATTCAAGAATTCTATAGTGTCAATCTTAAATAGTCTTCCTGGTAATCCTGAAGATAACAGCATCTTCATCGTAAACGACGGAGTATTTAAGTATCCAAAGACTTTTCGTGATTTTATTACTGACAAGAATATCTTTGAAACAACAAAAGGTATAGGAAATGCCAGTTACACAGATTTCGGATGTATTCTCGATTCTGTACTTAACAGAAACGGAGCAGATGACATCAGTATCCTTGTTAGTGATATGATATATTCCACAGCCGATGTCGGTGTGGTTAATACTGATAAAATATTCAGTGAGGCAAAATCCACTACTCAAGCCATCATGAAGAATATGGCATCAAATAAATCAATATTGTTTGTCAAACTCAATTCTTCATTCATCGGAACATATTATCCATACAACCAACCTCATGGTGTGCAGTATAACGGCATGCGTCCGTATTACATTATGATTGTAGGTGACAATGCCAATATAAAACGACTTGCAAGTAGTGACAAATACAAACGATTCAGTCAGTTGACTGACCTCAAAGGATTTGAACACATGACCTTGTTCACTCATGACAAGTGCTATACCCCATATTATTCGGTTCTATTGTCTGATAACGACATGATAGGTCGAATGAGAGCTGATCATAAGAAAAACGACGGTGATGCTATTCATGCCTTAACCAGCGTAACTCCAGACAAAGACTCAGGTGTATTGCAAATTGTGTTATCAGTAAACTTCAACGATATGTTTGTTGAGGAGAGTTATCTCACAGACATCAATAACTATGATATAGAATCAGATGATCCAGTTGAGATAACATCAATAAAAGCTATTGAGAAGTCTGATATCACACAGAACAACCGCGAAGCGATGGAAAAGGCAACGCATCGAGTTGTACTTAGATTGAAGAAATTCAGTCATGACCAAAAAGTAACTATCCGACTTAAGAATAAGTTCCAGCAATGGATTATTGATTCAAACAGTGATGATGACTCTCGTCCTGATGCTGCCGACAGACGTTTTGCATCAACGACTTTCTCTTTGCAACCTCTTATGGAGGGTATATACGATAGTTATGCTGCGTTATCTAACGAAAGCCTTGATTATTTCGTGATAGATCTGTTTTTAGATAAATAAATACATTTGTACAAACAAAAAATAACAATATATATATAAAAGTTAAATGATAAAGAATTTTATTTTTCTTGCATTGGGAATCATCATAACAGTGTTGTATGTGATTTTCTCCACAGAGATATACGAGGCGATGAATCTTGATCCTGCATTCATGGACGAGATGTATAATGCTCATTTATATTCTACAATTGCTTCAACGATAGCAGTGACTGTATGGATTGTTGCAGCGGTATATTACTATCTTATCAATTCAGTAAGATTCAGCAGATGGTATCACTGGCTCATTATGCTTCTGTTGGCAATATTGGTGGCACCAAGTATCTCGATATATTTCCCTTTCTCAGAGTTTAGCGAGGAAGGCAAAGACTATCTTATGCAATTGTTACAATTCAATTTGATAAATATCGGAATAACTATATTATTGTTTATTATTGTTTCGTTCTCAGTGAGATGGTGGAGCACAAACTGCCGACACACTCCTATACCAGAATAGAAACATAGAATGGTTTAGGATACTTAAGAATTGAAGATATAATATTGAAAATGATATATTGCGTACCAGAATCGATTTTGGTTTCTGGATGTTAATAAAAATATAATACAGGAGATGAATCTATTTTTGTTTTTAGTTGGAGGTACTGGAGCACGAGTTCTCAAACCGCTGGTAATGCAATTAGCAGCAGGAGTACGTCCATGTGATGAGAATACAGGCGCACCTATCGCTGATTTGCAGATTATTCCTATAATAATGGATCCGCATCGTGCAAATGAGGATCTCAAACGTACTGAAGATCTGCTGCGTTGGTATAAAGAGATACGTCGAAGTCTATATGGTGAACGTACAGATGTAGATCATGGATTTTTTAATGTGAAGATATCCACATTGGCAGATCTTATACCTCAAAAAGGATTGAACAATTCGTTTATATTCAATTTGGGAAGTATTGCCGAGAAAGAATTCAAGGATTATATAGCATATGACACTCTTAATGATGCGAATCAGGCTCTTTGCAGTATGCTCTTCAGCAAGGACCAACTGAACACAAAGATGGATATCGGTTTCGTGGGTAGTCCTAATATCGGAGCGGTGGCTTTGAATCAGTTCAAAGACTCTGTGGAATTCCGTGAATTTGCTAATATATACAAACGTGAAGACCGTATATTTGTGGTAAGTTCAATTTTCGGTGGTACCGGAGCTGCAGGATTCCCTATCATCGTAAAGAACATACGTGATGCTGCAAGTAATCCGATGCTTACAAACAGAGGCGACTTGAGAGATGCCAAGATCGGAGCCCTCACTGTATTGCCATACTTTAATGTGGCAAGTGATGAGAATAGCCCTATCACACGTGCTGACTTCGTGATAAAGACTAAGTCTGCATTATATTATTATCAGGAGAATCTCACAGGACCAAAGAGTTTGGCACTTAACGCATGCTATTATCTGGGTGATGAAGAGGCTTCTGTTCCTTATCCTAACGATCCAGGTGGTGACGGACAGCGCAATGATGCCCATTTCATCGAATATGTCGGTGCTTTGTCTATATTGGATTTTATCTCTATACCAAACGATAAATTGATGACTATTGATGGCAAGGCTCAAAATCCGTTGTTCCGTGAATATGGACTGAAATACGACGAGAAGAACCTTACTTTAATGACATTTGGACAGAGAACACGTAATCTTGTCAATCAGTCATTAGTTAAGTTTCATCTGCTTTATATGTATCTGACAAATCAGTTTATGAAGGATATCGGACGAGGTTACACTTTGGATGCACCTGAGTTACGCTCTTCGTTTACATCTACTTCATTCTATCGCACATTGATAAATGAATTCTTCCATTCTTATTATGATTGGTTGATGGAGATGCAAAGTAACAATCGTTCGTTCGCCCCATTCAATATATTGACACTGAAACTGGAGAACTGTATAGTTGGTATTCCACCTAAGAAAGGTCTCTTCAAGGGAGTTGTTGATTACAAGACTGTTCTTTCTGCAATGAATGCAGAGTCAAAGAAGGCTACAACACAGTCGCGTTATTCGTCAAATCAACTTCCATTTAAACTGATGGATCTTTTCGATAGTGTTGCAGAGAAGATAATTGCAAAGAAGTTTAATTCAATCAAGTAAATCAAGACATTTGTCTCTAAATATAAAATGAGTAAGGTACTATCATATAATAATAAAAGTAACGGTGAAGATTGGTTTGATATCACCCGCCAATATAGCAGGGATGAAATCGACTCAATCACAGATTCTTCAGCCGGACTTACAGATAACCCACGTACAGCCATTCCAAGCCCGTTTGCACAGATGGACCTTGTGAAGAATGCTTTTCTTCGTCTTTCTTATAATGTGAACCTAAAAGGAAACCATCAGGATGAGAAACTTGTGTCGCAGGCTTTAGATATAGCGCAGTTGTTCTTTAATATCAATGAATTGCGTGATAAAGTCAGGATTATAGAGTGGAATCGTTCTGTTAATCTTGAACAACTCAAGACTTCTCCTGAACATCGTTTGTTAGGAGAAACACTGGATATGTATCTTCGACAGGACAGTGAAGCTTATAACTTCAACCTAATGAATAAACTCTCGTTTATAGCATATAATAATCATGTATTAGGTTGTACATCACCAGCTTCATTGTTTATGGCCTCTCCAGATGCCACAGCAGGAGCATTTGATATCCCGATTGAACAAGGAATCAATCTGTTTGATCAATGGCGTCCTCTTTATAAACGTGAGCCTAAATTCGTAAAATATATATATGCTCTTTTTACAGCATTCCCAATATTAAAACAACGTCTTGAGACGGTAAATAAGTATCTTATCACAAACTTCCTTATACTTAATCTCGATTTGCAGCGCGAAATTCTGCAAGAGATAGGTAATCCTCAGAGTATAAACGAGGATGAGACAGAAAAGGCACGTAATTATCTCGATACTAATTACGAGACTACTGAGGAAGGTATGGAGGTACTTGGCGTACCATTGTATCAGAGCCGTACAGAGGATGTGATGGCAAATATCGCAAAGAGTGATTTCGTAATAAAGCCTACACATAAGTTCGATGAGGACGAGAAACTGCCGTTGGTGCTCCAAAATAATCTGAATGCGCCAGTTACTGATCCGTTCAAGTATATCACTTATGATTGGGATGACTCAATAAAGATCCGCCCGGAAGATTATGCTGTCAGTCCTGACAAGCGTATTCTTCCAGCTACCACACATCAGTATCCTTGGCTTACTGATGACGACTTCCTGCAACCTTCACTTATCCGTCTGGATTTCCCAATCGATAAGGATTGTTTCTTCGACGGAAATCTGAAGATTAGCAATGGCGATAATGATATTAAACATTATCTTTTGCCGTTGAAACCGCTGTTTTTCAAATATTTTGATACTCGTGATCTATGGGGTACAATTGCAGGAAAACAACGAATGGAGATACAAACATCGCGTATCGGACAAAGTCGTATAGTGAAAGTAATCTTGAGAATTCCTGTTCAGAAACATGGAAAGTACATCACATTGTCACGTACGTATGTTGAATCAAAAGACGGACAACTCTTGTTTGTTCCAGAGACTGGACAAGGTTCATTCGTCACCCTTTCATTTGCAATCGCTATATTCCCATTTGTCCGTACTGAAGGATACAACCAATATAAAGTACAGGTTGTTGACCGTGCATTAGGACAATTTGAGAACTACAAGATAAAACTCGAATTCTATAAAGACGGATTCAATAAGCGTATTGACGATTCACAACTACAGAAATGTCGTGAGAGAAGTCTTAAATCTCAGAAAATGGTAGGATCAAATTATTATAGTGTCAACACTGATTTTGATTATACTAAGGTAGTTGTTGAGAATGAGGTAGGCGCTAAGTTTGGTGAAGGAATCATTTGTCCTAAATGGGAAAATGAGGTTCAAGGCGCCGATGCTTATACTTTTGCAGTTGACTTTGGTACAACAAATACTCATATTGAGGTGATGAAAGGTGACGGATCGCCAGAACCGCTGAAAATCGATCCTCAGCAACGTAGCCGATTGGTTGCAACTCTGTATAATGGTGAAAACCTGCTTTATGATGTTATTATCAAACAAGAGTTTGCTCCAAAAGTCATTGCTACCGATTACGGATTCCCTCAACGAACAGTATTGTCTGAATGTGAACGTGTTGATGCTGCAAATGTCGATGAAATCATAGCTTTGGGTGATGCAAACATTCCGTTTATATACGAAAAGGAATCTATAGGATATGGAAACAGAATAATTCCAAACCTGAAATGGTCGTCTGATATCTCCAATAGTAAACGCATCAGCTGTTATCTCACCGAGATTGCTTTGCTCATGCGCTCAAAGGTATTGTTGGAACAAGGAAATCTGAAAGAAACAAGACTGGTATGGTTCTATCCTCTTAGTATGGAAACAGGTAAAATCAGCCAGTTACGACAAATCTGGGCAAAGACTTTCCAGAATGTGTTCGGAATCCCTGTACGTGAAGGTATCAACCTGATTGAGATGCCTGAATCTGTGGCTCCATATTATTATTACAAGAACTCATCACAGTTTAAAGGTGCGGCTTCTACCGTTGCTTCTATTGATATAGGTGGTGGTTCAAGTGATATTGTTGTATATCAACGCGAAAATGAGTCTAAGATACCAAATGTGGTAACATCATTCCGCTTTGCTGCAAATACCCTTTTCGGAGATGCTTTCTCAGAAGTACCTCAAGGCAATCACAATCCGATGCTTATAAAATATGTGGATTATTTCCGTATGTTATTTAATAATGATGAGGATTTGTACGGTGAGTTATTAGGTATTTTGGACGATATAGTCGATAAAAAGAAATCAGAAGATATCAATGCCTTCCTGTTCTCTATAGAATCCAACAAGGCAACAAAAGGTAACGATGTGTTCTCATATAATTTGCGATTGAATCAGGATTCAATGCGTAAGATTATATTTGTGTATTTCTACGTTACATTGGTTTATTATGTTGCAAACCTTATGAAGTTCAAAGGACTTGACATGCCACGTTGTATCATGTTCAGTGGTACTGGTTCGAAAGTTCTGAAGATTGTAGGAAGCAGCCGCGAACTGAATAATCTTACACAAATCGTTATAGAACGTATTTACGGTCAGGAATATACAGGAGATGGTTTCTCTATCGTAATCGAAGAAAATGAACCAAAACAGATTACATGTCGTGGTGCATTGCTTCAAGTGAAATCAGAGATGGGCTGTAAGGCAATCAATGATATAAACAGTAAGATGGATGATTTCAAGGAACCATTGAAGTCGAATTATTCGATGATTTCGAAGCCTGTTCTTCAATACAAGGACGTAACAGATACTAATGTGGTGAACGAGATTATCCAGAAAGTTCGCGAATATAACGAATTCTTCATTCAGTTATGTGAAGACATACATGTCTCAGACAGATTCCTCGTAAGCGGAGAGGCATGGAGCATGTTTAAAGAGAATGTAAATAAAGACCTTGAACACCATTTCATACAAGGATGGAATTTCGTGAATAAGAATCAGACTGTGGTAAATGAAACTGATCCGGTTCCTGATGCTTTGTTCTTCTATCCTATCATTGGTTCAATCAGAAATAACTTAATAGATAACATAAAAGAAAAAGACTTATGAAAAAATTATTATTTTTAGCCATAGGCATGTGGTTTCTTGCTATTGGCTGCGTAAGTGCTCAGTCATTGGAACAAAAGAGAATCTGTGCTCTCAAATGGACGCTTCAGCAAACCTTTTATAACAAAGCCGAAGGACAGCAATTGGCTAAGATGGATGTTACAGAGTTCAAATCTTTCGATGAATTCAAGAAAAATGAACTTGTAAGCAAATTGATGAAAAGAGTCAGCGACAAAACTGATTTGAAACGTGTAAACTCAATTCTGAATGCTAAAAACGAAGATGAATTGTCTTCAAGCGTTCCATCTGGCGGTAAGAAAGAATATCAGGCAGATGTTGAAAAAATGAAATCCCAGGCTCCTGCAGCTCAAGAGGAAACTGAAGAAGAAACTCCTGCCGTTGAGGAGGTTGTGGAAGATACAGCTACTACAGCATCTGTGACACCTATTAAAGATGAAGAAAGTAATAATGAAGAAGCTGAGAACGATGCAGCTGCAGAAGATGAAGAAGAAGCAACTGCAACTGAAGGTATTGGCCTTTGGGGGGTAGTTCTTATCTCAGCTCTTGTTTATGTTATACTCACAATTTGTCTGCTTCTCTTCAAACGTTCACGTTCTGTAGGTAGATCTGGTGGTGACGATCAAGGTGTAAGTCTTGAACAATATCGTTCAGAGCGTCTTCGTCTTATCGAAAGAATTAAGGCAATTGAAATCGAACTTGAAAGCAAGAAAGACAATAACAGCAAGCCTGTTAAGGAACAACCACAGCCTGCTGTTCAACAACCAGTAGCAAAAGAAAAAGAAGTTGTTGCTCCTGTGTCAGCACCTAAGAAAGAACCTGCAAAGGTAAATGTGGAACAAACTCTTTTCTCTTCACCAACTAAGGATGAGGCTCCTTCTGCAGAAGTAACACCAATCATTACTCCAACAGAAACTCCTTCTTCAATCAAACCACGTCACACCACATCAATCATGTTCTTCCCAGTACCAGTTGATGGTGTGTTCTCAAACGGAACAGAAGAAATAGAGGTTGGTAAGTCTTTGTATATGTTGAAAACAACTGATGGTCAAAATGCAACATTTACAATCCTCAATACACCAGAGGCTATTGCTACAGCACTCATATCTCTTTCACAGATGGTAAAACCAGTATGTAAGATTATCAATACTGTTACAAATCCATTAGAAATCGTGACAGAAGGTCCTGGTACAGCTGTACGTGAGGGTGATACATGGAAAATGGTGACAAAATCTGTAGTACGTCTGATATAAAACAAAAAGCCAAAGGTTTGACCTCTGGCTTTCTGACCGTACCTCCACTGAGAATCGAACTCAGATCTAATCTTTAGGAGAGATTTGTTCTATCCATTGAACTATGAAGGCATTTTCGAATGCAAAGATACAAATAAATGAAGAATTAATAAATACGATTAAATAAATATTTCATAAATTATGACATTTACAGAATTGTGTAACCAGATATTTGTCAAGGTTGTTAATGATTATCATTTACGTGATGACGTGAATCAGGATATGTTGAACCCATATGATAGAGGAACAATAGAATATGATTTATATGTTAAGACATGGATTGACGCTGTACAATGGCATCTTGAGGATATTATCCGAAATCCTCATATCAATCCTATTGAAGCATTGGAAATCAAACGTCGCATCGATAAAAGCAATCAAGACCGTACAGACTTAGTTGAGAAGATTGATTCATATTTCCTTGAATATTATCATAATGTACATCCATTAGCAAATGCAACTATTAATACAGAGAGTCCTGCGTGGGCAATCGACAGATTAAGTATTCTTGCTCTTAAGATATATCATATGCAGGAGCAGGTTGAGCGTGAGGATGCAACACCTGAACATCGTAAACGTTGTCAGGATAAATTGGATATTCTTCTTGAACAGCGAGTTGACCTTTCTACTGCTATAGATCAACTACTTGATGATATCAAGAATGGTCGTAAATATATGAAGGTCTATCGCCAGATGAAGATGTACAACGATCCAAGTACAAATCCAGTTCTCTATAAGAAACAATAACGTATAAGAGTATTAAATAATATTCTCCTGAATTAGTGAATTGAGGACGTTATGTATAATCCCATAGCACCTCAGTTCACTAATATATTAATAATAAACCATAATAACTCCATTAAATATAATGAATTTACTTGTAATGCGCTTTTCGGCAATGGGAGATGTTGCAATGACAGTTCCTGTTATTCATTCGCTTGCGCAGGCTCATCCTGAGGTGAAAATTACGTTTCTAACACGAGATTTCTTGGTGCCATTCTATCAGTGGATGCCTAAGAATGTGACATGCATTGGTGTTAATCTCAAGGAATATAAAGGAGTTATTGGATTGGAACGTCTATATCGTCAACTCAAATCATATAATTTTGATGCTGTTGCCGATTTACATGATGTGTTGCGTACAAAATACCTACGTACGCGATTTTCTATCAAACGAACCAAAGTGGTAGTCATAGATAAAGGACGTCGGGAAAAACATGCACTGATTGGACATGGAATTGAATATGATTATCTTAAATCCATGTTTGAGCGTTATCAGGAAACCTTTATCGGATTAGGTCTGTTCTTTCCTTTGGCTTTTCAGGATTATAAGATGAAGGCAATGTCGAGAAAACTGGATCTGCCTGTATCAATGTCATCAAAACCATGTATTGGTGTCGCTCCTTTTGCTGCTCACGAGTGTAAGGTCTATCCTTTGGATAAGATGAAGGAAGTGGTGGATGGCTTGGCTGATAATGGATATCATGTATATCTTTTCGGGGCAGGTAAAGCCGAGAAAGAGATTCTTTCATCGTGGGAACGCGAGGATGTTGAATCAGTTGCAGGTAAAATGGGCGGATTGACGAATGAGTTATTACTAATGAGCAGACTGAAACTGATGATATCAATGGACTCAAGTAACATGCACATGGCTGCGATGATGGGTACACCAACATTGTCCATATGGGGAGCCACTCATCCGAAAGCAGGATTTCTGGCATGGCACCAGTCGTTGGACTCTGTGCTAAGTCTGGAATTACCATGTAAACCATGCTCAATATATGGTAATAAACCATGTCAGTATGGAGATTGTCGTTGTCTTGCTAATATCACACCGCAGACTATAATTGATAAGTGTAATAAAATGATATAAAATGAAAACCTGTATCTATTACATATTATATTCATTATTGTATCTTATATCGCTGTTGCCGTTAAGGATATTATATGTCTTTTCGGATTTGATGTATCCGTTTATAAGACTTTACAGAAATAAAATAGTGCGGCAGAATATGTCAGAGGTTTTCCCTGATCGCAGTAAGGAAGAACTCAGAAAGATGGAGTCACAATTCTATCATCAGTTGGCTGATTATATTGTTGAGACAATAAAACTCTTCTCAATTTCTAAGTCGCAACTGATGAGACGAATGACATTCAGTGGGTTTGAGGAGATGAATCATGGATTTGATGACCTCAAAATCGATGCTCTTTTCGCATATTTAGGTCATTATGGCAACTGGGAATGGATTGCATCATTACAATATTGGGCAGGCGACGTTCATTGTTGTCAGATTTATCATCCGCTCCGAAATCATGTGTTCGACCGCATGTTTTTGAAAATACGTCAGCAATATGGTGGTGAATGTATTCCGATGAAACAGACACTTAGACGATTACTCAAACTGCGACACGAAGGGAAACGTTTCATTTGTGGATTTATAAGCGATCAACAGCCTAAATGGGTGGCAATTCATCATTTTACCCCTTTCCTCAATCACGACACCGCTGTGTTTACAGGAACAGAACAACTGGCTAAACAAATGAATGCAATGATATTCTATGCTCATGTCACACGTCCTAAACGTGGCTATTATCATTGTCATTTCCAATTGATGACATATACTCCGAAGGAATTCGAGGATTATCAGCTTACTGACAGGTTTATGCAACTGCTTCAGAAAGATATCGAGGAAAACCCTTCGTTATGGTTGTGGACGCATAAACGATGGAGCAGAACAAAAGAAGAATGGTTAAAACGAAATAATGAAATAATATAGATGGAAACAACTCAGAAGGATAGTAATAACAAACGCATGTTCTTATCTTTCTTTAAGATAGGTGCTTTCACCTTGGGGGGAGGATACGCCATGTTACCTATAATGGAACGTGAGGTTGTTGATAAATATAACTGGCTTTCTCGTGAGGAATTCATGAACATCATGGTTGTTGCACAAAGTACACCAGGACTTTTTGCAATAAATATGGCAAGTCATATCGGAACAAAATACAATGGGGTTAAAGGTGGTATAATTTGTACATTGGGTGTTGCCCTGCCTTCCATCATATGTATATTGCTGATTGCTATGTTCTTTCAGCTTTTCAAAGAGAATATTTATGTGCAGAAGATATTCTTGGGCATTCGTCCGGCAGTAGTGGCACTTATTGCAGCACCATGTTTCTCCATGGCTCGTTCTGCTCATATTACACTTCCTACGGCGTGGATTCCGATTGTATGCTGTCTGTTGATAGTTCCATTCGGTTTTTCACCTATATTAGTAATACTTATTGCTGCTGTGGGAGGATTCATATATGGTAAGATTAAAAGCCATAGTAAGTCGTGAATTTTATTCTTATATAACAGACAAATCATAATTTAAGTCTCGAAAATGATATTTCTAAAACTCTTTATAGTTTTCTCTAAGATAGGAATTTTTAATTTCGGTGGTGGATATGCCATGATATCACTCATTCATAACGAAGTGGTGGTAAAGAACCATTGGCTTTCTTCGTCTGAATTTACTGATATTATAGCAATCAGTCAATCTACTCCAGGACCGATTGGTATAAACTGTGCGACCTATGCCGGTTACACTTCTGTGATTAACGACGGATATCCACAGTGGGCTGCAGTCTTGGGCTCTATTTTAGCTTCTGTAAGTGTGTTGTGGTTGCCATTTTTGTTAATGCTTGCTGTTAGTAGGGTGTTGCTGAAATATAGTAAGACCACAACTCTTAAGACTATGTTCTCAGTCTTACGTCCGGCTATTGTAGGATTGGTTGCAGCTGCAGCGATTCTGCTTATGTCGGCTGAAAACTTTGGTAATCCACAGACCGAGACCTTTAAATTCATTACAAGTATATTGTTGTTTATCTTTGTGTTTATAGGCAACCGAATATATAAGATTCATCCCATCTTGCTTCTTGTCTTGTCAGGAATAGCAGGATTGATAATATATTAATTCATAACACTATTTAGGTAATTATAAATATCTCATATCCATTTTCTATATGATTTTGGTAAAAAGGAACATATTTCTTTATATTTTTTCATAACTTTGCACCGTGAAGATAGAAAACAGAAAACATTTTTCGGCCTGGTTCTTGATGACAGTTTTCCTGTCATTTTTGTTGGCTGCGTCTTTGCATGTTCACAAAGACACTGCCTACGATAGCCATGACCATGTGTGTGTTGACTGTCTTCATCACAAATATCACTCGGCACATCTCAGCAATTCGTTTGTTGATGCACATATGTGTGCCTTGTGCCAGTTTCTTGGATTATCTTATCTGATTGTTGCTTCAACAACAATCTGTCTTACCCAAACAATAGTTATAAAAGAACGTGTCATACGTAACGAAAACCTTTATGCAATTGCCTATGACACAACCTCTCCTCGTGCACCTCCTTATTTTAAGAAAAACATAATATAATCTCATTTTGTTTTCTTAAAATACAATTCACATGATAATACCATTATTAGCTGCTGCACTGTTCTCATGTGCAGAGCCTGATAGTGCTGTTAGGCTTGATGATGTAATTGTGGTTGGTAATGCTACACGCGACTTTCAGATGAAAAGTTCGCAAACGGCATTACAGATTAATCGTGATTATATTGATAATAACTTTTCAGGTAGTCTTATGCAGACATTGGAAGGAATTCCTGGTGTTAAGGCTATGAGTATAGGCTCTGGACAATCTAAACCAATAATCCGTGGTTTGGGATTCAACAGAATGGCTGTAACTGAAAATGGAATCAAGCACGAAGGACAGCAATGGGGCGACGATCACGGACTGGAAATCGACCAGTTTAATGTTGATCGCATCGAACTCATAAAAGGACCGGCTACATTGAAGTATGGCTCTGATGCTATAGGTGGGGTTCTCAATTTATACAATAATTTTATTCCGTCAGTTCCGTTTGAGGGAAGTCTAAATCTGTTTGGACGTTCTAATAACGAACAATTGGGCGTATCGGCTAAGATCGGTGGCCGTAAGGGACGTGTGTTCTATCGTGCCAACATCACTCTGCTGGATTATGCTGATTACAAAGTGCCTACAGACAGTATCCAGTATTATTCGTATTATATACGTCTGAAGGATAAACGGCTTAGAAATACTGCAGGATTGGAAAACGACGGAAGTGTTATGTTGGGATATATGGAACACAGATTCCAGTCGTATCTGCGAATATCTGACTCTTATTCCAAAAGCGGATTCTTTGCAAATGCGCATGGTCTGGAGGTTCGTCTGTCGGATATCGACTATGACCATTCTTGTCGTGATATAGATTTGCCTTATCAAAGTGTCAATCATTTTAAGATTCTTAATCACACAACATGGTATAACGACCACATGTCTGTAGTTGCCGATCTGGCTTTCCAGAATAATCTGCGTAAAGAGTTGTCTGAACCTGTTTCACATGGTTATATGCCAATTCCTGACGGTTCTTTGGAACGATGCTTTGATAAAAGTACCTATACCATGAATCTTGGCACAAGTATTTCATTGACAGAGCATAACGAACTGCAGTTTGGTGTTAACACAGAATATCAGGATAATAACCGTAAGGGATGGGGATTCATAATCCCTGATTTTGAAACCATGAGTTGGGGCGCGTATGTGTATGACCGTTATGAACCTCATAAGAACTTGCAACTGAATGCAGGAGCACGTTTTGATGCTGCACGCACGCACATACACAGTTATTATGACTGGTATGAAACCCCATTGTCTGAAACTGAATCGGTGTTCCTGCAACGTTCGGCTGAACTGAAAAGGCGTTTCACCAGTGTAACATGGTCGGCAGGGGCAAGCTACAACAAAAACAACTGGATTCTTAAGGCAAATATAGGTAAAGCCTTTCGTATGCCTATACCAAAGGAACTGGGAGTCAATGGTGTCAACTACCATATATTCCGTTATGAACGTGGAAATGCAGAACTTAATCCAGAGGAATCATATCAGTTAGATGCCAGTGTGATATTCAGTAACAAGAAACTGTATATTCAGTTTGATCCCTATCTCAACCATTTCCCTAATTATATCTATCTGTCTCCTACAGCAGATTATGTGGAGGGCCTTCAACTCTATCATTACACTCAGGCAAAGGTGTTGAGATATGGATTTGAGGCACAGTTGAACTATAAGATAGATACCAAACTGGAACTGGAACTCAAAGGTGAGTATTTATATGCCGAACAGCAATCGGGTGAAAAAAAAGGATATACATTGCCGTTTTCAGTACCGTGGTCTGTTGATGCAGGTCTGAAATATTCCTTTGTCTGTAAAGGCGATGGATTTGTAGGCCTGAATGCTCATATCGTAGGAAAACAAGATGAGATTGTACCGCCAGAACAACCCACACCTGGATACTGGACCTTGAATCTCACAGCAGGAAAACAATTCATGCTACACAAAAACACACTTAGAGTGGCTTTGCATGCAGACAATCTGCTTAACAAACGCTACTATGACCATACCAGTTATTATCGTCTGATAGATGTACCCGAGCCTGGGCGCAACATCTCCATGATGATAGGACTGCAATTCTAATTAAACCGGCATATTATTGCCGATTGTAAAATCAATAAAAACAATAAAAAACCAATAAAATTTAAATAGATTCTATTATGAAAAAAATAATAAATATAAGCCTTCTTATGGCTCTTGTGTGTGCATTCTCTTTTGTAAATATCTCATGTAGCGACGATGACGATGAAAGCACAAAACCAAAAATAACAGACTTTGAATGTAGTCCTGCGGTTAATCCTGGTAAGGATCTACATGTAGAGACAAATATCACTGCAGTTGAGAAAATTAAGCGTATTGATGTTGAGATTCATTCAGAAAGCGATTCTGACTATGAAATAAACGAAACTTATACTAATGGTAAATACATCGATGTGCAGAATACTTTGTTTCATGAACATATCGACATTCCACAGGATGCTCCATTAGGCGAATATCATCTTCATTTCACTGTTACAGATGGTAAGGGACAAACCACTTCCCACAAATGTCATATTGAAGTTACAGATCAATTATTAATACATAATGACGACCACGACGATGAATAAGTATTTTATTTTTATATCCCTACTGTGCGCACTTTGTGCGTGCAGCGGAGATGATGAAGAAGACAAGGACATGGTAAAACCATCAATTTCAGAATCAGGAATTGTTGCTTCACCAATCGATTGCCTTGTCCTTCACAAAGGCGACGTACTTCCTTTCCGTTATGTCTTTGAGGATAATGTGGAATTAGGAAAGTTTAATATCGAGATCCATCACAATTTTGATCATCACACTCATAGCACATCTGCTTTAGAGTGTGAACTCGATGACAAGAAACAACCCGTCAATCCTTGGGTATATAATGAAGATTATGATATCCCAGAGAATCAGAAAAAATACAATGCCCATCTGGATATAGAAATCCCTGAAGATATCGACACGGGAGATTATCACTTTGCAATCCGACTCACCGACAAAACCGGATGGCAAACCCTTAAGGCAGTTTCAATTAAAATCATCGAATGATAACTCTTGGATAAGGAAGAACGCAGATTTAAATTGAGATTAAAAAGATAGACTAAGGATACATTTCTTAGTCTATTTTTTATGTTCCAACTCATAAAAAAGTTATGAGGTCTTGATGAATTATTGCCAAATGTTTATGAGGTGAGACCTCATTTATTAATAAATCATCCATATTTTTGCAGTTTCATCTTTTATTCGTATTTTTGCCATATAAATGAAGATATGTGGCGCAATATCTGTCTGAATATGAGGTAAAAACAAAAGACAGAAAGACAACAATAAATATGGATCGACTTTCACCACAGCAACGGCATAAGAATATGGCATCAATCCGTTCCAAGGATACGAAGCCTGAAATGATTGTGCGCCGTGGTTTGTGGAAACGTGGCTTCCGTTACAGACTAAACTATAAGCGATTGCCTGGACATCCAGATTTGGTGTTGAGAAAATATAGGACATGTATTTTTGTGAACGGATGCTTTTGGCACGGACACATGGTTGATACACTTTCTTTTGAGAATTCTAAATGTTGTAAGATTCCTAAAACTAATCGGGAGTTTTGGGAAACGAAGATTAGACGAAATAAAGAACGTGATATCGAAGAACAGCATCAACTGGCTGCAATGGGGTGGCATTGTCTGACTGTATGGGAATGTGAACTGAAGCCAAAGAAGTGCGAACAGACATTAGAGTCGATAGCCTATACCCTAAATGAGATTTATCTTCAGGACCGCCGTGTAAATAAAAACTATGATGATTCTAATGAGTCGGATATGTATCTGGCAGCGGAAGATGGAACGGATTATAATAGTAAAAAGTAATTGATTCTTTTTTGGTGGAGACAGTTTGTGTAATTCTCCATGTCTGAGAAAAAGACTTTGTCTATTAGAGTATAATTGGTTTGTCTATTTTATCATGATTACGTATAGCAAAACGGAATTATAAAAAACTATAAAAACATTTTATTTTCCTCAAAAAAAGATTGTTGTTATTCCTTTTTATATAACTTTGTAATGATATTTGTGTTTATAAGGCTATGTGGTTTCATACAATGTGATTTATGAAGAAAGTAATAAAAACATCTGTTATTACAGCTGTGATGATATTTATTGTTGCATGTCTGTCTTTAATGTTGATATGTAATAATATCGTGGTGAATAACGCAAAGGGAAAGATTTTCTCTGAAATCGATAGTATCGGGAATAATGAAGTCGGTCTTTTGCTTGGAACGGCTCCCAACACCCGTATAGGAAATCGTCAGAATTATTATTTTTATTATCGTATCCGTGCTACGGAGGAATTGTATAAAGCAGGAAAAATCAAGAAGATATTAATCAGTGGCGATGAAAACAGTTTAGACGGAGTAAGTGAACCGGAATGTATGCGCGACTCGTTATTGGCACATGGGGTAGCCTCCGAAGATATCATACTTGACGGAAAAGGATATCGAACCATTAATTCCGTTGTCCGTGCCCGTAAGGTATATGGTTTCCGGAGTTTCATTATAATATCTCAACAATTCCATAATGAGCGAGCTTTGTATCAAGCAGAACATCTTGGACTTGATGTAGTAAACCTGCAAGCATATAACGCCATAAGCCCTAAATCGCCATGGCGACTAAGAATCTACATACGTGAATATCTTGCCCGCGTCAAGATGTTCTATGACCT
>JAGABW010000024.1 GCA_017614465.1 Bacteroidaceae bacterium | reverse complement strand
GGAGAATACACTTTAACTGGAGAAAATTCTGGAGATTTCAATATAAAAGGACACGGAGAGTTTAATATCCCTTTATTAGGCGACACCGCACAAGTAAATTTAAATGCTTTTGTTCTTAATAAAACTCCTAACTACTACATGAGACATTATCATTCAAAACATGCATGGTGGGATTATGATGATTTTGATAAAGAGATGAAAACCAGAATCGAAGGAACTATCAATGTGCCTCAT
Source organism: Bacteroidaceae bacterium (assembly GCA_017614465.1). Lineage (GTDB taxonomy): Bacteria > Bacteroidota > Bacteroidia > Bacteroidales > Bacteroidaceae > Colivivens. Next base: position 43,915 of record JAGABW010000024.1, on the reverse strand, counting down.
ACCAAAACAAAAGTTTACGTTGGAATTGAAAATATTAAAAACTATATGTATTTCCAAAATACAGGAGAAGCATATACCCTACCCGACAACACTTATACTATCAGCAACAACATCACTCCAATGCAGGCTAATAAAAATATACAGGTTTTATGCGCAAATCTGAAACAAGATTTCAAATTCGGCATCCTGCATATTGAAAATGATATAACTTACCAAACCTCAAGCGTGAAAGATATACTTCCACTTCCACAATTATCACTATATCACAACCTATTCATCAATTTCAAGATAGCAAAAGTCCTTACTTGTGAATTAGGAGGCGATATAAAGTATTGGACAAAGTACTATGCACCCGATTATTCTCCGGTGATGGGACAGTTTATGGTACAGAATAATTATAAAAAGACAAAAATAGGAAACTATCCAATAATGAGCGTATATGCAAATTTCGATTTGAAACGCACACGTTTCTACGTTCAGTATTACCATCTTAATCAATCTACAGGACGATATTTCTGGGCTCCTAACTACCCTATCAACCCTGCAACCATACACTTTGGTATAAGTTGGAATTTTTACGACTAAACCACAAACATTTATTTATAAAAAACATCAATAAAGGTTAGAAGAAAGGCATATAAACCAATAAAGATTGTTTCGTAAATAATTATTACAAGAGGCCTATACAATTTGCTATATTTGCATCACACAAATTTTACATTTATATTTTGCAATCTTAAAAAAAAAATGTAATTTTGTAGCAGAAATATTATGGCTGACACAATCCTAACTGATGTTAACTATAAACATATAAGATAACAGCCACTGATAAAGTATAATAAACAATTGTACTAAACCAATTAAAACTTATTCGCATTAAACATCCAAAATTGAACAACTATAAACTTTAGCAATATTTAAATATTTCTCCCGTGAGTTAATATGGTTAAAAAAACAGATAAAAATAGTATGAAGAAAGGCAAGAAAACTATTGACATAAACAATGGTCTTGGTAAATGGGAAATAACCCGTTCCATCATTGGATTGTTTCTGGTTTTCATGGCTATATATATGATCTCGGCTTTCACATCATTCCTTTACTCGGGTGCATCCGACTACAGTATGATTGATAATAGTAACTTTGCCGAATTCTACGAACAACTGACAAAACATAACATCCGTGCACGCAATGTCTGCGGAGCCTTCGGTGCTTCAATGGCATTCAACTTCATTGACGGATATTTTGGATTGGCATCATATATCATACCGATCTACTTGATAATGTTAGGAGTAAAATTCCTCGGTTCATTCAAAATCAGAGCAATCAGAATGTTCATTCTCCTCGGACTAATGATGATTTGGTTAAGTTGGACATTAAGTGCTATCGGACAAGATATTACAGCTATAGGAGATCTCTTCTACCATATCGGAGGTAAAAGCGGAGAATATGTCATTAACCTCATGACCGCAATAATCGGCGAACCTGGGGTATATGGTATATTGATTCTTATGGCAATATTGCTGTTGATTTACTTCAGCAAAAAAACAATCATGATAATTCAGTCTTTCTTCAGAATGGAACGCCTCGGCATTCTAAAAAATAAATTATCTGAGAGATTTGACAACGATGATGAAGATGAGGATACTGATGATGATATAATTGAAACACAGCCCGATCCTACATCATTTGAAAATCCTAAGACACAGGAAATCAACTTCACTGAAGAAGAAAAGAAAGAAAAACTGGATATCGTTAACGAGAACAGCGATAATACTGACGAAGACAACGAAGATGCTGCAAATGAGCTCAATTCACACAACACAATTGACCTTCAGCCACAGCCTGTCAACGGTACTATCAATTTCAATACCACAATAGCAACTACAGAAGCCCCTGTCACTCCATTGTCATCAAATATCGGCATGCAGGTTGACACTGTGGCTCCTACAACTCCTGCTTCTGGAGATATTAAACGAGGTGACATAAATACACCATACGATCCTAAGAAAGATCTTGAATTCTACAGATACCCAGCTCTTAGTCTGTTGAATAAAGGCGAAAACAACACTCCAACAATTGATATGGACGAACAAAACGCAAATAAAGAGCGTATCATAAATGTTCTTCATAGTTTTGGAGTTGAGATAAGCAGTATCAAGGCTACAATAGGACCTACAATTACATTATACGAAATAACTCCTGCCGAAGGTATGAGAATCAGCAAGATCAGAAATCTTGAAGATGATATTGCGTTGAGTCTCGCCGCAGAAGGTATTCGTATCATAGCTCCTATTCCTGGTAAAGGTACTATCGGTATTGAAGTGCCAAATAAAAAGAAATGCATTGTTTCCATGGAAAGTATTCTCAATTCCAGAACATATCAGGAATCAACCATGGATCTGCCATGTGCATTAGGAAAAACAATCACTAACGAAGTCTTCATGATCGACTTAGCCAAAGCACCTCACCTATTGGTTGCTGGTGCAACTGGTATGGGTAAATCTGTGGGACTTAATGCAATTGTCACTTCTCTGCTTTACAAGAAACACCCATCAGAACTTAAGATAGTTATGGTGGACCCTAAAAAGGTGGAATTCAGCGTGTATAATCCTATAGAAAACCATTTCTTGGCAAAACTTGAGGAAGAAGAAGAACCTATCATCACTGACGTTCAAAAGGTTGTCAAGACACTCAACTCACTTTGTCAGCTCATGGATACACGCTACGACCTGCTCAAACAAGCTGAGGTTCGTAACATTAAGGAATATAATGCAGCATTCAAGGCACGTAAACTTAATCCGCTACAAGGACATGAATACATGCCATACTATGTTGTAATAATCGACGAGTTCGGTGATTTGATTATGACAGCAGGAAAAGAAATCGAATTACCTATATGTAGAATCGCCCAACTCGCACGTGCCGTCGGTATCCATATGATAATCGCGACACAAAGACCTACTGCACAGATCATCACAGGTACTATCAAAGCTAACTTCCCAGCACGAATCGCATTCCGTGTAGCTGCCATGATGGACTCACGTATCATATTAGACCGTCCTGGAGCAAACCAACTTATCGGACGAGGAGACATGCTGTACCTTAATGGTGGTGATCCAACACGTGTACAATGTGCATTCGTTGACACTCCTGAAGTTAGTAATATCTGTAAATATATCAGCAAACAACAAGGTTATGCACATGCAGCATATCTTCCAGAACCATTAGCCGACGGAGAAAATGTAGGAGCTGGAAGTAACGACGCCGACATGAAACACCTTGACCCTATGTTTGAGGAATGTGCTCGCTTAGTTGTATCTACACAACAAGGAAGTACATCTATGTTACAGCGCAATTTCTCTATCGGTTACAACCGCGCAGGAAAACTCATGGACCAATTACAAAAAGCAGGTATCGTGGGAGCACAAATCAACGCTAAACCAAGAGAAGTGCTGATTCAAGATATGAACACATTAGAACGTTTATTGGAAAACCTAAGATAAGTAACTATATGAAACGATTGCTTTTCTCTGTTATCTGCAACTTAATAGCAATATCTTTGTTTGCCATTACTCCAAAAGGCATACTTGACAAAGCTGCAAGTTCGTTTAAAAGTGCACCATATTGCGATGTAGATTACAGTATCATTGTTGGAAAAGATAGCGAAAGTGGAAAAATAACCATACAAGGTAATAAATTCCACAATAAGATGTCGAACATGGAAATATGGTTTGACGGAAAAAACATGTGGTCACTTAATAAAGATAATGATGAGGTGAACCTAACTGTCCCTACCCCACAACAGGTGGCGAAGATTAATCCATATTCTTTCTTGAACATATATAAGAATGGATTTAAAATAGAATCTGGAAAATCTGCAAAAGACTATCATGAGGTTATCCTAACTGCTCTGAACCAAAAATCATCAATCTCTAAGATGATCATAAGAGTAAACAAGACATCATATCAGATACAATACATAAAAATGAGTCATGCTAAAAGTGGCGACATGGGAATCAAAGTGACTTCATACAAAAAAGGCACTCAGAAAAAGCATGACAGCGCATTCAGATTCAATAAACAGAAATATCCAAATACTGACATTATTGACTTACGATAATAAAAAGATTATCAAATTCAATAATCAGACATAACCACACGTACAATATATGGAACATATAAAATGCTTAATTATCGGTTCAGGACCAGCAGGATATACCGCTGCGATATATGCATCACGTGCAAATCTGCAACCAGTAGTATACGAAGGAATCCAACCTGGAGGACAACTCACAATAACAGATGTAATTGAGAACTTCCCTGGACATCCTGAGGAACTATCAGGATTAGACTTGATGGAACTTATGAGAAAACAAGTCACTAAATTCGGTGTGGAAATTCGTGAAAAAATCTGTGTGAAGAGCGATTTATCTTCTCAACCATATAAATTCACTTTCGACGACCAATCTGAAGTTGAAGCCGACACAGTCATCATTGCAACTGGTGCCAGTGCAAAATTTCTTGGACTCAGCGACGAAAAGAAATATATGGGAGCCGGAGTTAGTGCATGTGCGACATGCGACGGATTCTTCTATAGAAAAAAAGTTGTGGCAGTAGTCGGTGGCGGTGATACAGCCTGTGGAGAAGCATGCTACCTCGCCGGTTTAGCATCAAAAGTATATCTGATTGTACGCAAGCCATTCCTCAGAGCCTCAAAGATAATGCAACAACGAGTGATGGACAATCCGAATATTGAAGTCCTCTTTGAAACCAACACAGAAGGACTATACGGAGAAGGAGGAGTTGAAGGTGCTCATCTTGTATATCGTAAAGGCGAAGCTGACGAACGCAAATATGATCTGCCTATCGACGGATTCTTCCTTGCAATCGGTCACAAGCCTAATTCTGACATTTTCCGTCCATGGATTGAGACCGACGAAACTGGATATATCATAACAAAAGACAATACTCCTTGTACAAACCTACCAGGAGTGTTTGCAGCAGGAGATGTAGCCGACCCACTCTACCGACAAGCTATTGTAGCCGCTGGAAGTGGATGTAAAGCAGCGATGGAAGCTGAAAAATATCTGGCATTACATCAATAAAACTATTAATATTAATCTGTTACGCCATATATAACATTGTTATCAGAAAGGCATAATAAGAAACAATATATAAATACACCATAATATTTCCATAGCGATAATACAAAAATGAATAAGATTAATTTATTCAGAATTATTCGCAGAAATCAAAAGATTGCCGAAAAAAGACATCCTTTGTTTGAAAGAAACAAGGCTGTCAAAATCATAACCAACGTTATCGCAATCTTTTGGGCCATATATCTATGCATTTTAGGTGTATTGCTTGCATATGGACTTAAAGAAACAAACCGTGAAGCTTATGATTGGGTAAACGGTTTGTTTATTTTATTTCTTATAACTGATTTCTTTCTAAGATTTATCGTACAAGATACACCGGCTCAGGAAATCAAGCCATACAAACTATTACCCATACCTATTAAATTTCTCATAAACACATTCCTAATCAGAATGGGAATCAGAAGATATAATATGTTCTGGCTGTTTTTCTTCGTTCCATTCGGTATTCTTACTGTGTATATGCGTCCGTATTTATCATTCTATAACTTTGCCGGATACATAATTGGAATATGGCTTATGTTTGTATTTAATAGTTACTGGTATCTGCTGTGGCGCACTTTAATGCATCATCACAGTGTTTACATACTCATCCCCTGCTGTATTTATGCAGTGTTAATATTCTGCGGGATTATCCATGACGATTTCTTAATTAACGTATCTATATCCTTTATTGATGGTTTCATATACCTAAACCCAATATGTTTTATCGCTGTGATTGGAGCTATAATCGCATTTTTCTTTATAAATATTCCACTCCAACACAAACTGATATATCAGGAAATTGCTAAAACTGAAAGGATTAAGAATCTACAACCTATCAATCTGCCTATTCTGAATCATTTTGGAAAGACGGGAGAATATCTTAAACTTGAAATAAAATCAACCATCCGCAATCGAATAGTACGAAAACAATTTATAAGAGGATGCGTATGTATGCTCTTATTATGCAGCATATTTTCATTTACTGACGTTTACGACTCTGGAGTCATGAAAACATTCATATGCGTATATTGTTTTGCCTGTCTTGGAGTTATCATACAAACAAACATAATGTGTGTTGAAGGCAACTACATGGATGGTCTGATGAGTCGTAAAGAATCTATACTTTCTTTGCTCAAGGCAAAATACATATTTAATTGTATCATGCTGATTGTGCCAATATTATTCATTATAACTCCATTAATAAAAGGCAAGGTCACAATAATGCAAATACTCGGATGTATATTCTTTACAACAGGAATTATATACCCTTTCATCTTCCAGTTAGCCGTATATAACAACAATAGCATACACTTAAATCATAAACTAACTAAAAACGGAGTGAATACAAAAGCCCAAATGCTCGTTTCAATGATTGCGCTTTTCATTCCTATGGGAATTATGTATTTGCTCATCAACATATTTGATAAAGACAAAGCGGGCGCCATCATGTGTTCAATCGGTGTAATTGGCACAGTGATTAGTCCATTATGGCTGAAAAATATATATAAACGACTTATGAATCGAAGATATGAAAACATGGCAAATTTCCGTAAAACTAAATAATGTAAGAAAAACATTCGGGACAAAAACGGCACTCGATATAAGTTCATGCGATATCCACCCGGGAGAAATCATCGGACTTGTAGGAAACAACGGTGCTGGAAAGACCACATTATTCCGGATAATACTCGATTTGCTAAAAGTCGATAAAAATGGTAGTGTCTTTATCAATGATTATAACACTGCTAAATGTGAAGACTGGAAAGATATTACCGGTGCATATATCGATAACGGATTCCTAATAGATTATCTCACACCTGATGAGTTCTTCTCCTTTATCGGGAAAATCAACGACATCGACAACGAGGAGATGAACAAGCAATTAAAGATTCTTGAGAATTTTCTTGGAAATGAAATACTCGGACAAAATAAACTGTTAAGGAACTTATCGGCTGGTAATCAACAAAAAGTAGGAATAGCCGCTGCTATGTTGCACACACCAGGACTATTGATTCTTGACGAACCATTCAATTTTCTTGATCCATCAAGCCAAGTCACCATGAAACGCCTGCTTGCCGATTATAATAAAGAGACTGGTGCCACTATTCTGTTTTCATCTCACAATATCTCACACACTCTCGACATCTGTTCAAGAGTTATACTTCTCGAACAAGGAAAAATCATAAAGGATTTGGCATGTACTCCCGACAATAACCGACAGGTAATGAGCGAAATTGAAGACTATTTCGAGTATCATGCCTAATACCCCCTACCACTGCATATACCATAAGCCCCATTCTCGAAACAATACAGATTATATGAGCATTTACAACACATATACCGCAAAGAAGAGACAAATTCTTATCTGCCACGTACTGGTTGTGCTCATCATATTATTTACTCTGTTTTCATGTTCATCGTCAAAACAAATAATATATTACAAAGGGATGAACATGAACGAACTGGTTAAGGCTGGAAACATACTTGGGTTTGATATAGCAGAAAAAGACAACTGGCAACTGATGCTCGAAGCTGCATCGTGGATTGGAACTCCGTATAAATTCGGAGGAAGTACAAAAGGACTGGGTACTGACTGTTCCGGACTTAATGCTGCTATATATAATAATGTGTATGGAAAGCAACTTCATCGTAAAAGTGTTGAACAATTTACACTCGACTGTAAAGCTGTCAAACAAAGCAAACTGCGACAAGGAGATCTGCTATTTTTCTCTACAACAGAAAATAAATCCATAAACGACATCAATCACACAGGTTTATATCTGCGAGACGGACTCTTTATACATGCAAGTAGCAGCAGAGGTGTTGTTATTGACAACTTGAATTCAGCCTACTTCCAAAGATGTTGGGTAACAGGTGGAAGGGTAAAATAATGCACACATACACCACAGCTGAGCAGTAATATATGCAAAAAAGTGTTTAAAATTGAAAAAAAGTCACTTTTAGGCATTTTTTTTTGGTTAATATGTAAAAAAATTTCACCTTTGCAACGAGTTAATAAATAGGAGAAGCCGAAAACCTTATAATAGAGTAGGCAATTATTAAATATTTTTTATAGATGAAAAAGATTATTCTTTCTGCAATTATTGCAGCTTGCGCTATTACAGCAAATGCACAGACTTGGATTGGTGGTGAGCTTGGTTTCAACTCTACTACTTATAAAAGCGGTGACGTTAAAGAAACAGTTTCAAATGTCACAATCTCTCCTGAAATTGGCTATAACTTGAACGAAAATTGGGCTGTTGCTGCTAAAATCGAGTTTTCTCACTTTGAAGATGGCAATACAGGCAACTCTGTTGGATTTAACCCATACGTTCGTTACACTTTTGCTAAGACTGGTAACTTGTCATTCTTTATTGATGGTGGTCTTTTTTGGACAAATATCCACTATAAGGGAGATGACAAGAATGCTAATAATATTGGAATAGGATTCAACCCTGGTTTAGCATACAGCATCAGCAAGAAGGTTTCATTAGTTGCTCACATCGGTGACTTCTCTTACAACCACTACAAGTTCTACGACACAAAGATTGATCGCTTCAACTTAGGTTTGGACAACTCAATCTCATTCGGTGCATACGTAGCATTCTAATTGATGAGTTTATAATCAATTAAATTATAGTATAAATTTAAGCGGATATGTTCTTCTATTGAACATATCCGCTTTTTATTTATTATAGTACAGTTATATTTATTGTGTATTGATTTTTTTAATAAATATATTCAATTATTATTTGGTACTTTGCTTTTTTTGCGTAACTTTGCATGAAATTTGAACAAATGAGCAATTTATGAAGAATTTAGAGCAGAATTATATTAGTATTCTCGAACAAAGCATTAAAAACAATTGGGAAAAAAGTGCTTTGACCGACTATAAAGGAATATCTCTACGCTATAAGGATTTAGCTGTAAAAATAGAGAAAATCCATATTATGTTAGAGGAAGCTGGAATTCAGCGTGGAGACAAAATCGCACTTTGTAATAAAAACTGCTCGAATTGGGCTGTAGCTTTCTTAAGCATTATCACATACGGAGCGGTAGTAGTCCCTATCCTACCCGACTTCACTGAAGAACAAATGCTTAACATCCTCAAACATTCTGAAAGCAAGCTGTTTTTTACAAATATACACCTGAAAAGTAAAGAAAAGACTGATTTTATAATCATCGAACTTGACACTCTTACTCCTCGTACAAAAACTAATAAAGAGCTTGTTGAAGCTACTGAAAAACTCAATCTTCTTTTCGGACAGAAATACCCAAAAGATTTTACTCCTAAAGATGTAAGTTACTATCAACCAGACGCAGACGACCTTGCTCTTATAAACTACACATCAGGTAGTACAGGTAATTCAAAGGGAGTTATGCTTCCATACAAAGCATTATGGTCAAATGTCGTATTCGTTGAAGAACACATTGGACGTAAATGCCGAAAGGATGCTGTATTGTTAAGTATATTGCCAATGGCACACATGTATGGTTTGGCTATCGAGTTCTTGGCACAAATCACATATGGTACTCATATTTACTTCCTCACTAAAATTCCAAGTCCAACTGTCATATTTACTGCTATGGCAGAAATTAAACCTACATTAATCATTTCAGTACCGCTCATCCTTGAAAAGGCTGTACGTAAGATGATCATGCCAGAGTTGGACAATATCAGAATAAAAACATTACTCAGACTTCCTGTCATAAGTAAGAAGATACGCGACTCTATTCGCGAAAAACTCCAAAACGCATTTGGTGGACGATTCTATGAAGTCATTATCGGTGGAGCTTCACTCTCAAGCGATGTCGAAACATTATTGCATCAAATCGGATTCAACTACACTGTAGGATATGGTACAACTGAATGTGCACCACTCATTTCATTTGCCGACTGGAAAGAAGCTAAAATCGGTTCATGCGGTAAAGCCGTGGACAGAATGGAAGTTAAAATCGATTCTCCAGACCCTCATCATGTGGTAGGCGAAATCCTCTGCAAAGGAGACAACTTAATGATTGGATATTATAAAAACGAGGAAGAAACAAAGAGAGCCATCGACAGCGAAGGTTGGTATCACACTGGCGACCTCGGTATTATCGACAACGATGGATTCTTGTTTATCAGAGGACGATGCAAAAACATGATATTAGGTCCTTCCGGACAGAACATATATCCTGAAGAAATCGAAGACAAGTTAAATGCAATGCAACTCGTTTCTGAGAGTGTCGTTATACACAAGGATAGTAAATTATATGGTTTAGTTTACTTAGATCCAGATGAAGTTAAGTTGTTAGAACAAAATAATGGTTCATTGAGTGAGACACTTGAATTGGTTCGTAAAGAACTCAATGCAGATCTTCCTGCATATGAACAATTAGTAGGACTTAAAGTAATGCCTACAGAATTTGAGAAAACTCCTAAAAAGAGTATCAAACGCTACCTGTACTTCAACGAACCAGTGTAAAGAGTACAAAACTTCATTCAATACACATAGTTTATTGAAAATTCATAAACATATATATAAAAATGCGACAGATTTCATTTCTGTCGCATTTTTTATCTTAATAATCCTGTTGTAAAATTCAAACGTGAACTAACCTTCAAATTTCAATTCTCAACTTTCAATTATCACTTCAGTTCACTGTCTTTCCGCCGAATATCTCCATACTCTGGTTTTCCTGTTCATCGACAAGTTGCTGATGCTTATAGTATTTATAAGCAAAAAATACTGCAAGACCAAGAAATATCAACATTACTATCGTAAAAATATTATGAGTGAGATTACTTGTAGATGTAGTTGTCGGAGTATATGCCTCTACATCAAGTGATGCACGAGGAGTTGGAGCTGTGTCCTTATTTGTGTTTTCAACTACAACTGCTTTATCTTTATTTGTGATTTCGGAATCGGGTTTCTTATCTTCAAACTCAGATGTACGATTAATTTGTGCAGGTTGTTTCACAACAGATTGCTTAGACGATTCTGCAAGTTGATGTTCAGAAACCACTTGAGGAGTACCACAACGTGGGCAATAAGTAACCATCTCAGTTTGGGTATTGTCAAACTGAATATCAAACTTGAATCTACAAACCTTACATCTTACTTCCATAACATGCTTTGCAATTATCAATGATTATTCTGCGAATTCATCATTAACCCATTGACCTTCATAAACCTCACCTTCTGAGGTTAATAATTTACCATAACCATGGCGCATATCATTTCTCCACTCACCTTCGTATTCACTTCCATCTTTCCATGTATATTTACCATAGCCATTAGCACAACCATTGTGGAAACTACCAGTATAACGACTTCCACTTGAATAAATGTAAGTACCCTGTCCTTCTCTTTTGCCTTTCACCCAGTCTCCTGTGTATTGGTCACCACCAGGATATTCCATGGTACCTTTACCATTTGGCAAACCTTTCTTGAATACACCAGTGTATTTCTCTCCAAATTCATTGATTGCCTCACCTTGACCTTCAAGATAACCATTTTTGAAGGTTCCGTCTTTCATTGAACCATCTTTTGCAAGATATTTTCCCTTGCCGTTTGGATGTCCGTTTTTATATTCTCCTTTATAATAAGATCCATCAGCCCAAGTGTATTTACCTTTACCACATGGGACACTATCACGGAACTCGCCATCAAAACTATTTCCGTTTGCCCATTTGTATATTCCAGAGCCGTTTGGCTTATCATTCTTCCATTCACCATCGTAGCTATTACCATCAGCCCACATCATTACACCATGGCCTGAGCGTTTTCCATCTTTCCATTCACCGTCATATACACTACTATCTGCATATGCGTAACGAGCCTTACCATCTGTTGGCATACCATCACCCAACAGATTATTATTACAACTTACAATTACCGACGTAATTGCAATAATCATCAATAAAACCTTATTCATTATTGTATGTATTTAGTAAACCGCGGCAAAGTTACAGAAAATTACTGAAAGAGAAAAACTAAAACCAAACATTTGACTTATTAGGGTTGGATATTATTAAATATTTATTAACTTTGCAACATAAAACTCCAACAGAAAATGAAATCTGATAAAAAATCGCGTTACAAAAACAAACAATTTTACATCACTTTCACAATAGTTGTAACACTATTGGCCACATTAAATCACTTATTTATACACTCTCAGGTAATATCTGCCAAATCAAAGACTGTTGCTGCTTTTAAATCGAATAACGACTATCAAAATGTCACTACAAAAACAAAAAAATGCAACAAACCGGATTCTACACAACAACTAAATATCGAGATAAAAGAAACACCGACACTGGTAAAATGTAAAGTCTGGTCATATGACGAATGTTTTTCCGACAGCAACCATGTACAACTGAACGCTGCCGAAAGAATAGGTATTAGACCACTATCAAAAAGAAAACAAATATATAACAAAGTCAAAAAACACGAGTTGTCGAATATAAATTACACACCATATTATCATATTGAGGAACTTACACACTCACAACCCTACCTTGTTCCTAAGGCACAACAACTACTCAATACCATAGGTATTAATTTTATCGACTCTTTAATGAAAAAAGGAATGTATCCACATATTCCAATCGTAACATCAGTACTGCGTGTTGATGAAGACATCAAGAAACTACAAAAAGGTAACATCAATTCTGTTACAAAATCGTGCCACCAATATGGTACAACCATAGATATCACATACAACAGATTCATGCCTGTCGGTTCGAATCAGAATGAACCGACACGATACGACGACAATATGAAAAGAGTATTAGCCGAAGTATTGTATGACCTAAAAAACGAAGGATTGTGCTACGTTAAATATGAACGACGCCAAGCATGTTTCCACCTAACAGCAAGATAATGATATGAGATATTTTATATATTTAAGTTATGATGGTACAAGATACCACGGATGGCAGATTCAGCCTAACGGGAACAGCATACAAGCCGAGTTGAATCGTGCTGTAAGTATTATCTGTGGAACTACAACCGAAGTTGTGGGAGCCGGACGTACCGATGCTGGAGTACATGCTTCAATGATGGTTGCACACTTCGACAACGACAACACAGGCATATTCAGTAATGCCGACAAAGATTTACAAGAAGTTTGCAGTTTAGCAACAGAAAGACTTAACAGAATACTCCCACGAGATATTGCCATCTCTAAAGTGCGCCCAGTGACCAACGAGGCTCACGCCCGATTCAGTGCCACAGCAAGAACATATCAGTATTTTATCCACAAAGGCAGAACTCCTTTCATGCAGCATTATTCATATTGTCCGCCCTATCCTATCGACTTCAACAAGATGAACGAAGCTGCACAATGCCTGTTTGACTATATCGACTTCACAAGTTTCTCAAAATTACATACTGACGTGAAAACCAACAACTGCAAGATAATGAGTGCTGGATGGAAAAAAGTATCACAAGAGAAACCAAACTTCGATAATGACAATTTGTTATTCTCAAACGAAGAAACCTGGGTATTTACAATTCAAGCAGACAGATTTCTTCGCAACATGATACGTGCAATTGTCGGAACACTACTTGATGTGGGACGCGGAGCGATAACAATAGAAGATTTCAAGAAAATAATCGAACAAAAAAACAGATGTTCGGCAGGAATGAGCGTACCAGCAAATGCTCTGTTTCTCACAGACATACAATATCCAGAAGAATTATTCATACAATAAACACCCTACTTATACCAGAGTACGACACCCAACATCAATGTTTTTTGCATAACAGAAATTGATAAGATAACACCACATAAAAAAGACAAACATCGGCAATCATAGGTAAACCGCTTTAGCACAAAACACCCGAAACTTGTTTTTCATAGACTAAATTAAGTATTTAGAATAAAAATGTATTGTCAATTGTCAATAAATTCGTACCTTTGCAAACACATTATAAAACGATAAAATATGACCTCATCATTAAGATTCAAGATGGTAAACGAGGCTTGCAAAAAACAGCCTCTAAGAATAAAACAACCAGAAGAGCGTCCTTCTGAATATTTTGGAAGAAAGGTTTTCGGAAAAGTTGCCATGCATAAATTTCTGCCAGAGGATGTTTACAAGAAAATGTGCGATGTAATTGACAATGCTGCTCCATTCGATCTTACAATCGCAGATGCTGTTGCTGACGGAATGAAACGATGGGCAATGCAATGGGGTGTAACTCATTACACACACTGGTTCCAACCACTCACAGAAGGCACAGCTGAAAAACATGATGGTTTTGTTGAACACGACGGAAAAGGAGGTATGATTGAGAAATTCGAAGGAAAACTTCTTGTTCAACAAGAGCCTGATGCCAGTTCGTTCCCATCAGGTGGTATTCGTTCAACATTCGAAGCACGTGGATATTCCGCATGGGATCCGACATCTCCTGTGTTTATCATGGGAGACACACTTATGATTCCAACTATATTCATCTCATACACCGGAGAATCGCTCGATTATAAAGCACCACTAAAAAAAGCATTGTTTGCTGTTGACAAAGCAGCAACTGCTGTCGCACAATACTTCTACCCAAAGGTTAAGAAAGTAAAAACAAACCTTGGTTGGGAACAAGAATATTTCCTTGTAGATGAATCACTTTATAGTGCCCGTCCTGACTTAATCATGACTGGACGTACATTATTAGGACACGAATCTGCAAAAAACCAGCAGATGGACGACCACTATTTCGGAAGTATTCCAAAACGAGTAGAAAATTTCATGCGTGATCTTGAACTACATGCCTTAGAATTGGGTATTCCATGTAAGACAAGACACAACGAGGTTGCTCCTAACCAGTTTGAGCTTGCTCCGATTTTCGAAGAATGTAATCTTGCAATCGACCACAACATGTTAATCATGTCTATCATGAAAAAAATTGCAAGAAAACACGGTTTCCGTTGTTTACTTCACGAAAAACCATTCAAAGGAATCAATGGTTCTGGAAAACATAATAACTGGTCATTATCAACAGATACTGGAGTCCTACTACACGCACCAGGTAAAACACCTTTAGACAATCTGCGATTTGTCACATTTATAGTAGAAACATTAAAAGCTGTATATGACCATAACGGACTTCTGAAAGCAAGTATCATGTCTGCAAGCAATTCACACAGACTGGGCGCAAACGAAGCTCCTCCAGCTATCATCAGTTCGTTCCTCGGAAAAACAGTGAGCGACATACTCGAACATGTTGAGAAGGCAAATGATGAAATCATCACAATAAAAGGAAAGACATCAATGAAACTTGATATTCCTTCTTTCCCAGAATTGCTGATTGACAACACCGACAGAAACAGAACATCACCTTTCGCATTCACTGGTAACAGATTTGAATTCAGAGCAATAGGTTCTGAGGCTAATAGTGCAAGTGCTATGATTGCATTAAACACTGCCGTAGCCGAAGCTCTCACAAATTTCAAAGCAAGAGTAGATAACCTGATAGAAAAAGGTGAAGTAAAAGAAAAGGCTATCCTCAAAGTATTAAAAGAAGACATTGTTTACTGTAAACCAATTTGTTTCAACGGAAACGGATATAGTGAAGAATGGAAAGAGGAAGCTAAAAAACGCGGATTAGACTGTGAAAGCAGCTGCCCTATCATCTTCGACAGATATCTTGACGAAAAGTCTATCAAAATGTTTGAAAGCATGAATGTAATGAACAAATTCGAATTACAGGCACGCAATGAAATAAAATGGGAGACATACATCAAGAGAGTACAAATCGAAGCACGTATATTCGGCGATATCTGTATCAACCATATTATTCCAATTGTCACACGTTATCAGACATCATTGTTAGATAATGTGCAAAAGATGAAACAGATATTCAATGATGCAGAATTAGAAGAATTGTCAAGCAACAATATTGCAATAATACGTAATATTGCAAAACATGAGTCATTCATAATAGAACATGTCAGAAAACTGATTGACGCACGTAAAGTTGCAAACAAGATTGAATCTAACAGAGAAAGAGCCATTGCATACCATGACACAGTGGCACCTCTCATCGAAGAGATACGAACTCATGTTGATAAACTCGAAATTATAGTCGATGACGAATTGTGGCCATTGCCTAAATACAGAGAGTTATTATTTATCATCTAATAATCAACAGATTATCAAGCACAAACATTGACACTTAAACAACATAGACCAATGCGATTATTAATAATGAAGGTGTTTGCCTTCATTATTAATATGTTGTTATGTACGAATCTTGTTCATGCGCAAGAAAACGATTCCTCTTACGTTGAACAATCTGGACAAGACATGCAAGTGTCACTTATCACCTGTTCGCCAGGAACAGAAATTCATGCCTTCTTCGGACATACTGCAATACGCGTGATTGACAAACAAAACAGAAGAGACATTGTGTTCAATTATGGAATGTTCAATTATAAAACCGAGAACTTCATATACAAGTTTGTAAAAGGTGAGACATTCTATGAACTGGGAGCAGAACCTGCTGATTTCTTCTTTGAACGATATAATGAACGTAACGTAAATGTTACCGAACAGATATTAAATCTCACACCAGAAGAAAAAATACAGATACAAGCACTTCTTTTCGAGAATCTTCTTCCTGAGAATCGATTATACAAATACAATTGGTTATACGACAATTGCGCCACCAGAGCACGTGACATGATTGAAAAGGTTATAGACGGAAAAGTTCAATATGGGGAATCTTCATATGCAGATCTCACAACACGTGAGATACTACGTAAGCACACATCTGTCAACAGCTGGATAGAATTTGGGATAGACATGCTTCTTGGTACTGAAATTGACAAGCCACTAACCAAAAGACAACAGATGTTCATTCCGTCAAACCTTCAAGAACAAGTCAGTCACGCAGTTATACATAATAGCGATAACACAACAAGGAATCTGGTATTAGCCACATCATGCCCAATAAAGCACGATGCCAGCATAAAAGAAGACAAAAGCCACATGGCACTTATTTTCACTACTGGATTATTGTTGTTGACAATACTACTGACATTCTACGAAATCAAAAGAAAGAAAATTTTCAAATGGTTTGATGTCATACTCGCATTTTGTGTTGGAACAATAGGATTACTTATCTCATTCCTGTTTTTCTTCTCAGACCATCCAGGAGTCAGTACAAACTACTTGGTAATTATATTCAATCCATTAGCATACCTAACAATACCGTTCATAATAAAAAGAAAGACAAAAATTCTGTCATACGTCATATTGGCAGATATCATAATATTCATACTGACAATTGTTTTAGTTCAACAAACTCTTAATACTGCCATTTTACCATTGGCATCGATTTTGCTGGTTAGAGTAATTGTAAACATAATATTTTTTCATATCTTTGCAAAACAAAAAAATAATACCGAAACAATAAAACTTAATATAAAACATGGGATTCAATGATTTAATGACCAAACTCTTTGGCAATAAAGCACAAAGAGACATCAAGGCAATACGTCCATTTGTTATGGAGGTTAATAATATTTACCCAACTTTGGCTGCATTGTCAAATGATGAATTGCGTCAGAAAACACAACAACTGAAACAAGACATTCAGGATGCTGCTGCAGATTTACGCAACGAGATCAAAGAAGTTAAAGATCAAATCGAGAAAACTGAAATACAAAACAGAGCTCCTCTTTTTGAAAAAATTGACAAGTTAGAAGAAGAAGTATTAAAAGTTTTTGATAAAAAACTTGACGAAATAATGCCGCTGGTGTATGCTATCGTGAAAGATACATGCCGCCGTTTTAGAGAAGCGAAAAGCATTGAGGATTTAGCGCTTACTCCAACCGACTTCGACCGCGAAGCTGTACTGCGCTACCCTGGTGTTGTTGAAATCAAAGACGACAAGGTTCTTATTCACGAAGTATTCGATGGGGCACCTAATATCTGGATCCCATATGATTGTCAGTTGTTTGGTGGTGTTGTACTCCATCAGGGAAAGATTGCAGAAATGATGACTGGTGAAGGAAAGACATTAACCAGTATCCTCCCTGTATTCTTAAATGCCCTCACAGGAAACGGTGTTCATGTTGTCACAGTCAACGATTATCTTGCACGTCGTGACTCTGAATGGAACTCCCCTATTTTCTTGTTCCACCAAATGAATGTTGACTGTATCGACAAACATAAGCCAAACTCAGCTGACAGAAGAAGAGCATATCAGGCAGAAGTGACATACGGAACAAATAACGAATTCGGTTTCGACTACCTACGTGATAATATGGCAATGCGTCCACAAGACCTTGTACAGCGTAAGCATAATTATGCAATTGTCGACGAGGTTGACTCCGTTCTGATTGACGACGCACGTACACCGTTGATTATCTCTGGTCCTGTACCAAAAGGCGAAGTACAGATGTTCGAACAATTCTGTCCGTATATCGAGAAACTTGTTGAAGCACAGAAAAAACAAGCCCTTCAATATCTTACTGATGCTAAACGACTCATCGACAGCGACAACCAGAAAGATATCGAGGCTGGTTTCCTTTCACTCTTCCGAGCATATAAGGCACTCCCTAAGAATAAAGCATTCATCAAGTACCTTTCTGAACCAGGTATAAAGACTGGTCTCCTCAAAACAGAGGAAATATATATGGAGAATAACAACAGACGTATGCCTGAAGCTACAGATCCGTTATTCTTCGTATGCGATGAAAAGATGAAATCTGTTGAAATGACAGATAAAGGTAACCAACTTATTGCCGATATCGTAAAAGACGACACATTCTTCATCTTACCTGACATCGCATCACAATTATCAGAATTGGAGAACGCAAATCTTAGCGAAGAAGAACGAGTTGCTAAGAAAGACGAACTCTGGCAAGAATATGCTGTTAAGAGCGAACGCGTACACACAATGCAACAACTCTTAAAAGCATACACTATGTTCGAAATCGATGATGACTACGTTGTAATGGACGGAGAAGTAAAAATCGTTGACGAACAGACTGGACGTATCATGGAAGGACGCAGATGGAGCGACGGACTTCATCAGGCTGTAGAAGCAAAAGAAAGAGTAAAAGTAACAGATGCTACTCAAACTTATGCTACAATCACACTACAGAACTATTTCCGTATGTATCACAAACTTGCAGGTATGACCGGTACAGCTATTACTGAGGCTGGTGAATTCTGGGACATCTACAAACTCGATGTAGTTGAGATTCCAACAAACGTACCTGTTATCCGTGACGACCAGAACGACAGAGTTTACAAGACAAATCGTGAGAAATATAAGGCTGTTATTGAAGAAGTTGAACGTTTGGTAGCTGAAGGACGACCAGTTCTTGTGGGTACCACATCAGTTGAAATATCTGAAATGCTCAGCAAGATGCTTTCAATGAGAAAGATACCACATAACGTTCTGAATGCAAAACTCCACGAAAGAGAAGCAGATATCGTTAAAAACGCAGGACAGAAGAGTATCGTGACCATTGCAACCAACATGGCAGGTCGTGGTACCGACATCAAGCTCTCACCTGAAGTAAAAGAAGCCGGAGGTCTTGCCATCATCGGTACAGAACGTCACGAAAGCCGACGCGTTGACCGTCAGTTACGTGGACGTGCAGGACGTCAGGGCGACCCAGGTTCTTCTGTATTCTATGTGAGTCTCGAAGATAAACTCATGCGTCTGTTCGCTTCTGATCGTATCAGTAAGATCATGGACCGAATGGGATTTGAAGAAGGTGAGATGATTGAACACCCAATGATTAACAAATCCATCGAACGTGCACAAAAGAAAGTAGAAGAAAACAACTTCGGTATCCGTAAACGCCTCCTCGAATACGACGACGTCATGAACAAACAGCGTAAAGTAATATACGAAAGACGACGTCACGCACTTATGGGAGAACGTATCGGAATGGATATCTCTAACATAATCTGGGATCGTATAAAGAAAATCATTCTAAACAATGATTACGAAGGATGCAAAGAGCAGTTCATCAGAATATTTGCCATGGAAGTTCCTTTCACTGCAGAACAGTTCGAAGGAAACACAAATAAACTTTTGGATTTAACTTACGATGCAGTACTTGCCAAATTCAAAGAACGTACAGAAAGAATAGCAAATACAGCATGGCCTGTAATCAAAAACATCTACGAGGAAAAAGGTTCTATGTATGAGAACATTATCATTCCTCTAACTGATGGTAAAAGAGGATATAGCATCGCCGTTCCATTAAAAGAAACATACGAAGCAGAAGCAAAGAACATCTTCCTTGTATTTGAAAAACTGATACTGCTTCAGAAAATTGACGAATCATGGCAAGAGAATCTACGTCAATTAGACGAGCTGAAACATTCCGTACAAAATGCAAGTTACGAACAGAAAGACCCACTACTTGTATTCAAAATTGAATCAGTAACTCTGTTCGACAGCATGATTGATAATATCAACGACGGAACAATAAGTGTGCTTATGCGTTGCAACATACCTATGCAAAATCAGGAAGAGGTACATCAAGCACCACAGCAAGTACAACAGCCACCACAGCCACATTACGTAGAATCAAAGGAAGACCTCAGTCAACCAACTGAAACACAAAGAGGTATGCAGGCTGCTGCAAATTCCGACACACGTGCTGCACAACCAACTGCACCTGTACAAAACAATGGGCCAAAAGTTGGAAGAAACGACTTATGTCCATGTGGTTCAGGAAAAAAATTCAAACATTGTCATGGTAAAGGTCTTTGATTTATATAAACATTAGAAATCAAACAGATTCTATCATAAATAAACAAGTGTGCTATTGCTAAAATGGCACACTTGTTTGCTAATTCAAAAATAAACATTTTTTTACATCATAAATTATTGTCAAATTATATTTTATAACTACCTTTGCAGAAAATTTGACATCTTTATTGAGGGAACGAATAAAAACCAATGAGTTACAATAGCGGACACAAGCCTTCTTCTGAGAGAAACTGGCTACAGATGCTTAGCGAAATAAGTATTCTGCTGCTAAAAGTCATACTCAAGTTTATAGTCAGGACATTCCGTCTTATATTAAAGATAATCAAGTTATTAATAGCCCTGCTCATGGCTCTTATATCCAGAATTATCGTATTCTGGAATTCAAACAGCACACAAGACAAAGTAAAGAAATTCAAGCTATGGCTCAAAGATATGGCCATATACATCGCAAAAGCATTTGTCTGGCTGTTACAAGCCATTTGGAGAGGAATTATATGGTTGCTGAAAGCAACACTGAACACACTGATAAATTTACGTCCTACATTATATAAAATATGGCAAGGACTGATCAAGTTATCCAAAATCATATGGCAGCTACTGATAAAATGCTGGCACAGATTCATCCTATTCTGCATAAATAGGAAAAAAGCATATAATCGCTTCAGACGCAATAAAGGTTTCAAGGGTTTACTGATAGATATAAAACAGAATCTGCATAAACAACTTGATATCTACATGAACGAAGACGACGATGACAACGATGAAACAAAAGAGCTAACAAACACCGTAGGAGATGCTGAGTTTATAAGTGAAGAAATCGGACAAAATAATAAAATCAGAATTATCCTTAACAAATTATACAACGCACTAAAGAAACTTATTACAAATGACTAACTACAAACCTGAGGTAATAAAGAAGATCATATCTGTCATACTGCTTACTGTCATAGCAGTACTTCCAATACATGCCGTCTTAAAGGAAAAAGACCTGTCAAAAACACTCGGGATATTAAAACTCGAGTTAAAAGACACATACGGAAACCAAAAATTCATGATGCAACAATATAGCCACAGAAGTGCGGCTCAGCATCAGAAACTGGTGGACTTCATGAAAAGAGCCGATCAGATAAGCCTTATCCTGTATTCACAAAAGTCAGACTTCACATTAGACCTTGCATACGCATGTACAGAAGCATCTAATCTGTATAAGGAACTGAACAAGAACAATGTACCTTATGAGAAGATACAGAAAAACATAATGGGAGAAGTGGCACGATACGACAGTCTTATCACATCACTTGAAGAACTTCCCCCATCAAAGGTTAACAAACACAAACACAAGAGATTCCTGAAAGACGGACTAACCGAGATAAAAATTGATTCTGTTAAGGGAGACACCACTTTCATCAAGCATAAAGCCCCTTTCACACTGTCGAAAGAAGAACAGAAAGACCGTGAAGAGTGTATTATGTATGCAAAAGCCATACGTAATAACTTATTACGCATACTCATAAACATTGATAAAGACCACCACTACTACAAAGCTGTGACAAATAAGGTTGAGAACCTCAACAACTACACAAAACAACGCTACAAGGATCTGCAACAAAGCATCTTTAAAGACGGTACATCAAATTATCTGACAATACTATCACAACTTCCACGACAGATTCCTCTGATTCAGAAGGATGTAGATTTCAAATACCGTCCGTTAGGAAAAGGACAGAAAGGCAAATCTGAATGGCGCGGACCTATCATCCTTGCAGTAAGTATATTCATGCTGGTATATATATTCATTGCAACCATATTGAGTAATATATTAATCAGACTTATACCATTCCTGCTGAGAAAGACAAAACTATCAAAGAAAATACTGCACAAACTTAAAAACAACAGGGTTAATTTCGATCCTGACACATTCAAGAAATACCAGCGTAATACATGCGTACTTGCTTTAGGAGTACTTATATTCGCTATTGCATTATCAATTGTAAAACAGAACCTGTCATTCAACCTGTTCATCATGGCATCAAACCTAATGATGACATTCTCATGGTTAATCGAAGCTCTGCTCATATCATTACTTATACGTCTGAAAGCAGAACAGACAAAAGACGGCATTAGAATATACATGCCTTACCTCTGTATGGCATTGATAATCATATTCTTCAGAATAGTGCTTATACCAAACAACCTGGTTAACTTGATATGCCCACCTATCCTGATTGGCTTCACAATATGGCAGTTCTACGCTATACGCAAAAGCAGACGCAACCTGCCACTGGCAGACCTCACATACTCAAGTATTTCATTCACCGTAATGATTACAGCCAGCGTTTGTTCACTTGCCGGATTCACACTCATGGCAGTACAGATTATTATCTGGTGGACATTCCAGCTTGCTGCAATACAAACCATAACATGTGTATATGATCTCTTGGAAATATACGAGAAAAACATACTGACAAAGAAAATCATAGTCAGCGAAAGAACATTCTCAAAAAGAAAGGAACTGCTATTGCAAAAAGACAGCGGAGTCTTAATCGAAAGAATCAAGAAAGGACAATTCATCCATAAGACATGGGCATACGACTTTATAATAAAGACATTGATTCCTATCATCGCCCTACTGTCGATAATCTCATCTATATACATGTCGGCAGATGTGTTCGAGATGACAGCCAAATGCAAGGAGATTTTCGACCACAACTATGCCATTAAGGGATTCCTTGAAATATCAATCAAGAAGTTAGGAATCATCATCGAATGCTTCTTCATCTTCAGATACTTGAATTATGTCATCAGAACAGTATATCAGCTGTATCGCACACATAAGGCACTCGAAAAAGGAGGTGGAGAGTTCAACGAGACACTTGCACGAAACATCATTGCAATACTCGTTTGGGGAACTTATTTCATCTTCACGCTCAAGTTCCTTAAAGTTCCACCAAGCGGAATCGAAATCGTATTTGCAGGTCTGGCAACAGGTATGGGTTTTGCGATGAAAGACCTTTTGGAGAACTTCTTCTACGGAATAAGCCTCATGACCGGACGTTTGCGTGTTGGCGACTATATTGAGTGTGACGGAATACAAGGTAAAGTAGAATCAATAACATACCAGTCAACACAAATCATCACACTCGACGGTTCTGTCATTGCATTCCTCAACGCATCACTCTTTAACAAGAACTTCAAGAACTTAACACGTAATCATAGTTATGAATTAGTAAAGATTCCAATTGGAGTAGCATACGGAAGTAATATACAAAAAGTACGTGACGTCATTCTGAAAACAATAACACCACTGTGCCAAAAGAAGTTTGACGGAAGACCTATCGTCTCACCAGATAAGACACTCGGAGTTATTGTCAGTGACTTCGGCGACAGCAGTGTAGATCTTCAGATTAGAGCATGGATGCTGGTTGACCAAAAAAACGCATTCACAGCTGAAATCCGCGAGTCAGTTTATACCGCTCTCAACGAAAACGATATAGAAATTCCATTCCCTCAACGTGACATACATATTAGGTCAATTGCAAACAATGAATCGACAATTGATATCAATAATATAATAAAATAAGTTTTTTTGTAAAAAAACATAAATAAATAGCCGTTGTATTAAAAAAAAGTAGTACATTTGCTCTCGAATGGAAAATCATATCCTTTTAAAAGAAGAAAAATAAAAACAAACATACCTATGGAAATTAAAAAATCAAAAAAAGCAGACCTGGAAGGTCAAAAAGGCACGAGCCTATTACTTGGATATATTGTTGCCTTGGGACTTATGTTTGCTGCATTCGAGTGGACAACACACGAATACAAAGAAACAGACACTGTGTACAGTGTACAAGCAACTGTGCCAGACGAGGAAATTCCACCTATTACTCAACCAATATTCACTGCGGCACCACCACCACCAGCAAATGTTCCGCAGATTGTTGAGATTATAGACATTGTTGACAACAAAACAGATATCAAGGAGGAGAAAATCGAATCTCAAGAAGATACACACGATGCAACTCCTGGTCCTGCAGTTGTCGCACATCCAGGTCCTATAGCAGTAGGTCCTGCGGTAGAAAACCCAGGAAGTAACGAAGATGAAATCTTCCCTGTTGCAGAACAAATGCCATCATTCCCAGGTGGAGATGAAGCATTGTTCAAATATTTGAGCGAAAACATCAAATACCCACCATTGGCAATAGAGCAAGGCATTCAAGGAAAAGTTGTTGTACAGTTCGTTGTCAACAAAGACGGTTCAATCGTAGATCCAAAGGTTGTAAAATCTCTCGATCCTTCATGCGACAAAGAAGCCCTACGTGTTATAAAGAATATGCCAAAATGGAACCCTGGAAGAAACATGGGTAGACCTGTACGTGTAAAATTCACAGCACCAGTTAGTTTCAGATTGTCATAAAAAAATAGAGCTATTAATTTTCAATAATATATAGTTTATAAAGGTGTGTCATATATTTTTTATTCATGACATACCTTTATTATATACAAAAGGTTTGTATTATGAAGAATAAAGACGAGATTCTCAATAGTATTGAACAATATATAAAACAACTGCCCTACCCCGAAAATCCACAAGGGCTGTACGACCCAATAAAATATGTATTATCACTTGGAGGCAAACGAATCAGACCCCTATTAATGATAATGGCATATAACTTATATAAAGAAGATACTGAGAAGATACTTCCACAAGCCGTCGCATTGGAAACATATCACAATTTCACACTCTTACATGACGACTTGATGGACAATGCAGACATGAGACGAGGATTTCAGACCGTCCACAAAAAATGGGACAGCAACACTGCAATTCTTTCTGGCGATGCCATGCTAATAATTGCATACAAACTATTCACAGAAAACATCTACGGATTCCAACCTGAGAGCCAAGCAAAAGCATTAAAGACATTCAATGATGCAACTCTTGGAGTATGCGACGGTCAGCAATATGATGTCGATTTTGAAAATCGAAACGATGTAAGAGAAGAAGAATATATGGAGATGATTCGTCTGAAAACATCATTACTGCTTGCATGCGCGTTGAAGATAGGTGCAGAACTTGCCGGAGCAAACGACAGCGACGCTGAAAACCTATATAAGTTCGGAGAAAAAATAGGATTGGCATTTCAATTACAAGACGACCTTCTTGACGTGTATGGCGACCCAGCCGTATTTGGTAAGAAAATCGGAGGAGACATTCTGTGCAACAAAAAGACATTTATGCTAATCAATGCACTGCAATTAGCTGATAATAAGCAGAAAGAAGCATTACAAAACTGGATTAATGCAAAAGAATATCTTCCTGAAGAAAAAATTAAAGGTGTAACTGAGATTTACGACCAAATCAATATAAAAGAACTCTGCAATAACAAGATTGTACAATTATTCAACGATGCACTGAACGATTTAAGCAGAGTTAATATTGAAGACGCTAAAAAACAGCCACTTATCGACTTTGCTAATTGGCTTATGACCCGAAACAAATAAACGCATCCTATGCTGATAGATACTCATGCCCACCTTGACGGTCCGGAATTCAAAGAAGACCTCAACAGCGTATTATCACGTGCCAAACAAGCAAATATTGAGAAAATACTTATTCCTGCCATCAACTTGGAAGGGATGACAAATCTTCTCAATATCTGTAAAGAGCATGAGGATTATCTCATTCCTATGATTGGACTACACCCAGAAGAAGTGAAAGAAGACTATAAAAGTCAGTTGAATAAGCTTCACGAAATACTCGTAGGAAATAAGAATGACACAAGTCATAAACAACAGTTTTGCGCCATTGGCGAGGTAGGACTCGATTACTATTGGGACGACACATATAAAAGCCAACAAATAGAAGCATTTGAACAACAGATACAATGGGCCATTGAATTTAATCTTCCACTGATGATTCATGTACGCAATGCGCACCATGACCTAATTGATTTAATGGAGAAATACCGTAAATACAATCTTAGAGGAGTTTTTCATTGCTTTAGTGGCACCGCAGAAGAGGCGCGGCAACTACTTAGTTTTCCAAACTTTATGTTGGGAATCGGTGGGGTTGTCACATTCAAGAAATCCACATTACCCGAAGTACTGAAACAAGAGGTTCCGTTGTCAAGAATTGTACTTGAAACCGATGCTCCCTATTTAGCCCCTGTTCCCCATCGGGGAAAAAGAAATGAGAGTTCGTTCATAGTATCAACCGCGACCCGATTATCTGAAATTTATGAGTGCGAAATAGATAATATTGCAACCCAAACAAAGAAAAATACGCAGAAATGCTTACTATAACAAAAAAAATGCGTATTTTTGTTGCTGATTTAGCTGATAACTCGCAAAAAAGTTGTAATTTGCAACCGTTTTTGAGTTATACGCTCAAAGGGATGCCCATGGAGAGATGCTCGAGTGGCTGAAGAGGCACGCCTGGAAAGCGTGTAAACGTCAAAAGCGTTTCGGGGGTTCGAATCCCCCTCTCTCCGCACTAAAAAAAGAAACAAATAAAGAGAGATAGACTAAAAACAGATAAATACAAAAAACAAAAAATAATAACAAATAAAGTATTAATCTTAAAAATTCAATCAAACAATGAAGAAAGTATTTGCAATTATTGCACTTATGGGAGTCTTCACATTAGGAATGACTCAATCAGTTTTAGCTCAAGACGAAGAAGCTAATGATTCTGCTGCTGTTGAGCAAGTTGATTCTGCTGCTGTTGAGCAGGTAGATAGCGCTGAAACCGCAGCTGTTGCTACAGACGATGAAGGTGTTGTAGAAGTTGGTATGTACAAGCAACTCAAGACTAAGTTCATCGAAGGTTCTGCAATGTGGATGTTCCCAGTAGCATTAGCATTTATCATAGGTCTTGCATTCTGCATTGAACGTATCATCTATCTTGCTCTTTCAGATGTTAAAACAAGAAACATGCTTGTAAACGTAGAAAAAGCACTTGATAATAACGATGTAGAAAAGGCTAAGGATATTTGCCGTAACACACGTGGTCCAATCGCTTCAATTTGCTACCAAGGTCTTATGCGCCTTAAGGACGGTGCAGACGCTGTAGAAAAGGCAGTTGTTGCATATGGAGCAGTTCAGGCATCTAACTTGGAAAAA
This sequence comes from Bacteroidaceae bacterium, assembly GCA_017614465.1. Taxonomy (GTDB): domain Bacteria; phylum Bacteroidota; class Bacteroidia; order Bacteroidales; family Bacteroidaceae; genus Colivivens. Next base: position 15,917 of record JAGABW010000024.1, on the reverse strand, counting down.
GGCTGTTCATGGATTACACTTTTCATCGCAATGGCACCATCTCTCGGATTCTTGGGAACTGTGATCGGTATGGTTCAGGCATTCGACGATATCCAAAAAGCAGGTGACATTTCTCCAACAGTCGTTGCAGGAGGTATGAAAGTGGCCCTTATCACTACTATCTTCGGTATCATTGTTGCTCTTGTTCTTCAGTTGTTCTACAACTACATCCTTGCTAAGATTGAAAGCATCACTGCACAAATGGAAGATACAACAATTTCACTCTTAGACCTCGTTGCTAAATTTAACGCAAAGAAAGCTTAAATATAAGCACATTTTAGAAACGAGAGAAGAGTAAAAATTGAAACAAGAACAAATAAAAAGTATAAAATAATGAATACCGAGAAAATTTCAAAATATGTATTCTATGTACTGATTGGTATCAGCATTATTTCGTTCATCTTGTTCTTTATCAATTTTGATAGAGCATGGGAAGAAAACCCAAAGATGTACGATCCGCAATTCCTTGATGTACTACTTGTATGGAATATCTCACTCTTAGTTATTGGTGCATTATCTGCTATCTGCAGTTTCTGCATGTACGTAAAGCAGTGGGGATTCAACAAATCATATCTCTACACATGGGGACTTCCAATTCTTACAACAGGAATTGGTGCTATTTACGGAGCATCTGTAAAGGACGAACATTGGTTGATTAACAACAAAGACTGGTGTAAACCAGATGAGATTATTGTATCTGACGCATGTCTTTGGTCTATAATCATCCTCCTTGTAATAGCATTGGGTTCTGTTATATTCAGTCTCATTAATGGTCTTAAAAAATAATTAATCTGATTGAGTAGCTATGGGAAAGAAAAGAAAAATGCCAGGATTGAACACCAGTTCAACTGCGGACATCTCGTTCATGTTGCTCATATTCTTCCTTGTGACTACCTCTATGGATACTGACCAAGGTCTTAGTCGTACCTTGCCAAAACCACCAGAGGAGAACCAAAAGGTAGATATTAAAGTTAAAGAGCGCAACGTTCTTAACATAAGAATAAGTAAAGATAACTTACTTATGATTGGTGACGAATACTCTGCATTACAAGATGTGAGACCAAGAGCTAAAGAATTCATTAAAAATGCGGATAACAATCCCAACCTTCCGGAGTTGAAACCTCACACTGTAAAACTTCTCAACAAGAAGTTTATGGTTACTGAAAACCACGTAATCTCAGTGCAATCAGACCGTGGAACCAGTTATGGTATTTACTTCATGGTTCAGGACGAACTTGTTGCTGCATACAATGAACTTCGCGATGAATTATCTCAACAAGAATTCAACTGCAAATACGAATTCTTAACAGATAAGCAAAAGAGCGCAATTCGCGAGGTGTATCCAATGAAGATTTCAGAAGCTGAGCCTAAAAAATACGGAAAAGCAAATTAAGTATGAGTAGATTTAATAAAGACGGTGGCCGTGAGATGCCCGAATTGAACACATCATCACTACCTGACCTTATCTTCTCAGTGTTGTTCTTCTTTATGATGGTAACAACAATGCGTGAAGTAACGTTAATGGTGAAGTTTGATCGTCCAGTTGGAACACAGCTTGAAAAACTTGCACGTAAGTCAAGTACATCATTCTTATACATCGGTAGACCAAACGATCAATATCGTTCACAATATGGAGACGGTACACGTATCCAGATAAACGATAAATTTGCCGATCAAGAAGGCAATGGTCAAGAGAATGTATACAACTTTATAATGCAAGATAGAGCAGATATGGCTGAAAGTGAAAAGCCATTCTACACTGTTTCTATTAAAGCTGACCACGCAACACCAATGGGCGTCATAACAGATGTCAAACAAACACTGCGTAAGGCTTATGCTCTTAAGATTGTTTATTCTGCAAACAAAAAACAGGAATAACAACGTAATTGTATAAACTAAAGGAAAAGGCTCTGCCCTAACTCCTTCTAATCAATAAAAAAGTATCAGCACTTAGTGGCTGATACTTTTTATTTTATGGATATTTTTGATTTAATGATATCTTTTCTTTGAGAGTCATTCCCTCCCTACTGATTATCGGCTGCCTCATTATCTAATACCCTTATATTGTTTGATATACTACAAGAGAAAGACTTATAAGACAGAAACGGGTATATGCGTTAAGATTAATGTACTTCGCACTTCATGACCTAAACATAAGTTGATATATCAAAAAAAGAGGCATATCCTAAGATATACCTCTGTATCAATAATTGTTGATTTTAATTGATTAGGCTTGTGAACCAGCTTCGATAGATGCAGCAAATTCCTCATCAGTCATTTGCAACCATTTGATTCCATCAAGAAGAGCAAGGATCCAGAACACGATACCGGCTGCAAAACATGTAACAATTGTAACAATTAGATAAATCCAACCTTGTTTCATCTGGCCGATGTAAAATTTGTGCGCACCATATGCACCTAAAAGGATAGCAAGAATCGCTGCAGTAGTTCTACTTTTCATATTTAAACGTTTTAATTGTTAATAAAAAATAAAATTATAAAAATTACTTTATTACAAAGATAAAGTAAAAATTAGATATATAAAAATTTTTTTATATATTTTTCGCATTTAAGGGTGTTTTTCGTTATATTTTTTATATCGGCATGTTCTGCATCTTCTTTGGATTATTCAAAATGTAATGTGTCAGCAGGTTTATTAATTGAAACCAGATGTGTAGAACAGAACACAACGGCAAAAGTAATCAATAAAGTAGTTATATCGATAATAATAAAATATTGCCAGTGAAATTCAATTGGAACTGAATCAATATAATATGTTTCGGCATCCAACTTAATTATGTGAGTATAATATTGAACGGCTGCAACAATAAAAGCAACTATATTTCCAATCACAACGCCTTTAAAGATAAGGTTAAATGCAAAACGTGCAAATATCTTACGTATTGCGCCATTTGTAGCCCCTAATGCCTTTAAAAGACCTATCATGCTCACTTGTTCCAACATGATGATTAAAAGCCCTGACATGATGGTTACAATAGACACAAGGAGCATTAACACAAGAATTATTATCACATTCATGTCCAGCACCCCAAGCCATGAGAATATATTCGGAGCAATCTCTTTTATATTAAACACTCCATATGTACAGCCGTTACGATCAAAATTATGATTTATCTTATCAACCAATTGATCTGTGACTATTTGCAATTGATTAAAGTCCTTAATCTGAATCTCATATGCTGTGGACTGTTCCTTATCCCATCCCTGGATTTTTCTTAGGGTATAGATGTCTGTTATAACAATACTTTTATCGTATTCTGACAAGTTTGACTGATATATTCCTACGATTTCGAATCTACGAGCACGCATTCCTGATTGTGAGATATAATAAGCATATATTTTATCATTTATAGATAATTTAAGCTTATTAGTTATGTATTTAGACAACACAATCTTATTGGAAGCCTCTTTTGAAGAGAAATGTGGAATATATCCCTCTACAAGATTTACATGCAAAAATGTGGTATCATAATCTTCATCAATTCCTTTGAATTGCATGCCAAGAAAATCATCATCGGTCTTTATCATTCCCATAATCTGCACATATGGTTGCACATGGGCTACTTGTCGATTCTGCATAATGACAGACTTCAGACTATCATTTGTAAGAATAGGCATAATCTGATTGTTCTGATCTCTTGTAAGTGATAAAACCTGGAGATGAGAACCAAATCCCGTGATTTTCTCTGTTATCTGACGTTTAAAACCCATGATAACAGCAATGCTCAATATCATCACGGCTGTACCTATGATGATACCGAGCAATGCAATTCGTATTGCAGGGCGAGATATTCTGTTTTGCTCTGCGTTTTTGTCGGTATAGATATGACTTGCTATAAATCTTGACAAGCTCATTCTGTACGTCCTGGATATTTTTCCAATGCTTTTTTGAGAACTAATAATGCCTGAGCCAAATCTTCCTTCTTAAGAACGTATGCAATACGTACTTGATTTTGTCCAGCACCAGGTGTTGTATAGAAGCCTGCAGCAGGAGCCATCATCACTGTTGCACCTTCATATTCAAATTCTGTGAGACACCATGCACAGAATTTTTCTGCATCGTCAACAGGAAGTTTTGCGACTGTATAGAAAGCTCCCATTGGGATTGGAGAATAAACTCCAGGTATGCGATTCAATCCGTCGATAAGACATTTACGGCGTTCAACGTATTCGTCATATATATCACGCATATAGTCTTCTGGAGTATCCAATGAAGCCTCAGCGATTATCTGTCCGATCAACGGAGGAGACAATCTTGCCTGACAGAATTTCATAACTGCCTGACGCACTTGTTTGTTCTTTGTTATCAGTGCTCCGATTCTTATTCCACATTCAGAATAACGCTTACTTACTGAATCAATCAGCACCACGTTGTTCTCAATACCCTCAAGATGACATGCAGATATATATGGAGAACCTGTATAGATAAACTCGCGATACACTTCGTCTGAGAAAAGATACAGGTCGTATTTCTTTACAAGATCACGAATCTGATTCATTTCTCTACGAGAATATAAATATCCTGTTGGGTTGTTCGGATTACAAATCAGAATAGCACGAGTGCGTTCATTAATCAGTTCCTCAAACTTCTCGACTTTAGGAAGTGCAAATCCTTCTTCTATTGTTGTTGCTATGGTGCGGATTGTAGCACCGGCAGATATTGCGAATGCCATGTAGTTGGCATAAGCTGGTTCTGGAACGATGATTTCGTCACCAGGATTCAAACAAGAAAGAAATGCGAACAATACCGCTTCACTACCACCGCTTGTTATGATGATGTCGTCGGCAGTCAGTTTGATATTATACTTGTCGTAATAACCGACGAGTTTCTCACGATAACTGCGATAACCTTGTGATGGTGAATATTCAAGAATAGAACGATCAATGTTACGCATCGCATCTAATGCCACTTTTGGTGTTGGCAGGTCTGGCTGACCAATGTTCAAATGATATACATGCACACCTTTCTGCTTTGCTTGTTCAGCAAGTGGAGCAAGTTTTCGAATTGGGGATGAAGGCATTTGAGTGCCTCTGACTGATATCTGTGGCATCGTGTGATTTATTTATAATATATTTGATTCAAAATACAATTGTCTTTAAGAACAAATGCTTGCATTAATATTTTTATAATTTAATATTCAACTGTCTGAGAATTTCTGCAATCTGACTGAATGTGTCGATTTTTGCAGGCACAAGAGGTAAACGCAGTCTGTTTTCAACAAGCCCCATTGCATTAAGCATTGCTTTTACTCCTGCAGGGTTTCCGTCAACAAACAATAGTTTAAACAACTCTGTAAACTGATGATGTATAGGAAGTGCGTTATTGTAATCGCCAGCAAGTGCCAAACGAACCATTTTACCGAATTCTGAAGGTAGTGCGTTACCAATAACACTTATAACACCAGTTGCTCCAAGTGTTATTAATGGGAATGTAATTCCGTCGTCACCTGACAACACCACGAAATCAGCTGGTTTATTCTTGATTATATCATCTATCTGAGTGAAGTTTCCACTTGCCTCTTTTATTGCTACTATATTCTCTACATCACGAGCAAGACGCAATGTTGTTTCCGCTGTCATATTTACCCCAGTACGTCCTGGTACATTATACAGAATCACTGGTAACTTAGTTGCAGCAGCAATTGTTTTGAAATGTTGATATAATCCTTCTTGAGAAGGTTTGTTATAATATGGGCAAACACTTAGAATACCGTCAATACCTGTAAAGTCGTCTGTCTTAAGTGTTTCTACAACCTGCTGAGTATTATTACCTCCACATCCCATTACGATTGGGATTTGTCCTTTAACTGTCTCAACAATGATTTGTTTGATCTTACTACGCTCTTCAGCTGTAAGACATGGTGTTTCAGCAGTTGTAGCAAGAATGCACAAGAAATCAGCCCCGTTATTAATCTGATATGTGACAAGGTTTCTCAATGCCTGATAATCAACTTCACCTGTTGCAGTGAACGGAGTGACTAGTGCGATTCCAAGTCCTTTAAATTGTTTGTGTGTCATTGTATCGTTTACGTCTGTTAATTATTTTCAATTTGGTTGCAAAGTTACGAAATAATAACGAAATTACAGACAAAATAACTAACAAATACAACCATATTAATGCTCAAGACTGAATAATCTGCAAAAATTCCTCTTCTGTCATTATTCTTATGCCTAATTTTTGAGCTTTTTCGAGTTTTGAAGGTCCCATATTATCGCCTGCAAGAACGAATGTGGTTTTAGAACTTATGCTACTCACATTCTTGCCTCCATTACGCTCAATCATCGCCTTGTATTCATCTCGACTATGATGATTAAAGACTCCGCTTATCACGATATTCTGTCCTTCAAGCAATGTTGTAGTTCCTTCAAGTTGTTCTTTTGCAAGTTCCATTTGCAAGCCGGCAGCTCTCAAACGTGAAATAATCTCCAGATTTTTCTCTTTTGAAAAGAACTGAATTATACTATCTGCGATAACAGCCCCTACTCCATCTACTTCAAGAAGTTGTTCGCGCGTTGCAACAGATAATGCATCCATTGACTTAAACTTACGAGCGATGAGTTTTGCTGTAGTTTCTCCTACAAAACGAATACCGATGGCAAACAGCACTCTTTCAAACGGCACTGATGCAGATTTTTTGATTGCCTCAACTGCTTTCTGCGCTGAAACAACACGATTAGGGTTATTATTCGATATCTGGGCGATAGTCAAGTCGTATAGATCTGCCACATCGTGAACTAATCCACGCTGATAGAAGTCGTCAACCGTTTCAGGGCCGAGACTCTCTATATTCATTGCCTTACGTGAGATAAAATGCTCGATACGGCCTTTTATCTGAGGAGGGCAACCTGTGTCATTAGGACAATAATGAGCCGCTTCACCTTCAAAACGCACCAAAGGTGTACCACATTCAGGACAGTTGGTGATAAACGTCACTGGTTCAAGCGATTCTGAACGCTGACTACTATCCACGCCCACAACCTTAGGGATGATTTCACCACCCTTTTCAACATATACCATATCACCAATATGCAAATCCAGTTGTGAAATGATATCTGCATTATGGAGAGATGCACGTTTAACGATTGTTCCAGCCAATTGTACCGGATCCATATTTGCCACTGGAGTGATTGCTCCTGTGCGTCCGACCTGATATGTCACTTCATTCAGACGAGTACATGCTCTTTCAGTCTGGAATTTATATGCGATAGCCCATCGTGGCGATTTTGCAGTGTATCCCAAATGATGTTGCTGGCGAATAGAATTGACTTTCAGTACCACGCCATCTGTTGCAACTGGAAGATTTTTGCGTTCTGTGCTCCAATAATCAAGAAAATCCAATACATCCTGAAGAGAACGACAGACTTTCATTGCGTCACTTATCTTAAATCCCCACTCTTTTGCTTTTTGCAGTCCCTCATAATGGGTGGCAATCGCAATTTTATTCGACTGAACATCTTTTATAGTATCATTTTGTTTATCATCAGGTTCAGCAAAGAGTTCCAACTGAGTCTGCACTGGTTCTGCAAACAAATCCAACTGTGCGTCATTTGTCTTCTTTATCTCAACCTGTTGGGATTTATTATTTTTCTCAATTACTGGTGTTTCACCATCTGGCACGATTAAATAATATAAATAGGCATCAAGTTGTCGTTGAGCGACAACTGTTGAATTCTGACTCTTCAATGTCCCGCTTGCAGCATTACGAGGATTTGCAAACAATGGTTCTTCACGCAATTCACGCTCACGGTTAAGACGTTCAAAACTTGCCCATGGCATCAGTATCTCGCCACGTATCTCAAACTCGTGGGGATAATCAGATTTGTTTTGCAAAACAAGTGGTATCGAACGTATTGTACGTACATTATTCGTCACATCATCACCCTTCACACCGTCTCCACGTGTAACAGCCTGAGTTAGTTTTCCGTCAATATATGTCAGACTTATGCTTAGACCATCATATTTCAGTTCTGCAATTATTTCAAATGGTTCGCCGTTAAGTCCTTCATCAACTCTTCTATAAAAGTCACGTACATCGTCTTCATTATATGTATTAGATAAAGACAACATCGGATATTTATGCGCAACCTGTTTAAACTGTTGATTCAAGTCGCTTCCTACTCTTTGAGTTGGCGAATTCTCATCTGAATATTCTGGATGTTCAGCCTCTAATTGTTCAAGTTTGTGCATCAACATATCGAAATCATAATCAGATATAGTTGGCTGATTAAGAACATAATAATTATAATTATGTTGGTGCAGTTCTTGTCTTAGTTGTTGTATTTGTTCTAATACAGACATTGGTAAAATCTAATTCAGTATTAATATATATTACTCTAATTCACGTTGTCTGCAGAAATAACCCGCAAAATGGATATCCACATTCTCCAATGGACGTTTGAATATTCCATATACACTACTGCCGCTACCCGACATAGAGGCGTAAATTGCGCCCATATCATATAAAAGGTCTTTAATTGCTGCAATCTCAGGATATTTTGCAAATACACTTGGTTCAAAATCATTCACCACATTATCGCGCCATGACTCTATCGGTTGCTTTAGAAGTTCAGACAATGGACGTTCCGGTTGTGCTGGTTTCACCAAACGATAAGCATCTGGAGTTGAGACAAATATATCAGGTTTAACAAGCACAATCGTCTTACCTTTTAATGAAAGATCTATAGGTTGGAAGACATTTCCGATACCAGTTGCCAACACAGGTTTGTTCTTAATGAAAAAAGCACAATCGGCACCTAATCGTGAGGCATAATCTTCCATTTGCCGATCTGATAAATTCAATGAGAATTTTTCATTTAAGGCCTTGATTGTGAATGCGGCATCACTACTTCCACCACCCAGTCCGGCACCTGTAGGTATATGTTTAAACAGGTTAAATGAACAACTTGGCAGATTAAAGTCATTACGCAACATCTGGTATGCTTTTATTACCAAATTGTCGTCGGGAGTACCATCAAGAATATTGCCTGACACCTTCAGTTTGAACGGGTCATTTGACTGTTCATTCGAACTTAAAGTGTTCAACTCTATAGCATCTTGAAGAGGTATCGGATAAAACACTGTTTCCAGGTTATGATACCCATCTTGACGTTTCTCCACTACATTCAGGCCTATATTTATTTTTGCATTAGGATAAAATATCATAATTATTCGGTTTTAGTTGGAATATAATATACTCCATGGTTGTTTTGCAAATATACGAATTATTCTTTTATCACAAAAATAATAAGAGCACTTATTTTCCTAATAAGTGCTCTCCTGAAAACATATTGATATAGTGAGAAAATGTGTTTATTTCATTCATTCCATATTATTTCTCGTGCCATTCTCTATTAAATACTCCCAATCAATATTATCAGATTATTCATTAAAATTTCCTCAATACATATATAATCTCCTGCATCTATCAAAATGACAGTTCTGTATATAAAAACATATCACTACTGATTAGCAACACATTACATCAGAATGGAGCCACATCGTCGAATGCAGGTGTTGGGAAATCGTCATTTTGTATCATTGCATTTCCTTGCGACATGATTATTTCCTCACCTCCCAATGAAGAGAAATCTGATTCGTCAGCATTAGCAAAACGTGCATACTCAGATATAAATCTCAATCTCACATCGCCAACCTGACCGTTACGGTGCTTTGCAATGATAATCTCGGCAATACCTTTAGTTGAGTTTCCATGTACGTCCTTATACAACTTGTAGTATTCCGGACGGTGAATCATACATACCATATCGGCGTCCTGCTCTATCGCTCCAGATTCACGCAAGTCGCTCAACTGAGGACGTTTATTATCCGGATTGTCTTCTGTTGCAGGTCGGTTTTCCACTCCACGGTTCAACTGTGACAATGCGATTATCGGAATCTGCAATTCCTTTGCCAGCTGCTTCAAAGAACGTGAAATGGTAGAAACTTCTTCCTGACGGCTGTTATAACTCATTCCCGATGCATTCATCAACTGAAGGTAGTCGATTATTATCAGTTCCACTCCATGTTCACGAACCAAACGACGTGCTTTTGTTCGTAATTCAAAGACTGACAGCGACGGAGTGTCATCAACATAAAGCGGTGCACCATACAAGTCATTGATTTTCACGTTCAGTTCATCCCATTCATATGGATCGAGTCGTCCGCTTCTGATTTTTTCACCAGGGATTGAGCACACATTGACAATCATACGATTGACCAACTGTACATTTGACATTTCAAGCGAGAACATAGCTACAGGTTTTCTGTAATCAACGGTGATGTTCTTAGCCATTGACAACACAAAGGCTGTTTTTCCCATCGCCGGACGTGCAGCAATGATGATAAGGTCGGACTTCTGCCATCCGTTAGTAATAGCATCAAGTTTGTCAAATCCTGAAGGAATACCTGACAGACCATCCTGATTTGCAGCAGCCTTGTTGAGTTGCTCAAATGCTTCTTTTATGACAGGGTCGATCTGTGTGAAGTCTTTCTTAAGATTTGTCTTTGACAATTCAAACAATCGTCCTTCTGCAGATTGCATAAGTTGCTGAATATCTTCACCTTCATCAAAGGCATGACGCAGAATTTCGCTGGCATATGTGATCAGTTCACGCGCCAATGCCTTTTGTGCGATAATCTGGGCGTGATACTCGATATGTGCCGATGAAATAACCTTCTGACTAAGTTCGGCTATATAGAAGACACCTCCAGCCTGCTCCAAATCACCGTTAGCACGTAATTGTTCTGTTACGGTAAGGATGTCTATCGGCTTGTTTTCAGCCGCGAGCATCTGAATTGTCTGATATATTAATTTGTGTCTGGTATCGTAAAATGAAGCTGGTTTCAATATATCACTCACCAATCCATGAGCATCTTTCTCAATCAAGCATGCTCCCAACACAGCTGCTTCGAAATCGAGAGCCTGAGGTTGCTGACGTCCGATTTCATTTACAACTATTGGTTGAGTAACCGATGTTTTTCTTTTATAAGTTCTCTTCTTTTCTTCTGCCATCTTCCGTTCTTGTTAATTGCAAATGCAAAGTTAATTCTTTTTGTCATGTATTCAATAATTCTGGTACGAAATTATTAAACATGGGTGTTGATAACTATGTTGAAAACGTTAATAACTATCGCATAAAAAATCCTTAACCAATTAAGATTAAGGACTTTATATTATTATAAAGAATTTCAGCAGATTATTCTTTACATATTAATAACTTATGCTGTGAGACTTTTCTTACTACAACATGTTATTTAACTGTAACTTTTGCTGCCAAAGCCTTACATTTTTCACGTAACTGATCAACCGACTCACCAAGTTTATCGTAACATACTACAACTCCCATACGGCGTCCGACATGTGCGTTTGGTTTGCCAAAAATACGAAGATAAGTACGTTCTGCCGCACAGACTTCCTCTAATCCTTCATATTCTGGGTTTTGTGTTGCAACAGGTGATAATATTACTGCACTCGCACCGATTCTCTCTTGTGTGATTTCAGGAATTGGCAATCCTAACACTGCACGGCAATGAAGTTCAAACTCACTGAGGTTTTGAGTACCAGCAAGTGTAACCATACCTGTATCGTGTGGACGTGGAGACAACTCGCTGAAATATACTCCGTCGGTGTTTGACAAGAAGAATTCAACACCCCATATACCGGCACCGGTCAATGCCTCTGTTACTTTTGCAGCCATTTCCTGTGCTGTCTTCAATTGTTCAGGACTTACAAGTGCAGGCTGATAGCTTTCACGATAATCCCCACCCTTCTGAACATGTCCGATTGGTTGGCAGAAGAGAGTCTTTCCGTTCTTCTGTGTAACAGTAAGCAACGTGATTTCTGAGTCGAATTTTATGAATTGTTCTACAATAACTTCCTTTATATCACCACGAGCACCAGCCACAGCATCGTCCCATGCACGCTGAAGTTCAGCTGGAGAATCAACCTTGCTCTGACCATGGCCAGATGAAGACATCAAAGGTTTCACAATGAAAGGATAACCTATTTCGTCAGCAGCAGCAAGAAATTCGTCATACGTCTTGGCATACTTATAGTTTGCAGTCTTCAAACCGAGTTCGGTGTGAGCCAATTCACGAATAGCCTTACGGTTCATTGTAAAGTTCACAGCACGTGCAGACGGAGTAACCTGAATGCCCATCTTCTCACAATCATAAAGCTTTTCTGTACGAATTGCTTCAATCTCAGGAACAATGATATCCGGATTGTGTTTACGTACAGCAGCCATAAGTGCATCACCATCAAGCATTGAGAATACCTCACGTTCATCTGCAACCTGCATTGCAGGAGCATTATTATACTTGTCACAAGCTATCACATATGCACCTTTGCGCTTACATGCGATAACAAATTCTTTTCCAAGCTCTCCAGAGCCAAGTAGCATGATTTTTTTCATGTTAACGATGTTTAGAATTATTAATGAGGTTGATGTTGAGTTCTTAATAAGTCATTCACTGTTTTTACTGGATTGAATGTCTCAAGAGGCACTTCCACAAAGATAGTATTCCAATCACTCATTGCACCATTCCAGAGTCCAGGTAATTCTAACGCACGTAATTCTTTACCATTCTTACTCTTTGATGAGATAAAACCAGTCTGAGGATCCACATAATCAGGCAAGTTGAAATGTTCGCCTTTATAATTCTTCACAGCGCAGACCAAATCAACTGGATTGAAGTGAGTACCGCTTTGGAACATCTTTACATATTCAGCATTGGATGTGTCTATCTGACTGCTCTCCAATATTTGAGGTGAGATAGTTCCATCTGAATTATATGCAAGGAAAGGTCCTCCACCAGGTTCACCCACATTACGTACCATTCCACACACGCGAATTGGTCGGTTTAATTTCTTACGCAGATAGATAACGAGGTCTGCATCTTCCAAATTTGTAAGATTTGGATTTCGCTGACATAAGACATCACGAACAAAACGTATGATTTCTTCAATATCTGAATGAGAATATGAGCCTGAATCAAGTAAATTCAAGTACTTAAAGATCTGATTCTGTACAGAAACCAATATTCCTGCTATAAGTTTCTTGTTTTCAACAGTAACAGGTTTCAAACCATCAGGTACTACATTGTCAATATTCTTTATAAAAATCACATCAGAATCGAGATCATTCAGATTTTCAATCAAAGCTCCATGACCTCCTGGACGGAACAATAATGTGCCGTCTTCATTGCGGAATGGTTCGCCATCGGCTGTTGCAGCAATTGTATCTGTGCTTGATTTCTGTTCTGAGAATGATATGTTATAATGAACCTTGAATTTATCTTCAAAATCCTTTACCTTGTCTTCTACTAATTGTTCAAACAATTCACGGTGTTCAGGACTGACAGTAAAATGTATGTTTACATTCTTATCATTTCCCGATGCATATAAAGCACCTTCAACAAGATGTTCCTCGAGTGGAGTTCTTACGCAATCGTCATATGCATGGAAGAATAACAAGCCTTTTGGCAGGCTTCCGTATCCAAGTCCCTGTTCATCAAGCAGATTAGCCACAACACTCTTATACTTACCTTCACCGATAAGTTCATCTATTTCTTCTTGTTTATTAACCACACAGGCATCATTCAACGCATCATAGAAAGCGAAGTCATGAATATTCTCAAAGAACTTCTTTATAAAGTCAGTATCTGGAGTATCACTTTCACCATCTAAAAACTCAAAAAGATTCTTAAACATACGTGATGCTGCACCAGAGGCTGGCACAAACTTTTGAACCTTATGATTTTCCTGAAGATACTGATTCCAGACATCAAGATATTCTTTTCGTTGCTCATCATTTACAATGAGAATACCTTTCTCTGGGGATGCCGCATCAACTAATTTCAAAAAAGGAAAACCTTCACGATGTTGTGTAAGTTGGTGATTCAAGGTTTCTTCGCTAATCTGTTTCTGTTTTAGAAACTCTTTATCTTCTTTTGTAAGCATATGTTAATAATGTAAACTAAACGTTATTATCGATTACAAAGTTACAATTTTTTTCTTTGAATGTATAATTTTATCCAGATATTTTTTATCAATTATTGTGGTTCGACATTTTTTATATCCCTATCAAGCAGAGAATCAACAGATAAACGATAATGATATAACTATGACTTATGTATCACTATTTCTTAGTCTTAAGGTATTTTGAAATATCATATTGAAGTATGTTATCTGTTTTAGACTCTATTGCATAGAATTTATTTGTAACATCATTATATGCAAAAATTGAAATGTTTTCCTTCAGAAAAAAAGATGAAATGAAATTACCTTCCCAGTCATATATCCTGATTTCACGACCTAAGATTGTTTCATAATCATCCCTTTCCCATGTTGTCATTCCGTCATGCAACAAGAAAATATAATTATCAGAAGCATAACAAGATAAATTTTCAATCTTTAGATCACGTGCTGCGTAATTAAAACTACTATTATTCACAATCTTCTTAACTTCCTCATGAAAATCACGATGATTGTCATTTGCGACGATAATAGTTTTCTTGGTGGCAATATCTGTTATTGTAAAATAGTCTTGCAAACAACCAAACTCTACAAATTTACTATGGTCTGGTTTCATTTGGAACATAGTTATATTCACTATACCTGTAAATTGCTCATTACAGTCCGTAATCAAGAAAGGATTTGTATATAGAGTATCCGTTGTTTTTCCTGATTGCAGCGTTACACACGAAGGCAATTTATTAGCATCTCGGGGGGTCCCGTCGAAACGCGACCGATAATAATGAACCACATGATCTTTATCTATAAAGAAAGACTCATTGCAATCTGTTATTTGAAAATCTTTTGGACGATACACATCTGTAACTATTACGCGTTTTTGTTCCATTGATGATGTAAGATTCACTACTCGCAAGAGAGCAATATCCTGAACATCCATCAATATATCTCCATTTTCATCTTTTCTACCCACAAACTCCAATGCCTCTGTTGAAAATTCATTCTTGGCACGTCCTATCGAACCTATCTGACATAATAAAGAATCATTTGACGACTGATATATATTGAATAAAGGTTCATTTTATTAAGTAATATAAGATATTTATCTACACAGGAGATATTAGTTGCATATATTAATGAATCGAATTCTGTGATACGTCCTGTCAGTGTATCTGTAGTGTTAATAACTGAATATTTTATCTCATATTCGTTCTCTGGTGAAGACTTACATGAATATAAGAATAAGGTAACTAAAAATAAATAACAGATTGTTTTCATAATAGGAAATATTAATGATTAAAATATTAATTTGCAAAAAATGACTTCTATGTCGGTGTTTAACTTTCTCATGGTTTCATGCTATAATGCAGGGACATGATTAAACTTTGAGATTTGACTTATTGTATGGCAAGAATAAATTCTAAACCATTGATTCTTTATTGATTAAGATAAGGCATAAATCTATTGCAAAACAACAAAAAAAGATGGAATTCACAAACTTTTTGGGGAGAAAAACACTAAATAAACTGTTTATTTTAAGAAAACATAAGTGTTGTATTAAAAAAATCGAGTCATCATCTGACAACTCGATTCAATTTACAAATACATTATATTTAATTCTAGTTGTATTCTTGTTTAAGAAGCTTTACTCCTTTCTTATACAATTGATACATTTAAAGATTATTCATTAATTCTATCCGTTGCAAAGCCTTGTCATTGTTTGAACAAAAAACAATCAACAGCAATACCACTATTAACAACAACTTATGCATAACTATTTCTTCTTCAGGTATTTTGAAATATCATATTTATAAAGAGTATTTTCGGCATCCAATCCATATAAAGTATTAGCTGTCTCATTATAAGCGATTACAGTTATAGGTT
>JAGABW010000023.1 GCA_017614465.1 Bacteroidaceae bacterium | reverse complement strand
TTCTTCTTGTTGTGTCTTATCTATAATCCAATAATAAGCAGATTCCATATTTCCTGACTTATATTCATGAACAAGCATAAATATGTATTGTTCATTCTCTATAAAAGTCCTGATCAATGCAAAGTTGTTATTTTTCATTTCATTTGTTATTGTCGTAATATCCGCTTTATAGAAAGACTTAGGTATTTCCAGGCCTGGGAATTTCAGTGTATAGGCAAATACAGCTTTACTACCTACAATCTGATATATATCATGGGAAAAAACATTGTGATAAGTTATTATTGTCCCTTTACCAAAGTCACTTCCCCCAACACAGAAATCTGTTTTACGTTCGCATATCCAATCTACCCTATTATATGTATTATCATATTTATACAACGTATAATCACCACAAGCATCATTGTTGTCTGATGAAAACCAATAATAGCCGTCATTATACACAAAATTCGAGAATGGAGCATCTATCTGTTCTTTAGATATGAATCTGCCATTATAATTGTAACGATATATTTCTTGATTGTCAAGCACCTCTACCACTTCATCTTGTTTATTCAATGTAACGCCATGCGCCTGTATATATTCACCTTTACCATGCCCCACTTCACCAATTTTGCAGATAAAATTTCCATCTTTATCGTATTCATATACATACGACAAACCATAACAAAATATTCTGTTTCGATCAAGCTGAATATTAGTATAATTGGTCAATGGAGCTACTATGGTAGTATCTAAGACTATTTCTTTAGAAATTGGCAACATTGAATCAACAAACTCGACGGCATTTTCTTTTTGAAAAGTATATGTCATTTCAGGTTTATCAGTTTTCTTATTCATTGAACAAGAAAATACTATCAATATAACGCAAAGAAATAAACCTCTTAAAACATATTTCATCGTTCAAAAATTAAAATTTGAGTATTATTAGATATTAGATAAATTTGACAGATAAGGTTGGTTCTATTTATCTAAACAAAACCAACCTATATAATTCTAATTATTATACATGTACACCACAATCATATTTACAACGATCAGAACAAGACCGATCATCACAATACAGTTGAAGTTTCGTTCCACTGCCACAATCCACGTAATACATATGTTGATATGCGCCATGAGAAGTTCCATTCCCTTCTCCACTATTACTCAATGCTTCGATATTTTCCATCATTAAGCAATTACACTAATCAGATAAAACATTTCAACATTCAACGTTCTACTCGATAGAATTTTCAAATTACTTGAATTTATTTATACAATCGATATAAGCCTCAACAGAAGCAGTTACGATATCAGTATTTGCACCGAAGCCATAATAGTTGTGACCGTTGTATTCAACTTGCATGTGAACCTTACCCATGTCGTCAGAACCTTTTGAGATGGCTTGAATGGTAAATTCACGAAGAGTCATCTGGCGTTTTATAATCTGTTTCAAGGCTTTGATTGCAGCATCAACAGGACCATTTCCTGTTGCAGCCGCTTCGAAGTGTTCGTTTGCAATAGCTAATCCGATAGAAGCAACACTTCTCACTCCCAAGCCCGACGTAACCTGTAAGTAATCGAGCTTTATATTATGTGAGTTAGAACGGTCGGCACCTGCCAACACAAGAAGATCATCGTCGGTCACTTCTTTCTTTTTGTCTGCAAGTTTAAGGAACGCTTCATAAATAGTGTCAAGTTTCTCTTCATCGACCTCTATTCCATTTTCATGCAGACGATGTTTCAACGCCGCACGTCCGGAACGAGCCGTCAATACTATTGCGTTATCGTCAATACCCACATCCTTTGGGTCCATAATTTCATAGGTTGACGCATTCTTCAACACACCGTCCTGATGAATACCGCTTGAGTGAGCAAAAGCATTCTTTCCCACAATGGCTTTATTGGGTTGTACTGGCATATTCATCAAACTTGACACCATACGACTTGTAGGATAAATCTTTGTGGTGTTGATATTTGTCTCAATTCCTAAGTCTGGATGTGTCTTAAATATCATTGCAACTTCTTCCAAAGAAGTGTTTCCTGCACGTTCACCGATACCGTTTATTGTTACTTCCACCTGACGGGCACCTGCCAACACACCTGCAACGGTATTTGCTGTGGCCATACCCAAGTCATTATGACAGTGAGTGGAAAGGATTGCTTTTCCTGCAGAGAAAGCATCAACATGCTCGTACAGATATTTTATCTTCTCGTGGTATTCGTTAGGGACACGGAATCCTGTGGTGTCTGGGATGTTACAAACTGTTGCACCAGCTTTGGTAACTGCATCAATAACACGTGCAAGATACTCGTTGTCGGTACGGCCAGCATCTTCAGCATAAAATTCGACATCATCAACATATCGTCGTGCATATTTAACTGCTGCTACGGCACGTTCGATGATTTCTTCCGGTGTAGAGTTAAACTTAAATTTTATGTGTGACGGACTTGTGCCTATACCAGTGTGAATACGCTTGCGTTTTGCATATTTCAATGCTTCAGCAGCTGCATCTATATCTTTCTCAACCGCACGAGTTAACGCACATATGGTTGGCCATGTTACAGCCTTAGATATTTCTACTACACTATTAAAATCTCCTGGACTTGAAACAGGGAAACCCGCTTCTATGACATCCACGCCTAAAGACTCAAGTTGTTTTGCCACTTGAATTTTCTCTACTGTGTTCAGTTGGCATCCGGGAACCTGTTCACCGTCACGCAACGTAGTGTCAAAAATAAACAATCTGTCTGACATATATACTTCTTTTTTTTATCTCTCACCATGAATCACAAGTTCTTCTGCTAACATAACGATTATCAGATTTCCTTGTCAATGGTTTTCGGGACATCCCTCAAAACCCTTGGGGAGAAGTCCACTGAAAAACAAAGAACCTTCCCCACCATAGTGAGAAAGGTTCTACAATTATTCTTTGCCTCAATATATTTTGTTCAATAACGGCAAACCCTTCTCACCTGCGACTTTGTAAGTCGTAGTACGAGTAGGTTTAGGAATGCTATGTTAGCGAAATTTGCCATTATCTTAGTTATCTCTGTTATGATTTTCTGCTGCAAAGGTACAATCTTTTCGCATTCTGACAAAACTTTTTCAGTGTTTATCATCATATTATACACAAAATACACAACTTAAAGTATGTTTTTATCATAAATGCACTTAATTCAATTCATTTTATCTATTATTAACACCCCATATCATTGTTTATTGACAAATTGTTTGTACCTTTACAAAATAATATGCAGTTTCGCATCACAAAAACAAATATACACACAAAATCATGAAAGAAAAAGACTCAATAATCGTTTTGTCGGGGGGAATGGATAGTGTAACTCTTTTACACGATATGAAGGATCGTATTGCCTTGGCAATCACATTCGACTATGGTAGCAATCACAACAAACGAGAGGCTGAATATGCTGCATACCATTGTCAACAACTCAATATCGAGCACATTATCATTCCATTATCTTTCATTAGCCAATATTTCAAATCATCGCTTTTGGAGGGGGCAGATGCCATTCCAGAAGGACATTATGCATCCGAGAACATGAAATCGACGGTTGTTCCTTTCCGCAACGGTATTATGTTGGCTATAGCATGCGGACTTGCCGAAACCCGAGGTCTAAAATATGTGTTGATTGCAAACCACTCTGGCGACCATGCCATTTATCCTGATTGCAGGGCACCGTTCATTCAATCGATGTCGGACGCAATGGCTAACGGGACATACGAGCATATAAAAATCGAGGCGCCATATACTTCACTGACTAAAACCGAAATCGCATTAATCGGTAAAAAACTGAATATCGATTATTCAAAGACATATTCATGTTATAAGGGCGAAGAGAAGCACTGTGGCAAATGTGGCACATGCATAGAACGCAAGGAAGCACTTAGAGATGCTGGAATAGACGACCCGACAGAATACGAAGATTAACATCATCGATTATAACATCAAAAGAAATGAGCAAGAAAGAAGAATATAAATTAAGAAACGAACAGTTTATCGCTAATAAAAAGAAAGACGAGAACGTAAAGGAACTTCGTGGAGGTGTTCTCTATGAAGTGATCGCTTCGGGAGATTCCGACAGAACTCCAGGACCTCGTAATATTGTCACATTACACTATAAAGGAAGTACAATAAACGGTAAGGTGTTCGACGAGACATTCAGTAGCGGATGCCCTTCCGCATTTCGTGTAAACGAACTGATAAGCGGTTTCCAGATTGCATTGGTCAACATGCACATTGGTGACCATTGGCGTGTGTTCATTCCATCAGATATGGGATATGGCAGTCGTGGTGCGGGTCGTGACATACCTGGAAATTCTGCACTTATCTTCGAAATCCAACTAATTGCTATCGGATAATATGATACAACAGACAGAATTTTCCCTCACAGCAAAACGAAGAGGATGCCACTTGGTTACAAGCGAGATCTTTGCACATCTGCCAAAACCATTACCAAAGGTTGGGTTACTTAATTTATTTGTGAAACACACCTCATGTGCACTTTCTATAAATGAAAATGCTGATCCCGACGTAAGGACAGACATGGAGAAGATTCTCAATAACATAGTGAAAGAAGACCAACCATGGTATGATCATGTGCTTGAAGGTTCCGACGACATGCCTGCTCATGCTAAGAGTTCGCTGTTTGGTGTCAGCATAACAATTCCTATCACCAACGGTCATCTTAATCTCGGTACATGGCAAGGCATCTATCTATGCGAATTCAGAGATTATGGAGGACCAAGAAATATTGTTGCAACAATCTACGAATAAAATATAAATATGGACGAGATACTTATGACTCAAGAGGTTGGCATGCAGTTTCTTGTATGGTCATACTACTATCACTGCATAATGCCAGAAAAAAA
Organism: Bacteroidaceae bacterium; assembly: GCA_017614465.1. Lineage (GTDB taxonomy): Bacteria > Bacteroidota > Bacteroidia > Bacteroidales > Bacteroidaceae > Colivivens. The sequence goes on along the minus strand of JAGABW010000023.1, from coordinate 99 downwards.
CGTGAGTTACAGCAAATACGGCAAATTCTCGGCAAACGACGCCAAACGGCTCGACGAACTTAAAGACATGCTTTTTAAATGTTTCGAGGAGCAGTCGGT
>JAGABW010000022.1 GCA_017614465.1 Bacteroidaceae bacterium | reverse complement strand
GCTTTATATGTTTATTTTGCGAATTCTAATATCTCGAATTTATTGTCTTCCATAAGAAGTAGTATGATTTTACCGCTTTGAGTCTTCTTCATAAGACCTGTTTCCAGAAATTGCTTGTCGTTGAAATAAGTTGGTGCATTTCCTTCAATATAATAGCAGCCTGTGAATGCCAAGAGTTTATCTTCCTGGCGGTAGAGATGTCCCCATTTGCGTTGTGAACCACGATATTTGTTGAATATCAGTGATGTGTTGTCTTTTATGAATCTGCATGGGAAATAATCATAAATGAAAACTCCGTAGTCTGTAAACTGTATTGAACGTACTTTTGTGAGTCCCATCAATTCACTTGCTTTTAAGGTCACAGGTTCTCCGGCAAGCAGATTCAGAGTGGTTTGTGCATCCTTCTCGTTGCATCTGTCACGATGTTCCATCAACATGGAAATTGCACGACTGTAGTAACGGTTTGAAAGTTTTCTTTTATCGTCGTCGGATAGGAAAAGTGCATCCTCGGCTGTTTCCATGTCTTTGAGAGTCAGTTCGCCTTTAGTCTTGTCCCATGGGTATAACTGGTCATTAAAACTTTCCTCTTCTTCCTCCTCCTCTTCTACATAGTCAAATTCTTCATCCTCTCCAAATGAAGTCTCACAATTGTTATAAGTGAAATCTATGGAACCAGGTCCGTAGCTGTGATTGATCTTGCAGTTGTTCATCACGATTGCCCCGTTCTTATATCCCAAGCTGAAACTGCCTGTATTGTTTTCGAAAGAACATGAATTGAATACAATGTCGGAACTGTTCTCGAAAAATAATCCGTTTCCATTCTCATATACTTTGCAATTTGTGAATGAGCTGTTTTTCACTTCACTGAAATAGATGGAGTTCATGTCGCAACTGTATATGTCGCTGTTTTTTACTGTGATATTGTCTGTTTGGTTTGCCTCAATGCCGATTACACCGCAACCATATAGTTTACAGTCGGTTATGTCTATTATGTTTACATTGTTAAGTGTCACTACATTTCCCACGCAATCTCCAGTCTCGGTATGTCCCATCTTGAGATTCTTCAGTGTGATATCCTCGCACGAATGGAAACAAAGTACGTCGGCATAGCGTGGAGTTACTTGCAAGTGAGTTTCGGCTTTCTTGCCTTCGATTGTCAGATTACTGATACTGCATATATGGATGCTCTTTCCATCGTATTCGTCACTTGCACTGACGGCAGGATTATAATCGTCTTCTTTGTATATTTCTAATCCTTTCAAAGCATCGGTCAGGTCAAGCAGATCGTTTTCAACTATGATACGTGTGTCAGAATTAATTGCTTTGATAAATTGTTCTGAGGTCTTTACTTTTACTGTTTTTTGTTTTACTCCCGCCCAACAATATGTCAGAACGGTACTCATGATAATAAATAAGAATACTTTTTTCATGTTTGTATTATTTTCTTGTTTTTGGGTTTGTTTTTTTCATATGTATGCAAACATACGCAAAAAAAATGAATTAAAAGGTGTTGTGTATTAAAAAAATAAGTCTTTAGAGGTATTTTATCACATAATATATAAACCAGATATGTTAAATACATGTTTATTGTGAACAAAAATATGCTAATATTATTTAATGTATCACGAATTCTTATTATCTTTGCACAAAGATGATTAGAAAATAAAAAAGAAACTACGTATCCAGATGAAACAGAATGAGGTAATCAGTTATTATAATGAAATTGCTGATAAATATGATGATAGCCGTTTTAATAATACATATGGCAGATTCATAGATGCCGAGGAAAGAAAAGTACTTGATGAAATCATCGATACGGATAGCGACAGGATGCGTCTTGAGGTGGCTTGCGGTACCGGACGTCTGACTAATTATGCCACTCACGGACTTGATGCCAGTTGTGAAATGTTGTCGTTCGCTCGTAAGCGTCATTCGAATGTGGAGTTCAGAGAGGCTTCTGCCACAAGTACGGGATACGAAAATAGTATGTTCGACGTGGTGTATTCATTTCATTTGTTTATGCACCTGGATTTGGATACCATCAACGAGATTTTTGACGAGATGCATCGTATTATCCGTCATGGAGGACGATTGATTATTGATATCCCTTCGCATAGCCGACGCAAATTGTTGAATCATAGGCAGCAGACATGGCATGGCGGAACAGAACTTGACGAGAATGACATAGAACAGCTTGTGAAGGATAGATTCAAATTAAAACGAAGTTATGGAATTATGCTTCTGCCTGTTCATAAACTCCCAAACTGGATGCGAATGCCATTACTCAAGATTGATTCACGTCTGGCAAACGGATTTCTTAAGAAATACAGCTCTTACTTAATATATGAACTTGTAAATCAATGAAACTAAGTACGAAAGCATGGATTAGAAGCAGGTACGTCATTATGAAGGACGTATTCCAGCGTACACCGTTCGCAAGTGGTGTGTGCTCTGAATCCGACTTTGTCTATGCTATAGACTTGGTGCAGCCTTTTATGCCTTCACCAACATTGGAAAGCAAGAAACATAACCTGCGTGAGGCAGCTTCGCGTATTAACAGGATTGTCATTTATCCCAACGAGATATTCTCTTTCTGGCATATCGTGGGTAATCCTAACAACAGAAAACGATTCAAGGAAGGACGTAGCATACATGCCGGTTGTCAGGGTATTGATGTCGGAGGCGGATTATGTCAGGCTTCAGGTATTATTCATCATCTTGCTTTGTTGGCAGGACTGTCTATCGAAGAGCGTTTCAATCATTCTGTTGACCTTTACACCGATTCAACCCGTTTCACTCCGTTAGGCACCGATGCAACTGTCTTCTATGGTTTTAAGGACTTGCGTATATGTAATAATAAACCCTTCCCGATTTATTTTAAACTGACTGTCGAAGAAGAGAATATGCATGCAAGTTTATATAGTAAGGAACGTATAGAACCGTTGACTCTTAATTATGATATCCAACAGGACGATAACGGAAACAAATCGGTTAAGGTCCTTCATAACGGACAACTTGTGTCTTCTTCGTATTATGAGGCAATGACACACTGAATATGAAAAGTGCTACTCTTTAATCTGAATACCAATTATTTATATTAATGATAGTGGGGACAGAATTCTTCCTATTTCATGGAATTCTCATGTAAAAACATATTATAGCAGTTAAATTTTGTGTAAAAGCAAATAAATTTATAAAATAATTTGGTTTATAATATAAACTTAATTATATTTGCATCGTCGTTTTAACGAAAAAGGTTGAAATGGTGCTTTCTGCAGGAGCACAATTGAAGCCTGAAAGCAAAACAAATTGTGTAACTATAAAAATAGTAATTATGGAAGAAAGTAATAATCTTACAGCCCAGCGTAGTCTGGAAATCATAACCGAACAGATCGAACCTCATCGTAGTGACGTAACAAAGAGGATTGGCTCTTCACTCTTGCTGTATGGCATATGTACTATGGTAATGACTCTCATTATCTGTGGCCTGAATACCATCAATGGCTTTTACCATGCTAATAGTTTGTGGTACATAATGCCGCTCGTATTATGGGGGGCTAACAAAATAGCAAATCGTGGTAAAACACTATCGCCTAATAATCAAATCATTAAACTTGTTGATAATAGTTGGAAGTTATTGCTTATTTTGTCAATTTTACTCTGTTTATTTTCCGTGCTGTATAATTATATTATGATGCATGACTCTTATGAAGTATATATTCGTCTTATGATCAGACCGTTTCGTATAATCATGTTGATGATGGGCATGACAATAGCCTTTAATGGTTATATTCTTAAACAAAAATGGTTGGTATGGTGTGGAATTATCGGCGGTTTGGGATGTTTTGTGGCCGAATCGTTTTACCTGCCGTCGGCAATTATGGCTTGGACAAGAGTATCATCAGATATGTATTGTTATTGGAATATGTGTATCCCAAGTATTACCATTGCATTATTTAGTGTTGTCGGACTGATATTGCCAGGATATATAATACGTAAATAATATGATATTCAAACCATTAGATCCGTTGTTGCATAACGAACTTAGACTGGCTGTAATGTCGTTGCTTATAAGTGCTGATGAGGCCGAGTTTACTTATATCAGGAAACAGACCAATGCAACAGCTGGTAATCTGAGCGTTCAGATCGATAAACTTTCGGCTGCAGGCTATATTGATGTTGAAAAGACCTTTAAGGGAAAACGCCCGTGCACCATATGCCGTATAACAACTAAGGGGCAACAGGCATTTGAGGCTTATGTTGATGCTATTAAGAATTATCTGAATGTAGATAAAAATGGTCTGTGAATCCAATCAATTTGAGAGCCAGATACTTTGACGAAACTCATAGTGTCTGGCTCTTATGTTTCCTTATAAATGTACCGTTCCAATTATTTTCCGATAGTTTTTTTATGTATTTTTGAAAATAATTTGGATTTATTGCAATAAAAATCTGTTTCGTGTGTATATAAAAGTGAAAACAGTCCAAAACGGATGAATCGTTAGAAATTCATATAGTCTAAGAAATAATAATGAAACAAGACATAACATACCTGATAGAAGAACTACGACAAGGAAAAACCGCCGCATGCCAATATGTACTGGCAGAATACGGACCTGCGGTGTATCGTATGATACAACGTATCGTAGTACAGCATGAAGATGCAGAAGAGGTGTATCTGGATGTGTTTGTCAAGGCTCTTGGTCATATTGATTCTTTCAAACCCCAGCAGGCCTCATTCGCCACATGGCTCGGACGTATAGCATATAATGAATCACTCAATTTCATTCGTGGCAAGAAACATAATATCGTCTATATGGATGATTATGAACAGGGCATCGACAGCATTGGAGAGAATCAGGATGAAGGTGTATGGGATGAACAGACCATAGCGCATCTGGAAAGGGCATTGGAGATGCTTCCGCCACATGAACAGGCTGTGATAACCATGTTCTATTACGACGACATGAGTATTGCTGATATAGCCTACATCACAGGCTCTGTACCCTCGACCATAGGCTCGCAACTGAGTCGCATCCGCAAAAAACTATATCGAATCATTAAAACACTCTAAACAATGGACAACAAGAATAACATACAACTGCATGATGTTAATTTGCATGAGGCAGTAAAGCGATACGAACAAAAACGTATGCCGATGCCGATTGATCTGAACGATAAGGTGATGCAACGCTTGTCAGAAGCGCAACCTGTTCGCACTCATAAACGTGTCCATATTTGGTTTTATGCTGCCGTTGCCGCTGTTGCAGCCTGTGTAATCCTGATATTTACATATAATAATAACATAAAAGACCCTGCTAAGCCATTGACCGTAACAGCAAGGCAAGTTCAGAAAAATACAACTAAACCCATACATGCTACTGAGCATGAAGAACAACAAGTTGCATCAGGTCTGGTGAAGGAAGAAGTGGATGAGCCTACAACAGCGGAAAAATCAACTAAGACTTTAATCGCAAGCGGAAAAACTAAAAAACGATCATCTGCTAACCATCATCAAGTCTCAGTGTCAAATGATGTGTTGGCAAACACAGAGCCAGTCGAACCCGAACTGCAGTCCGATGATTATTCCTCTGAAGACGATATAATCCAAACATATATAAACAACAATGCACAGCATATACGTTCGCGAGGAGAACGATTGTATATGGAAGTGGCACAATTAATGAATAACCAATAAAACTATATCATCATGAACAGAGTATTATTATTAATTTTATTGGCATCATCTGCTTTAACAGCATATTGTCAGGAAGTAAATGAACACCTCCGCAATCTGGAGAATTATTTGCAACAACAAGGGTATCATGTCTCTCATACCATGTCTAATGGTTCTGGTGGAACTATTAATCAACAATGGAGTGTTACACTCAATGTAGTCACACTCGGTCCTGATGTTAATGATAGTATGAGTGAACAACAGAAACAGAGCCTTGTTCAGACATATGATAGTATCAATAATTTGCGTCGTCAGAAAATAGTCAGTGCTCTCGACTCAATCCGTCTCACTTTTGCACGCCTTGGTGAAAAATCATCAGAGACTTATCTCTATGAGTACCACAGAAATGGGGTTGATACCATGAAATATTCATTAGTGTTTGTTAAAAATGACGATTCTCTAAAGATAGAACATCCAGCAAAGCATGTACTCATGAACGGACCATGTGAGGCTGCAATCTTTAATTATTACAGAGGCCCATGGGAAGATAGTTCGGGGTATATAGAAAACGGTTCTTACAGCCATTTCCTAACAATTGATAAATCCATACCACATGACTCAATGCGCCCATTTGATGCTGCAACTTTCAATAAACTGATTCAACCATCGATAAAGAAGATATTAAAACTAAAAGGCGTACAATCCTATCCTGTATATTGGAGACATGATGATGGTTTTGATGATGACGTTGAATATGGGCTTACAGTGAAATATACTTATAGTCATACTAACAATAAAAGAGCTACATCGCATGCGGGGTTGACTACTGGTACTTCTTACTTCATTCCTATTCAGTATGAAGTCGAGGCAAAACAATTGTTCCAACAACTTAAGTCAATTTCTTATGATTATGTAGTCAGCCATCCAGAACAACCATACAGATATGATTGTTCTATGGACTACAAGAATTGTTATCCGAGAGAATTATTGGATGGTTCTGTATATAAAGATAGTGACAGTTATTCTCTGATTTGGCTTTTTGGCGAAGATGGCTATCATTTACTTTCCATCTCCACCAAAGGTGAAATGTGGATGCCAAAAGATTGGATGAAGATAAAGAGTTATATAAATGGAAAGATAGAATATCGTGATAAATAGTGTTAACACAATAGTCGGGGAATGTCGCTATAAGTTGATGATAGGGCATTTCTCGACTATGATTTTATAGTTTCTGATTCATATGTGCTACACATTTTTTTTGGTTATCCATGATTCTTACACAGTCTTTTGCCGATAATTCAAATTTGGAGAAATTAAAATAAATTTGTAGATTTGCATAATTATTCAAGTTGGGGAAAACGATAATGTGTAGCTGATAATTTACGCATGAAATGCAAAAATATGAAGCAGATAGAACGAATAGAACATATGGAACAGAATATGGAGCGTGCAATGCATGCGGTGAGAGTGTTAGATGACGCCCTCAATGAGTATGAGGCAGCACAAGAAGCGCTCCATGAATTGGAATCCTACTATGGTAGTGATACATGGAAACAGGACTTTACCGATGATGAACATGGTAAACTACCCCAAAACCTGAAACGGGGAGTTCTTTCCGAAGATGCCATCTGGAATCTGTTGGAGGATTATCGCAACCTGAAAGAACGGTTGGAGGGTTGTCT
>JAGABW010000021.1 GCA_017614465.1 Bacteroidaceae bacterium | reverse complement strand
GTCGGCGAAATAGTTCTTTCCTGAGTCCTGAATAATGTTGGAGTTAAGTCCGCCTATTGTAAATGAATTTGGCGGGCAGATGGATGTATTATAGTTGTTAGTAGTTGGGTAATATATTGGAACAACTGATGTGTGAATTCCCGTAATACTTCCTGTTATAGCTCCACTGGCTACTCCTGCAGCCATTCCTATAAATGCAGAAGCGAGAACTTGCTTCTTGTTGGTAATTGATGTCTTGCAATCCAGTTTCTTTATATCGCCTGTTTCCCAGTTAACGCGAAAGAGATCTCCAGAAACAACATAGTCACTCACGCTATCTATAGGCTGGCAAGTTGTCAAACCATAGTCAATGTTAATAAACTTGTTCTGTTGCCATAGCGTTTTACCTGTAGTCAAGGAATAGGCTGTTATCATTGGTCTGTTGTTTAAGTAGGTTTGTGGAACAAGATAAAGTTTATCTTTGGTATAACAGAGATATGAGTGTACATTTTTAGTTTGTAATATCGGTGAGCCTGTGGCAAAATCCGTGATTGTGGTGTTATTTAAGCCCAACTCTGTCAGGCTTGTTTTTGACAATATATATTTCTGTCCTTTCAATTGGGATTTCTTTTTATAGAGGATTTCGCCGTCGGATATGCGACTTACGGTCATCAATATATTTTTCTTTTTCTTCTTTTTCTTAGTATTATCCGCTGTTGAATCAGGGCTAAAAAAGCAGATGTTTTCACATAACTTGTCTGTAATGAAATTGTAATACTTATTTGGAGTATCTATATTCATAATCCTGAACCCGGAATATTCAGGTTTTATACAACTTTTATCTGTGTTGTCATCGTTTAGTTGGGAAGGAGTTGGGTCCTGAATAGTAATAGTGTCATGTGTCAAGGCTTTATTAGCCATTACATGATAGAAATTGCAGACAAAAAGAACTATAAGAATAGATGTTCGTTTCATTGTGTTAATTGTATTAATCTGATTAAACATTGACCTTTGACATGTTTGGTATTCTTGCATTGGTCGTTAACTTTTTGAACAGCCGTGAATCTAAATCGGCCTTGGAGGACCAATATGTATGCTCACTGGCTCATATACAGACTTCATTGGAGATTACTTTGTGATAATACCTGTTGGTAAAGTAGGAGGGACGTTATATCCCTGTCTTTCACGTCAGTACATCAGGCCGGATTGTGAATAGAATTTTTCGAACTGCTTGTTCTTACTATTTTTCTTGAATATGGCTTGATGCTTTGATTTCCAGTGCAAAGGTACAAAAAATCTCCATTGTGCAAAATGTTAAAGAGCTAAATAAGATTTAATTGACGAAAGATTTAATAACTCCTGTCAGGTAATCGACTTTTTAGGGTGGATTCAACATTTGGCACATCCTTCTTCTATGAATTTACTGGCTGATTAGAATTGCAGACTATAGTGTTATGAATAAAGTAATTAGATGAACAATGACTCAAGTATTTTATCATGCGCAGATGAAAATTTTATTTGTTTCTTTTTTCCAATATAATCAATATTTTGTATCTTTGCAATCGCAAAAAGAAATGGGCTGTAGAAGCCTGTTTTTTGAGCATCAGATGATATATAATTATAAACATAAAATAAACAACATGAAACCAACTTTATTTCTCTTGGCTGCAGGTATGGGAAGCCGTTATGGCGGTTTGAAGCAGCTTGATGGTCTGGGACCAAATGGTGAAACTATCATGGATTATAGTATTTTTGATGCTATCCGTGGAGGTTTCGGAAAAATTGTATGGGTAATACGTAAAGATTTCGAAGAACAGTTCCGCACACAGATATTGTCAAAATATGAAGGAAAAGTTCCTTGCGAACTTTGTTTTCAGGCTTTGGATGCTCTTCCAGAGGGTTTCACATGCCCAGAAGGACGTGTTAAGCCATGGGGTACAAACCACGCTGTGTTGATGGGTAAGGACGTAATCAAAGAGCCTTTCTGTGTAATCAACTGTGACGACTTCTATGGTCGTGACGCATTCGAGAAGATTGGAAAATATCTTAGCGACCTGCCAGAAAATGCAAAAGGTAAGTATGCAATGGTTGGATTCCGTGTTTGCAACACATTGAGTGAAAACGGAACTGTTGCACGTGGCGTTTGCGAATATAACGACAAGCATCATCTTACAGATGTTGTAGAGCGTACTGAAATAAAGAGAATGGAAGACGGTTCTATCCGCTATCGCGATGGAGAAGACTGGGTAGCTGTTGGCGAGAATACTCCTGTAAGTATGAATATGTGGGGATTCACTCCTGATTATTTTGAATACTCTGAGGAATATTTCAAGGAATTCCTTTCTGATCCAAAGAATATGGAGAACCTGAAAGCTGAATTCTTTATTCCTTTGATGGTAAATAAACTTATCAACGACGGTACAGCTACAGTTGAAGTGCTTGATACTACAAGTAAATGGTTTGGTGTGACTTATGCAGCAGACCGTCCTGACACTGTCAGCAGAATTCAAAAGCTTATTGATGCTGGAGAATATCCAAATAAGTTATTCTAATTCCTGTAATTCGGAATTCAGATGAAAAAGAGAGTGATGCATAAAATATCAGCGATATTTGGGGCATCGCTCTTTTTCTTTTTATATATATTGCCGCATTTGTCTTATGCCCAGCAGATTACGTTGATGTCGTATAACTGCGAGAATGCGTTCGACACCATACACGATGTGGGAAAGAACGATTTTGAATATTTGCCTGACGGTAATCGTCATTGGTCCAGAGGAAAATTATTTTATAAACTGAATGGTATCGGCAAAACTATTATGGCTGTAGAGGAAAGCCGTCCTGTGGATATCGTCTGTCTTAACGAAGTTGAGAATGATTCTGTGCTTACATGGCTCACATGTAAAACTCCATTGGCTGCTGTCGGGTATAAATATGTGATGACAAATTCGGCTGATGTCCGTGGTGTGGATGTGGCTTTATTGTATTCGCCTTTTACTTTTCATGTAATCAATCATTATTCCATACGGGCAAAGACAACCACTCCTACGCGTGATGTGTTATATGTTAGCGGTGTGACTCTGTCGCATGACACATTGGATATCTTCGCGGTTCATTTGCCTTCGAAACTGAATGGACTGATTGGTGAAGAAAATCGTTGTGTCGTTGCCAGAACTATTTGTAGCAGCATTGATTCGATATATAACATACGAAAGAATGCCAATATCGTGGTTATGGGTGATTTCAACGACGGACCGAAATCGAAAGTCATAAAGAATGAGTTCTCGCATTTAACGGATTTGATGGCACATGAAAAACAAGGTTCCTACAAATATAAAGGTGTATGGCAATGTATAGATCATATTCTGGTAAACGAAAAGCTCTTACCACGTGTGTCGTCATCTGGGGTAATGGCAAATCCTATGTTGTTGGAAGAAGATACCAAATATGGCGGTGTAAAACCCTATAGAACATATGTCGGCTTTAAATATAATGGCGGCTATTCTGATCACTTGCCTGTATTTGCCCGATTTACGTTTTAGATGACAATTTTAATAGGCTGTTGACTCAGCAATTAATTTTATATTACAAAGATCTTAATATTAATAAAACAAAAAGGTGGAAAGTCATGAATCGTGAACTTTCCACCTTTGTTATTTTGTATTCGGACTACGGTCTGTTAAAAGTATATTCCTATACCGCATTTCAATCCGAATTCACTCTTATGAGAGAAATCAGTTAAACTTAAATCAAAATATACAGATGGCTCAACTGTTATATAACGATTAAGGAAATAACAATAGCCTACTTCAGGTGTGATTTGCAAATCGTTTATGTTCTTGTAGGCATGGCGATACTTCAAACCACCCGCAAGAAACAAACCGTTCTGTTCGATGTAATAACGTCCCTTAGCACCGACTTCAAACTGATTGAGTTCTCCGTTAGAGAAATCGATACCGACTGTTCCCACTACCATAATGTCGCGCTCAATAAAGTAACCTGCATTTGCGTCAACACCGAATGCAAAGTCCTTGAGGTCGCTGAACGATAGGTTTAATCCAGTGAGAGATGCTCCCACATATTTCTTTCCTTGCTCAAACTGAGCTGATGCGCTTGTTACCATTGTCAAGGCAAGCATCAAAGTTAACAAAATCTTTTTCATATTATTACTTTTTATGAGATGTTATTAGTTGGTCTGTTATTTTTATATTCTTCCTTCTTTCTCAATGCCCAGAATAGGGCTGCTACAATCAGTACATCTATTATCATTAATGGGAGATTCTTCATCCATGAGTTATACTCCATCCCATCATATACATAGAAAGCACCACCTGCAAGTAATAGTGCAATAGGTAACCATGTTGATTTTCTCATCTTTTATCGGCTATTTATTGTACGTATTCGTTTTTATATGTGCAAAGATAATAAATAATTAACAATCAACAATACACAAATGTAAACTAATTTTTACGTAAATTCTTTTTATTCGTATAAAATATGATGTTTTATTGGTTATACTATTTTTTAATGATAGGTGAAAATGTCTATATTCACTCAATTGTAGGAGAATCGCCAAATCCGTTTTTCTGATAGGTTGTTTCAATCAACGGATAGTTTTTTTATCTAACTCGCATGCTGCATGAAATTATAATTTCAATCGTTTCTAATGGTCTGAAATGTTTTTGAACATGATATTTAATCATGAAAAAATGATAAAAGTCCTATTGTTATATATGTTTTTTGTCCTATCTTTGTATATAATATGTGTATAATAACCAATCATTAACAATGAATAAAAAAGCAATCTTTCTATTGGCTTGGATTCAAGCTACTTTTATGGTGGCTCAACCACAGATTAAGATACTTTCGGAATCTGCCATAAACGTTCATTATGATGCAGAAAAACAAAGTGGAAAAACTGAGTGGAGCACTTCTAAAGTAAATATATCTTTTGACAAAGAATCCAAGGAGTTAGTGTTTAAGGATAAGAAAGGAAATGTCATTTTGAAAACTCTTCCATATCAGAGCCATAATGACAGAGAAACTTTCTATTCTCCTAATGATGAATTTATTTACGGTACAGGACAATTCCAGGATGGCTATCTGAACATACGTGGACTTACACGTCGTCTTACTCAGGTAAATACACAGATTTCCATTCCGTTTATTATCTCTAACAAGGGATATGGTATAATGTGGAATAACCCTGGTATGTCGGAGTTTAACCCTGCTGACAATGTGGTAAGTCTGAAGGAACAACAAGGTGATGTCATCAGTGAGACTGTTGATGCAACAAGTACACTGGGTAATAAGCGTGAACGCCGTGATTATATCGCCTTTTCTGAAACTATCAACATCACTGAGGCAGGAGATTATTCTTTATTGCTTGATGTAGGGCAGAAGATGGCTCGAAAGCATTATCTTGCCGTTGACGGAAAAGTGATAACCGATTTTAATAATATCTGGTTGCCACCAACATCGTCGGTTATGTTGAATCTGTCTATGGGACAGCATAAGATTGAGGTGCGTGGTGTGCGTGGTGATTCTCCAAAACTATACTGGAGAAAAGTTGATAACACAACTACATTTAGTTCGCCTGAAACAAAAATCGTTGATTATACTGTGTTCTTAGGCAATGCTGACGATGTGATCAAAGAATACAGAAAAGTCACAGGCGAAGTGCCAATGATTCCAAAGTGGGCTCTCGGATACATCCATTGCCGTGAACGTTATCATTCTCAGGACGAAATACTTCAGACTGCAAAGGAATTCCGCCGCAGACAGATTCCTATAAGCATGATTGTGCAAGACTGGCAGTGGTGGGGCAAATATGGTTGGAATGCAATGAAATTTGATGAAGACCATTATCCAAATCCAAAACAACTTACTGATTCATTACATGCCATGGACATAAAACTGATGTTGTCTGTTTGGTCTAAGGTGGATAAGAACAGCGAAGTGGGTAAGGAACTGCAGTCAAAGAATTATTATATCGATAATACCGACTGGGTGGATTTCTTTAATAAGGATGCTGCAGCCTGCTATTGGAAACACTTCAGTAATGGCCTTGCTCGTCCTCATGGTATTGATGCATGGTGGCAAGATGCTACAGAACCTGAAAACGATGATCTCGCTGGCCGACGTCCGGATGTTCGTAATATCTATCCGTTAATGGTGAATAAGACTGTATATGAAGGACTTATGAAGGATTTCCCTAAGCGCAGACAATTCATCCTCACACGTAGTGCATTCTCTGGAATCCAGAAATATGGTGTGGCTACATGGTCGGGCGACGTAGGTAATGACTGGGAAACTCTTCGCCGACAGATTGTAGGCGGATTGGGACAAATGGCAACAGGTCTTCCATGGTGGACATACGATGCAGGAGGTTTCTTCCGTCCAGGCAACCAATACACAGATGAAGAGTATCAGAACAGAATGCTGAGATGGATACAGACAAGTGTCTTCCTCCCTCTTATGCGCGTGCACGGATATATGTCGGATACAGAGCCTTGGAAATACAGCAAGCAAACCGAACGCCTGTTTGTGGATGCTATCAAGACTCGATACAGTCTGATGCCATATATCTATTCTGTGGCTGCTATGGTGTCAAGAGAAGGATATACAATGATGCGCCCATTGATATTTGATTTCCCTAATGATACAGAGGCACTGAAACAGAATACTGAATATATGTTCGGACCAGCCTTGCTGATAAACCCTATTTTAGAGGCTAATCCATCAGAATGGACAACTTATCTCCCTGAGACAGAAGGCGGATGGTTTGACTTCTGGACAAATGTGCATTATGATGGCGGACAAAAGGTAACGCTGCCTGTAAGCAAGGAACATGTTCCTGTATTTGTGCGCGCAGGTAGTATCGTACCTATGGCGGATGGTATAAACACATACCCTGGTGCTGATGGTGAATTCTATATGTATGACGATGACGGAGAAACAAACGATTACCTTAAGGGCAAATACGAAATGAAACGATTGGTTTTAAAAAATGGTAAACTTAAAATATATAAAGCTAAATAAATTAATATTATAATCAAGTCAATATGAAAACAATAGAAAAGAACTATCTGGTACCTTTTATCTTAATTACTTTCTGCTTCGCATTGTGGGGATTTGCAAATGACATCACAAACCCTATGGTGAAGGCATTCTCAAAGATCTTCAGAATGAGTGTTACCGAGGGCGCACTTGTGCAATTCGCATTCTATGGAGGATATTTCGCAATGGCATTCCCGGCTGCAATATTCATCAGAAAATATTCTTACAAGGCAGGTGTGTTAGTGGGACTAAGTCTGTATGCCTTTGGAGCTTTGCTCTTCTGGCCTGCTAAGATGATTGGAATATATACTCCGTTCCTCATCGCTTATTTCATCCTGACTTGCGGATTGTCATTTCTGGAAACCAGTTGTAACCCTTACATCCTTTCAATGGGTTCAGAAGACTCTTCTACAAGACGACTCAATTTTGCACAGTGTTTCAATCCTTGCGGTTCTATTTTGGGTATGTTAGTAGCAAGAAACTGCATTCAGGCAAAATTGAACCCAATGGACTCTGATGCCCGCGCACAACTTGATGATGCAGCGTTCAATGCGATGAAAGATTCTGATTTGGGGGTTCTGGTGACACCATATCTTGCGATTGTGATCGTTATCGCTATTGTCATTGCACTTATATTAATCGTAAGAATGCCGAAGAATGGAGACGATAACCACGATATACGTTTCTTGCCAACTATCAAGCGTATCTTCTCTATAGATTACTATCGTGAGGGCGTAATAGCTCAATTCTTCTATGTTGGTGCTCAGATTATGTGCTGGACATTCATTATCCAATATGGTACTCGTATCTTTATGAATGAGGGTATGGATGAACAGTCAGCGGAACTCACAGCTCAAGAATATAATATGTACGCGATGATATTATTTATTGTGAGCCGTTTCGTTTGTACTTATCTCATGAAATTCCTCAAACCTGGGGTTATGTTGGCTATATTCAGCATAATAGGCATGGTTCTTGTTGCAGGCGTAATCGGCTTTCAGGATCGTACAGGACTTTATTGCTTGGTTGGTGTGAGCGGATGTATGAGCCTTATGTTCCCAACTATTTACGGTGTTGCATTACAAGGATTGGGCGACGATGCTAAATTCGGAGCAGCCGGACTTATCATGGCTATTCTCGGTGGATCTGTACTCCCTCCAGCACAGGCTGCAATCATAGATATGAAGGAAGTTGCAGGAATGCCTGCTGTTAATGCTTCATTTATCCTTCCTCTGATTTGTTTCATCGTTGTGGGCATCTATGGCTTCAGAATGAGAAAAAGATAGGATAAAGCATAAACCGTAACAATTCGATTGTATTTGTTACGCTTGAATAAAGTTGTAAATCGAAATAAACAAAAAAGAATAGGGCCTGATGAAACTTCATCAGGCCCTATTACTTATATTAATAGTATAGCTTTTCTATTAATTATTTACGAGATACGTAACTACCGTCACGAGTGTCAACCTCGATCATGTCGCCTTCGTTGATGAAGAGAGGAACGCGGATTTCAACACCTGTTTCGAGAGTAGCTGGTTTTGTTGCGTTTGTTGCAGTATCACCCTTTAATCCTGGTTCTGTGTAAGTAACCTTAAGAACGATCTTTACTGGAGCTTCAGCTGTAAGGATAGCACCTGACTGGTCGTCGATTGATGCCATTACCATTGTTTCACCTTCTTTGAGGAAGTCTCCACCTGTGATAAGGTCTTTTGCAATATTTACTTGTTCGAAGGTTTCTGTGTTCATGAATACCATGTCTTCGCCTTCTTTATATAGATATTGGAATTGTTGGTGTGAAACTGTTACATCATCAAGTTTTGCTGATACAATCCATGTACGTTCAAGAACTCGTCCGTCTTCAACGTTACGAAGCTTTGTTATCATCACTGTGTTACCTTTACCTGGTTTCTTGTGAAGGAAGTCGATAACAACCCAAATCTTGCCATCATCTAGGCGGAGGCAAACGCCTTTTTTAATATCACCTGCTAAAATAGCCATAATGTTTATGTAAATTTAATTTGTAAAAATGTCTTTATTTACTCTGAATTGAGTGCAAAAGTAGCAGTTTTTCACCAAAATACAAAAAAAGTTAGGGAAAAACCGCTAAATCTTTTGTCAATTTATTTAAATTCACTAATTTTGCACGCTGTTTGTGGTCTATTATGAAAATCGACAGTTGTTTTTGTTGATGAAACGACCACCTAAAAAGTAAATTAATAACAATATAATAATAGATTAAAATGAAAAGAACATTTCAACCACACAACCGTAAGAGAATCAACAAGCACGGTTTCCGTCAGCGCATGACAACTAAGAATGGTCGTCGCGTTCTCAGTATGCGTCGTAAGAAGGGTCGTAAGTCTCTTACTGTTTCAAGCGAAAATCACGGAAAATAATTTTTGCGTAACAGTTTCTTACAAAATAAGTAAGAATTGCTTGAATAGGAATAGGCAGAATTCATTCATGAATTCTGCTTTTCTTTTTTATCCGGCCTGTCTTTCGTCAAGAGAGACAGATATATTGCTAACCAACGGAAAAGTTAAGATTATGGCTTTTTATCCTTGTAAAGCTCTGATATGAATATAATATTGACCTCCTGATTGATATATCGATTAGAATAAATATTATAGCATAACTATTTTTAATTATTAAGACAGTGCAGAAAACCAGAGACCATAAATAAAAGAATCTGCAATGTTTCATGAATTAGGGCATTGCTGATTTTTTCATATCTCTACTTAAATTTAGGGCGTAAATGAAGGGCAGTCCGAATATGTTTTAGTTCTTTTCCGCTCTTATGACACAAAAATGACAAAAGACGGCGTAGATTTGCTTTCTACGCCGTCTTTTATATGAATATGTATATTTTATCGTTTTTTGTCTTGTTTGCTTATTCTTGGCTCTTATTTGGGGCAATAAGCGTAACTACAAAGATTGCGATGCATGAAAGTGGGAATGACCATACGATAGGGTCAACCATGTTGAGTGGGAAAGAAGGGAAGAGGCAGTCGCATCCGAATAGTAAATTACAGATTCCTAATGATGCTGATTCTTTCTCATGAAGGAAAAGTAATGCAAATGTGCTGCTTAATGCTCCAACCCACATACTTACGATTGCTGCTATACGTGAAACTTTTTTCCAGTAAAGTGCACAGAAGTAAGCTGGAAGGAATGTAGCTGCACAGATTCCCATGAATATACTTGTTCCACGTGCAATCACATTGGCACTTAGGAGGTAGCATATTCCGTAACTTGCAAGGATAGATACGAGTACTGCAACACGTACCACCTTTGTAGATGCCTTTTCTTGTGTGTCGTCCTTAATCTCATTGTTCTTGATGGCTGCTCTGCGGCTGCAACCGAAGAGTGGATATATGTCTGCACCTACAGCAACTCCCATTGTGTGGAACTGTGAGCTGAGTGTTGACATTCCGGCTGATATGATACACATCATGAATACTGCAGTAAACCAGTCTGGCATTGCATGATTGATGAAGTATGGAATGATCTTGTCTATATCGTTTACCAAATCAAGTGTAATCTTGCCTTCTGTCTTCATGAAGTAAAGGTTTGACATAGCTCCTACGTGATAGATTACACCAACGGTTACCATAAGGAATACACATCCGATAAGGACTCCTCTGTTGAGTTGGCGGTTGCTCTTTACTGTCATGAATCTAACTACAAGCTGTGGTTGTGCCAAACATCCGATACCTACACCGAGAATGAGTGATGTAACCAGTGTCCACCATTGTGGTGAACCCCATGAAGGCATTGCTGTCCAACCTTGGTGACCTTGTGCTTTGAGTCCTTCAGGAATCATGCTTGAGAGTTCTCCAAGCTGACGGTTACCTTCAGTGAATCCGACTCCAAGTTCTTTGTAGAACCATACAAGCAGGAAGGCCATACAGATAAACATGATGATAGCTTGCAGGGCATCTGTGTACATCACACCCTTCATACCTCCTGTGATTACATATGCAGAGATTACAAGGGTGAAGATAAGAAGCGCAATATTATAGTCAACATTGAATATCTGTTCGATGAATACTGCTCCTCCCTTAAGTACTACGGCTGCATACAATGGCATACCAAGTATGATGATTGCTGCAACGAAGATGCGTATATGCTTTGATTTGTAGAATTTTCCAAGAAATTGTGGAAACGAAGATGCTCCCAGTTGTACACCGATGCTACGTGTACGCTTTCCGAATATAATAAAGGCTATTACAACTCCTACAAACATGTTGAGGAAACATAACCATTGGATTCCCATTCCGAATGTGGCTGAGACTCCACCGAAACCTACAATCGCTGATGCTGATATGAATGTAGCACCATATGATAATGACATGATGACTGAACCCATTCCACGACCACCGATGAGGTAGTCTTCAGAACTTTTTGTGTTTTTGTATCCTAACCATCCAAGGTATGTTAAAATGATGAAATATGCTAAAAATACGATACCTAATGTAAATGTACTCATTTTCTTTTTTTAGTTTATATGTTTTCTGATGGTTTAATCTTCAGACAGGTTCTAATGATTTGCTTTTCATGTATAAATGACACAGAAAGCATAAATGATAGCTCGGGAGAATCTCAAAAATCTAAGAACTTGTCTTTAAGCAAAACCTTATTTCAGTAAAAGATTATTGATAAATCTTGATTAAGTTATACTTCTGTAATTAATCCTCCCTGTTCCAATATCGTATTCCATACCAAATAGAGAATGCAACACATAGGATACTCAAGAGATAGACTCCCCATATACCCGGATCTTCTATTCCAAACATAATTATACTCCTTTCTTTTTTATTGTTAATTATTAATTCATTATATTCTATATGAAAAAACGGACTCAGATTGTAGTCTAAGTCCGATTATTTTTTCTGTTTCAGAATAAACTACATATCATGTTACTTGAAAAAATTATATAGTAGTAATAGAAATTGTCGGTATTAAAACTAATAAAGTTCTCTAGTTTTTGTTCTTACTGCAAAGTTAAACATAATATTTAAATAAGCAATATATTTTTACATGAAATGCGTTTAGAATCAGTGAAATATAAAAGATGATATTTGTATTTGCCGTTTATTGACATTGAATCGTATGTTCGTTGAATCTGTCTCTTAATGATTGTTCTCGTGGCTTATGATGACTTTAATCATTGATTAGGGTTAAATCGCTTTGAGACACCTCGACAATTGCGCAACCTAACGAATTCAGTCGGACGAATACTCGTTCTTTTCCTTCTGTAATGGTTATTTCTGCTTCTATGTCGTCAAAAAGGTTATTGTTGATCCTTACTTTTGTTCCTGGTTTCAATTGTCTGTCTGTAAACTCGACTGGCAATTCTTTCTGACTTATGAGTGCTCTGAATGATTCAAGTTGTTTGTCGGGGATGATAGCAACCTTTTTGGTTGAACGATCCATCATGTAGTAGCAGCCAGTCTCAACAAATGTGTTATTACGCTCTTCTTCATTACAGTGGACGAAGACAATACGACTGATAACCAGCTGATCAACTACTTTTATACGGTCTGACCATCTTTTTTTTATTCTTTGAGTAGGAAGGTACACCTCGAAACCCTTGTTTGTGAGTTTCTCGGCAACCTTCTTCTCATGAAATAATTTAGTACAGAGTATATACCAATTCACCTGATGTATGTTGTTTGTTTATAAATTGATTATAATACTCTCTTGAATCTCTCAATAAAATCGTCTGCGTTCTCTTTTGTAATACATAATGGAGGAAGTAGTCGTATTACATTTGTACCACTGCAACCTGTGAAACAATGCTGCTCCTTGACGAGCTTTGTGCGTATTTCCTTGTAAGGAACGTCTAACTCTATTCCGATCATCAGACCACGACCACGAACATCCACAACATGAGGAAGTTTTTCTTCTTTGAGTCTGTTGATAAGATATTCTCCTACTTCTGCTGCATTCTGAATCAAGTTCTCTTGCTCAATCACGTCAAGAACGGCAAGTGCTGCAGAACATGCCAGATGGTTTCCACCAAAAGTAGTTCCGAGTTGGCTATATACAGCCTCGAATTTAGGAGATATTATCAGTCCGCTCATTGGGAAACCGTTTCCGATTCCTTTTGCCACTGTGATAAGGTCGGGACGAACACCAAGATGCTGGTGTGCAAAGAACTTACCTGAACGTCCGTAACCGCATTGTATCTCGTCGCAAATCAATACTGTATTATGTTCGTCGCATAGTTTACGCAATCCTTGTAGGAAATCGGCATCAACCATTCTGATACCACCTACACCCTGAATACATTCAATGATACATGCACATACGTCGTCTTTCTCGATTTCGGCTTTCCATGCATCTAAGTCGTTGATTGGCAGGAATGTTACATGTTCGTTGTTGTTGATAGGGGCAACAATCTTAGGGTTGTTTGTAGCTTCAACTGCAAGGGATGTTCTACCATGGAATGCCTTCTCGATTGAAAGAATACGAGTGCGTCCGTTGTAGAAAGATGCAAGCTTCATCGCATTTTCATTTGCTTCCGCTCCTGAATTGACTAAAAACAGAGAATAGTCCTCGTATCCGCTTGCTTTACCTAATCGTTCAGCCAAGGTACGTTGTAGTGAATTCTGGACTGAATTACTGTAGAACCCTAATTTGTTAAGTTGTTTTGTTATGACATCTATGTAGTGTGGGTGGCTGTGACCAATGCTGATTACAGCATGACCGCCATAAAGGTCAAGATATTCCTGTCCTTTCTCGTCCCATACATTACATCCTTTGCCTTTCACTATTTCTATGTCAAATAGTGGATATACATCGAATAATTTCATTGCTTTATCTCTTAAAATGCGTTTGCTTTTAATTTTAATCCCATAGTCTCGTTAATACCGAACATGAGGTTCATATTCTGTACTGCCTGACCAACAGCACCTTTTAACAGATTGTCGATAATTGAAGTGATGACAAGTTTCTTTCCGAATCGCTCTACGTGAATCAGACACTTGTTTGTATTAACAACCTGCTTAAGGTCTAAATTCTTATCTACATAGTGAGTGAAGGCTGCATCCTTGTAGAAATCCTTGTAAAGTGCTTCTACATCAGTGGTTGTGTCGTTGATCTTCACAACTTCTGTACAGAAGATTCCACGTGAGAAATTACCTCTGAATGGAACGAAATCCACTGTTATTCCTTCTGCGTCATAGCCTTCGTTGAGTGTGTCAATCACTTTTGGTGTGTCGGATGGACGTAGTTCATTGAGTGATTGTGTTATCTCATGAAGATGTTGATGAGTGAATGTCTTGTAGATGCTGAGATTGTCTGTACGCCATGAGAAATGGGTAGTGGCTCCTGGTTTCTGACCTGCGCCAGTAGAACCTGTGATAGCACTTACATTTATGTCATTTGTCAAAAGACCTGCTTTTGCCAATGGTAATAATCCCAACTGAATTGCAGTTGCGAAACATCCCGGATTTGCCAGATGATTACATTTCTGGATATCTGATTTGTGAATCTCAGGTAATCCATACACATAATCATGGTCTCCTTTAATTCGGAAGTCCTGAGCGAGGTCTATAATCTTTACCGACTCTGGAATATTGTGCTCTTTTAAGAATGCTTCACTTTTTCCATGTCCAAAGCAGAAGAAAACAACATCTACCTTGTCGAATGGAAGTTCGTCTGTGAATTTTAGATCACAATCTCCAATCAGACCTTCATGTACGTCGCTTATCGGATTGCCGGCGTTGGATTCGCTGTTAGCAAATACGATTTCCACTTCCGGGTGGTTTACTAATAATCGTATCAGCTCTCCTCCTGTGTATCCGGCTGCTCCTAAAATACCAACTTTTATCATGGTTTATCTTTCTTCGTTTGGATGAGCAAGATAATATGCTCTCAATGCTGTTGAACTTACCTTTATGAATCCCTTGGCATCTTCTGAAGACCATGCCTTTGCTGTTTCGCCGTATTCTCCTAATTTGTTCTTAACAAGGTCGTTAGGGCTGTCAACACCAACTGTTTGGAACATAAGTGGACGAAGTTCGAGTGTTACTTCTCCTGTAACGTTACGTTGGCTGCTTTCAAGCATTGCTTCGATATCTGGCATTACAGGCTCGAGATACTGGCTTTCGTGAAGGAACATTCCGTACCAGTTGCTTACCTGATCTTTCCAGTATTGTTGCCACTTAGACAATGTGTATTTCTCAAGGAAGCGGTGAGCACCGATAATAAGCATTGGAGCTGCTGCCTCGAAACCTACACGTCCTTTGATACCGATAATTGTGTCACCTACGTGGCAGTCACGTCCGATACCATATGCTGCTCCGATTTCCTCTACAGCTTGAATTGCTTCAATCTTGTTGTCGTATTTAACTCCATTTACAGAACAGATTTCACCTTTCTCGAAACCTAACTTCAATATTTCTGGACCTTCTTTTGTTGGGTGTTTCAAGTATGCACTCTCTGGCAAACCTTGTTTTGAGTCAAGAATCTCACCACCACAGATACTTGTACCCCAAATACCTACATTATATGAATATTTGAGTTTTGTGAAGTCTGCAGCGAAACCGTTCTTGTTAAGATAATCGATTTCTTCCTGACGGCTTAAGTTTCCGTCACGTGTAAGTGTGATGATTTCAACTCCTGGAGCCATTACGAGGAATGTCATGTCGAAACGGATTTGGTCGTTTCCTGCTCCTGTACTACCGTGTGCAATTGCATCTGCACCGATTTCGCGTGCATAGCGAGCAATAGCAAGTGCTTGGAAGATACGTTCTGATGAAACTGATATAGGGTAGCAGTTGTTACGTAAGACATTTCCGAAAACCATGTAACGCAAACTCTTGTTATAATATTCCTGAGTTACGTCAAGTGTCACATATTTTGTAGCACCTAATTTGTATGCGTTTTCTTCGTTTGTCTTCAGTTGTTCTGCACTGAAACCACCAGTGTTTGCACATGCTGCATATACTTCGTATCCTTTTTCTTTTGCAAGATACATTACTGTGTAAGATGTGTCGAGACCTCCACTGAAGGCTACTACAACTTTTTTCTTCTGTTCCATATTATGAGTGTTTTATTTATTATTCTTTTGTTTTTTAGTGTAATCATTTACTGCTTACACATTATAATATAATTTAAATGTTGCCTGTCTCTTGTAAGCTCTTACGCATTTCTTCAACAATCTCATCGCTTACAGGGAATGGCTCACCTACGTGGTCTTTTGGGTCGTATAACATTGCTGTACATACGCAGTATTGACGTTTTGTACGTGCAAGAACATCGCAATTTATGCAACATGGCTTTTCTGGAGTTCCGCAACCAGCCCAGAATGACTCATCGTCGGTCAATTGTCCGAATGTTACAGGAACATATCCCAATTGTGTGTTGATTCGCATTACTGCATACTGGCTTGTTAAACCGAACAGTTTTGCGTCTGGCCAACGTAAACGACTGAGTGTGAATGCCATCTGCTTAATTCGTTTAGCTAAATGGTGTTTACGGAATTTCTCTACAACTATCAGACCTGAATTGGCTACATATTGTTTGTGGCCCCATGTCTCGATATAGCAGAATCCTGCAAATTCGCCTTCTGTTGTTACGGCTATGATTGCTTTCTTCTCACGCATCTTTGTTGCTACATATTCATGTGTTCGTGTAGCAATACCTGATCCTCTCTTTTTTGCAGAATCATTTATAGTGGCTAGAATTATGTCTACGTATTTCTCATAAGAAGCGTCTGCTAGAACCACTTTAATATTATCTTCGTATTCCATAGTGTTGTGTAAAACTATATTTATAATCCTAATAATGTTTTTAATTTCATCATGACCATGTCACGAGATGTGTTCTCGTCTAATACCATGATGATGGTGTCGTCACCTGCTACTGTGCCTATTATTTCTGTTATGTCAGCATTGTCAATGTCATAACCCACACTTCCTGCATATCCCGGACGTGTCTTTACCACTCCAAGATTACCTGAGAAACGTACGCTTATTATGCCGTTCTGTGTTTTCATCTCACTGATTGGCTGATGCTCGCGTACTCGCTTATACATGGTGTTGTTTGGCAGGATGTACACTGCTTTTCCTGTCGCAGAACTGACTTTGGCAACTTTAAGACGTTTTAGGTCACGCGATAAGGTTGCTTGGGTTGTGTCAATCCCTTCTTCTAACAATGCATTGCGTAGCTCTTCCTGATTCGAAATTTCTTGGCTTGAAATAACCAGTTTTATTATCTCAAGTCGCGTCTTTTTTGCTGTCATTTTGTGAATAATTATACAAATGGACTGCAAAGGTATATGTTTTTATGCAAATAACAATGCAAAATTGTAATATTTTTGCATAAATTATGAAAAAATGTTGTATATTCATGAATTTGAATCACTGAATATACAACATTGACTTGATTTATAACCTAATTCATTTATTTTAATGTGCGAAGAGAGGCTTCAAGTAAACGGATATAGTTTCGTTTCTTTTTCTCTGGCGCATATACAAAACCATCGGCAAAAACGAATCGATTGTTAACGGAGTCGTTGTAGAAATGTAAGACGAACGGTCCGCCCATCATGTCGTTTTCCATTTCCCACAATCCTCGTATTTCTGTAATGATTCTATCCCCGATTTTTATGTTTTTTGTTGACAAATCCTGTCTTACAGTCTGTGGATATTGATCTTTATTTTCTCCTTGTATGTTTTCTTTTAGGACTGAATCGCAAATATGAATTACATCATATTCGTTTTGTATCTGACGTTGTGGAACTGTGAAAAGACATAAATTGAGGTGGTTGTCGGAATTTATTGATGATGCCCAGAAGAAATCCTTGCCTTTTTTGATGGCACTCAAATCGAATGGGGCATTTATCTTTAAGTTGAACTGATTTTCTGCTGTCTCTTTTACAATCTTACTATAACTTTGGGCGAGGTCTATCTGAAGACTATATAACTGTGATTCTGCTAACGTACTCGTTATCAGTTCCTTGCGGCTGCTCGCATATTCTGCCAGTTCTTTGCCGTTAGGTGCTGTTAGGTAGATTATGGTTTGAGGATGTGCGTATGTGTCTTTGGCAATTCTTATTTCAGCTTTTTTATATTTGCTTCCAAACTCAACAAAGACAATGTTTGTGAATCCTTGAAATGATTTGCTAAACGAATTAGAGTTTATGTTTATAATGCTGAACATAGATTCCATCTGTGGCAATCCTTGCATGTCTGGATTAATAGCTTTCATGAGCATCTCTCCATCTGCAGTCTTTGTCCAGTCTTTATCGGATACTAATAAAAGTTCCCATGGGGCACTGTCTGTATTTTTGTAAACAGATGCTTTTTTGCTTTTATCACTACTGCATGATGATATCGAAAGAACTATGAGAAGCAGTGGTAGTAATATTGCTTGTATCTTTTTCATGATTAAGTATTATTGTTAAGTAATAAGAACTGATATATACATTGTGTTGATATACTTTTTCTTTTAGTTGGGATGGTACACAGCTGTTTGTATTATGACAAAACTGCCGAAAGTGCGCTTTCAAGTTCGTCGTTTGATAAACGTAAGCGAAGTGTGCCTTTTCGTGCCATTGAAATACTTCCAGTCTCTTCTGATACAACGATTGCTATGGCGTCACTCTGTTGGGTGATTCCAAGTGCTGCTCGGTGACGAAGACCTAATTCTTTCGGAATGTTGTTGTCGTGGGATACAGGAAGGATACATCCGGCTGCCATTAATCTGTCGTGACTGATTACCAACGCTCCGTCATGAAGCGGACTGTTCTTGAAGAATATGTTGAGAATCAGTGATGTACTTATGATGGCATCTATTCTTTCTCCAGATTTTATGATATCGCTTAGTGACATGGTGCGTTCGATGATTATAAGCGCTCCGACCTTACCTTTACTCATCTGCTCGCATGCCCATACTATTTTCATGATTGCCGGATTCTCTCCTTGTATTGATGTCTTGTTCTTTTTGGAAAACAAACGGGTCCAGAATGTGATTTTACGCTGTGAACCGAGTGTTAGGAAGAATCGTCTTATGTCTTCCTGGAACAGGATGATGAGCGCCAACACTCCAACGCTGACTAATTTGTCGAATATCGAACCAAGAATGCGCATCTCAAGTATCTGTGACACAAGAATCCAGGTTGCAATAAATACCAGTATTCCGTAGAATACATTTAACGAACCCGAATCTTTCATCAGTTTATAGACATAGTAGAGTAGCGATGCCACACATAATATGTCGATTATGTCTTTTATGCCAAAATCAAACACTGGATGTTGTATTCTTGTTAAAAGTTATACGTATTAATTATATTCGATTATACAAATGATTTGCTTGTCTGCATATTCCTGTAAATGCTCTTGCCTGTTATGACTCGAACATCTTTGAGGTCAATGCAATACATTCTCTTGCACTGTTGACATCATGCACACGTAATATGTTTGCTCCTTTCAGTAAACTGATAGTGTTGATGACTGTTGTGCCGTTTGCCGACTCTTTTGGAGTGCATCCGAGGGTCTTGAATATCATGCTCTTATGAGAAATACCAACAAGGATTGGCAGATTGAAAACCTGCAACTCTTCCATTCTGTTTAACAGCTGATAATTCTGTTCGAGCGTTTTGCCGAAACCGAATCCAGGATCCAATATAATGTCGTTCTGTCCGAGATCACGTAAATCTTGGATACGTTTTGCAAAGAATTTAAGTGCCGACTCGACAATATCAATGTCAGGTTTCTCTACACAATCTTTATCGTTGAATGTGAGGATATATGGCACATGTTCAGAAGCAACCAGCTTGTACATTTCCTGATTGCCACCTGTGATATCATTAATTATATGTACTCCATATTCTTTTATGCAGAATTCGGCTATCTTGGTACGGAATGTATCGACAGACAGAATTGCATCGGGATATTTGCTGCGAATGAACTCTAAAGCAGACTTTATGCGTTCAAATTCCTCCTCCTCTGATACAAACTCGGCATTTGGTCGTGTTGAGCATCCTCCAATATCGATAATGTCCCCAGTAAGCTGTTCTTTGATACCGTGTGTGTAAAATGAATCTGGCGATACATTTACGATTTCCATTACTATTGGCTTACTGACATCAATTAATTGTCCGCCTGCATTTATTGTCTGTATTATTGTATTCATGTCGCAAAGATAATAATTAATTATAATAATAATTGATAATTGTGAATAATTTTTTACCTTTGCATGTCAAAATAATATACAATGAATCAGGTAGAAGAATTATATAGGATATTTATTGAGCATCCTGTAGTTACAACTGATAGTCGTAATTGCCCGGAGGGAAGTATTTTCTTCGCTTTGAAAGGTGACACGTTTAACGGTAACGAATATGCTGTTCAGGCATTGCAGAAAGGTTGTGCTTTCGCTGTTGTTGATGAATGGAATTCCGAAATGGATGAATACAGCAGCCAGTTGATGAAAGTTGATGATGTGTTGACTACATTACAACAACTTGCGCGTCATCATCGTAAAGTTCTGAATACTCCGATTATCGGAATCACTGGAACTAACGGAAAGACAACAACAAAGGAACTTATTTCCGCTGTACTGAAAATGAAGTATAATGTTCTATATACACAGGGTAATTTTAATAACCATATTGGTGTGCCTAAGACTTTGCTGCAGTTGACTGCTGAACATGAGTTGGCTGTCGTTGAAATGGGGGCTAATCATCCAGGGGAAATCAAGACCTTGGTTAATATCGTAGAACCTAATTATGGTATAATCACCAATGTGGGAAAGGCGCATTTGCTCGGATTCGGTTCATTTGAGGGTGTTATACGCACCAAGGGCGAGTTATATGATTTCTTGCGTGAACATGGCGGTGTGGTGTTTATCGATGGTAACAATGAACATCTGCTGAAAATATCTGATGGCCTTGAACTTGTGAAATATGCCAATAACGGAAATATTATAGGTAACGATCCGTTCCTTAGTATTAAATGGCATGACAAGACAATTCATACTAATCTAATAGGTATTTACAATGTTGATAATGTCCTGGCAGCAGCTACGATAGGTGAGTATTTCAAAGTTGACGATGAGGCTATATGTGAGGCATTATCCGAATATGTTCCTTCAAACAACCGCTCTCAATTCAAGAAAACAGAGCAGAATAATCTGATTGTCGATGCTTACAATGCTAATCCAACAAGTATGAAAGCGGCTTTGGATAATTTCTCTAATATTAATGTGCCAAACAAACTGGCAATACTTGGAGATATGAAGGAGTTGGGAAGTGAAAGCCTAAAAGAACATATGAATATCATACAATTACTGGCTGAAAACAAGATTGAAGCATGGCTGACAGGTGGAGAATTTAAATCTGCAGTTGAAAAATGCAAGTCGTCCGAGTCGCCTCTCGTGGCTGATTTCGCCAATAATGTTATGTGTTTCAATGACGCAGAATCAATAAAACAATATATAACTAATAATAAACCTGAAAACAAGACAATTCTTATAAAGGGGTCAAACGGCACTCGTCTGTTCACTTTGCCTGATCTTTTATAATCAAAATGTTCAATAGGGTTTCCATTTTTAGAGTTCAACACTCTTCTAATATATTGTGCTACGCATTGTTGAAAGAAATACGAGATATTTAGTGATTTAACGTGCGTTTTTCGGTATATTTTTGTATCTTTGCGCCTAATATTTAAATCTTATGACTCAAAACGAAGGCGAATTTGCAGTAGATGTCGATGCAATTGTAAAGGCAAAGGCAGGAAAACATTTTAAATATATTCCACGATTTGTTATGTCGTGGTTGAAGAAGATTTTACATCAAGATGAAGTGAATGAATTTCTTACCGGACGTTCAAAAGGAAAGGTAGGACAGGATTTTCTTGATGAATGTGTTGATTATCTTCAAATGGATCTTAATGTTGTCGGACTTGATGAATTGCCAGACAACTCTGACGGACGATATTACACTATAGTAAGTAATCATCCGCTAGGTGGCGAAGATGGTGTTGCTCTTGGCAGTATCCTTTGTCATAAATACAATAGCAAAATCAAATACTTGGTAAATGACGTGCTGATGAACCTGAAAGGTTTGGCGCCTCTTTGTGTGCCTATAAACAAAACAGGAAGTCAGAGCCGTAATTTCCCTAAAATGGTAGAACTTGCCTTCAAGGATGATACCAACGTTTTGATGTTCCCTGCCGGATTATGCTCCCGTAAGCAAAATGGAGTGGTACGTGATTTGGAATGGAAAAAAACTTTTATAACTAAAAGTATTGAGTATCAGCGTGATGTTATTCCTGTAAGATTCTCTGGACAGAACTCTGAACGATTCTATTGCATAGCTAATATATGCAAACGATTGAATCTGAAGGTTAATATCGCAATGCTTTTCCTCGTTGATGAGATGTATAAGAATGTAGGTAAGAAATTTACCGTAACATTCGGTAAACCTATTCCGTGGCAGACTTTTGATAAGTCTAAATCTCATGCAGAATGGGCTCAATGGGTGAAAGACAGAGTATATGAATTATAATGCTAAATATTATAAGCAAACGAATAATAATAATATAGATTGATGGAACAGATTATCTCTCCAATAGACCGTGAAATCCTGAAATCAGAACTCACTGAAGATAAACGTATGCGATTTACAAATCGCAGTAACAACGAAATATATGTCGTTACATGGCAGAATGCACCTAATGTGGTGAAGGAAATAGGCCGTTTACGTGAAATCGCTTTCCGCGCTGCAGGCGGAGGTACAGGACTGGGGATGGACTTAGATGAATTTGATACATGTGAAAATCCATATAAACAATTGATAGTCTGGGATCCTGAAGCCGAAGAAATCATTGGTGGATACAGATATCTCTTGGGTACAGAGGTGCAGTTTGATGACAAAGGTCAGCCAATACTTGCAACATCTCATATGTTTCATTTCTCAGATGAATTTATCCATGACTATCTCCCTTATACTATCGAATTGGGACGCTCATTCGTGACATTGGAATATCAGGCAACACGTGCTGGTTCTAAAGGTCTGTTCGCTTTGGATAATCTATGGGATGGATTAGGCGCCTTATGTGTAATAATGCCTAATTGTAAGTATTATTTCGGAAAAATGACTATGTACCCTTCATACGACAGAAAAGCAAGGGACATGATTCTTTTCTTCCTAAATAAGCATTTCCCTGATCCTGATAATCTGATTGTTCCAATGAAACCTCTTCAATTAGAACATGATCCTGCAGAATTTGAAAAGCTATTCTGTGGAGAGAGTTTCAAAGAAGATTATGTAATATTGAATCGCGAAGTGCGTAACTTGGGCTATAACATCCCACCTTTGGTTAATGCTTACATGTCATTGTCGCCTACAATGAAGATGTTTGGTACAGCGATCAACTATGGTTTTGGCGATGTGGAAGAAACAGGTATCCTTATCGCAATAGATGAAATCATCGAAAGCAAACGTGTACGCCACATCGATGCTTTTGCAAAGGAACATCCTGAGTTAATCCAGATTACAAGTGGTGCCAACAAAGTGATTAGTAAAATTAAGAAATAATATAATATTGAATATATATGACAGAAAGTAACGTTCGTGTAAGATTTGCTCCAAGTCCGACAGGACCATTACATATCGGTGGTGTGCGTACAGCACTCTACAATTATCTTTTTGCCCGTCAGAATGGAGGAAAACTAATATTTCGTATAGAAGATACAGATTCAACACGTTTTGTCCCAGGTGCAGAGGATTATATCATCGAGGCTTTTAATTGGCTCGGTATAAAATTTGATGAAGGCGTTTCATTTGGTGGTGAATATGGACCATACAGACAGTCAGAACGCAAAGATATTTACAAGAAATATGTTCAGCAATTAATTGATGCTGACAAAGCTTATATAGCATTCGATACTCCTGAGGAACTCGATAAAAAACGTGCAGAGATTGAGAACTTCCAATATGATGCTTCAACTCGTATGCAGATGTGTAATTCTCTTACTCTTGCCAAAGATGAAGTTGAAAAACGAATCAGTGAAGGACATCAATATGTAGTACGTTTCAAAATCGAACCAGGACGAGATGTTCATGTAGATGATATTATACGTGGTGATGTGAGCATTAATACAAGTGTGTTGGATGATAAAGTACTCTTTAAGAGTGCTGACCAATTGCCTACCTACCATTTGGCTAATATTGTTGACGATCATCTTATGAAAATCACCCATGTAATCCGTGGTGAAGAATGGTTGCCTTCTGCTCCATTACATGTGTTGTTATATGAAGCTTTCGGATGGACTGATACAATGCCACGATTTGCACATCTGCCATTGCTTCTTAAACCTGTAGGTAATGGTAAGTTGTCAAAACGTGATGGCGATAAATTGGGATTCCCTGTATTCCCATTGGAATGGCACGATCCTAAATCGGGTGATGTGTCTTCAGGATATCGTGAGCAAGGCTACCTGCCTCAGGCTGTTATCAATTTCCTCGCACTTCTTGGCTGGAATCCTGGTACAGATCAGGAAATCCTGTCTTTGGATGAGATGGTTAAGTTGTTTGACTTGTCTAAGTGCAGTAAGGCTGGAGCTCGATTCGACTATGTGAAGGCAGCATGGTTTAACCACCAGTATCTCCTTAAACAGGATGCTATGGACTGGACTCCAGAATTTGATAAGATACTACGTGCCAATGGTATTCAGTCAACACCTGAGAAAGAAGCTCAAGTTGTTGAGATGATGAAGATGAAAGTCATTGAGTATGTTGATAAAGAAAATAATAAGAAAAAACGTAATGTAAGCTTTGTCAGTGATTTATGGCCATTGACCAAGTTCTTCTTTGTCGCTCCAGATGTATATGATACTGAGGATAAATTCGTTCGAAAGAACTGGAAGAAGAGTGAGAACGAGGAAGAATGTACATCAACAATGATGAAACAACTGCTTGCCATAATCGAAAAAGTTGACGATTTCTCAGTTGATGGTCTCAAGGCTGTTGTCGATGCATGGGCTGAAGAAAGTGGCGCAAGACCATGGAATGCATGGCGTGTGGCTCTCGTCGGTGCAGGTCAAGGCCCTGATATGTATGAGTTGTCGGCTTTCCTGGGTAAAGAAGAAACAATGAAACGAATAGAATCGGCTATAAGTCAATTAGGCTGATTTGCATTATCTTATTATCTAATAATAGAAGTATAGAGTAGTGTATAGTTTAGGAATGTATCTGATGGCTTTTGGTGCCTTTATCGGAACCTTGTTTTCAAAAAAACTAAGACTTCAGATAAAAGGACAGGCCAAAACATTTTATAGATTACATAAATACATTAAGAAAAGTGATCGTGTCGTTTGGGTGCATGCAGCCTCTCTGGGTGAATTCGAACAGGGACGATTATTGATGGAATGTATACGCAGACGACATCCTGAATATAAATTATTATTGACTTTCTTTTCGCCTTCAGGCTATGAGGTCAGAAAGGATTTCGAGGGTGCTGATATTGTTTGTTATCTTCCATTTGATACACCGGGTAATGCGGCCAGCTTTATCCGACTTGCTCATCCTGAGATAGGTATCATAATAAAATATGAATTCTGGGCAAACTATCTTTTTATGGCACGTTTACGTAAGGTTAGATTGTATTCTGTGTCAAGTATATTCCGCCCGAATCATTATTTCTTCAAGTGGTATGGAAACAAGGCTCCTTTGAGGAGTTTTACTCATTTCTTTGTTCAGAATGAGGAATCAAAGGAAATTCTGGCTCAGCATGGGTTTAATAATGCCACAGTGGTGGGCGATACACGTTTTGACCGTGTAATTCTTGTCCGTAAAATGTCGGCAAATCTTCCACTTGTGAAGATATTCTGTGATGGAAAGAAAACATTTATCGCAGGAAGTTCATGGGGACCTGATGAGGATATATACATACCTTATTTTAATGAACATAAGGATTGGAAACTGATAATCGCCCCACATAAGATAACAGGTCATCATATAGCCGAAATCAAATCGAAATTGGCAGATCGAAAAGTAATTCTCTATAGTAATGTTGAGGATAACGATTTCAATAAAGAACATGGAAATCTTGAGAACCGCGAAGCCCGATTGAAGGAAGCTGATGTCCTGATTGTGGACTTCTTCGGAAAACTCTCTTCAATATATCGTTATGGTGATGTGGCTTTGATCGGAGGAGGATTCGGCGCAGGAATACATAATGTTCCGGAAGCAGCAGTTTATGGCATACCAACCATATTCGGACCTAATAACAAAAAATTCCAGGAAGCACAGACTTTATTGGAATTAGGTGGTTCTTTTGAATATACTGATAGTGAGTCTTTTGCAAAGATTATGGATGGATTTATTGAAAATCCCGAATCGGCAAAGGCGGCTGGAAAGATTGCATCAGATTATATCTATACCGGGGCAGGAGCTGTTCAGAAATGTTATGAAGGTATATTCGGAGAAGAATTAGAAAACAACAAATAAACGATTGGTAATATAAGAAGAACTCTTATATTTAAAACTCTCAATAAGTAGGATTTTTAATTAAATAAAGTCACTAAGGTATTCTTTTAGAAACTTTAGTGACTTTTTTCTTGTAAAAAGACGTTATATCGGAAAGATTTGCTATATTTGCACGTAATATAAGCATTTGCTATATTTTCTAACACCGATTATTATTAAAGTATGTTTTCCAACATATTATAACTTTAAAATACTAAATCAAAACTTTAAAACTTATGAAGAAATTGTCTCTGTATTTAATTGCTTTAACTGCTTGCTTTTCCTCATGCACAGGTGACAAGAAATTTAAAGCATCAGGAAATGTTGATGATGATGTTAAAAATGTGTATTATAGCTTGAATTACTTTGATCAGTCAAAAGGTGCAGATTCTGTCAAAGCTGTTTCCGGACATTTTGTGATAGAAAGCGATGTAAATGAACCTTGCGCTGTTGCAATTGCAGGTGATGATGCCGGTAAGAATATGTGGCTGTTTATTGCCGAGAAAGGTGATATAAAATTGCTCCCTGACAGCAAAGTAGGCGGTACACCATTGAATGACGCTTTACAAAAGTTCTCAGATGAATTGGATCAATCAGGAAATAATCCTAAGACCGTTGCTGAAATCGCAGATAAGTTCTTTAAGATTCATAATTCCGACCCTGCAGCTTCTGCAGCTTTTGTACTACTTATAAATCATATTAACCTTTCAAAACTTACAAAGTATATTGAGATGTGTAGCAAGGACGTTCAAGAGAATGTCTATAAACTTGTACCAAAATCTGTACTCGATAAATTGAATTTAACATCCGATGGTAAGGACTTTGTGGATTTTGAGGTTGAATATGACGGAAAGATTCAGAAATTGTCTGATTATGTAGGAAAAGGTAAGTATGTCCTTGTGGATTTCTGGGCAAGTTGGTGTGCTCCGTGTCGTGCTGAGATTCCAAACATAAAAGCTGTTTATGAGGAATTTGGCGGCGATAAATTCGAGGTTGTAGGTGTGGCAACATGGGATAAACCCGAAGAAACTTTAATGGCAATTGAAGAAGAGGGAATAAAATATCCTCAAATCCTTAACGCTCAGAAAATCGGTTCTGATGCTTACGGGGTTTCAAGCATCCCTGAATTGATATTGTTCGATCCTGATGGTAAGATTGTAAAGAGAGGATTGAGGGGACCTGCAATCAGAGAAACAATTCAAGAAGTTCTTAAGAAATGAAATAATAATAGGAAACTCAGGTGGCTTGCCTGAGTTTCTTTTTTGTTTTAGATACAGGGTGTCAGATAAAAGAACCTTTTTTATAAATTGAATATTTCTCTTTTGTAATAGTATATGTGTGTTTGAATTTCTATAAATGTTATTTAAATGTTAACAAACATTGAATACATATGATTAATTATTAATATATTACAAAAAGTTGTCAAAAGGTTGAAAATATCGGGCAAAAAGTATATTATTTTTGGTCAAAAGGTATAAAAAGATTAACTTTGCAAAAATATATGTATATTTTATATAGGTAAAAGCACAACGCTTTATTTTGTGTAGTGCTTGTTTTAGAAATCAATTAATAAGTATTATAAGCAGTAAGGGAAAATGAAAGAAACAAAATTGTTCTTAATCATAGGTCTGTTTTTTGTTGGTATACCATCTTTTTCACAACAAATTGATCTGACATTGCAAAAGGCCATAGAAATAGCTTTGGCCGAGAATCCTACTATACGTGTAGCTGACAAGGAAATTCAATTGAAGGAAAATGCAAAAACAGAGGCTTGGATGGCACTATTGCCTGAGGTTACTGCAAATGCAAGTCTTCAGCATACTTTAATCGCTGCTGAAATGAAATTGAGTGGTAATAGCTTTAAAATGGGTAGGGACGGTGTTAATACAGGAAATGTTTCTGCTGCATTAAATGTCCCAGTTTTTGCTCCTGCTGTGTATCAGGCAATGAAACTTTCAAAACAAGATATTCTTTTGGCTCAGGAAAAAGCTCGTGGAAGTCGATTAGACCTGATTAATCAGGTGACTAAGGCTTATTACCATGTTCTTTTGGCTCAAGATTCTTATGATGTTGTTCAAAAAGCATATAATACAAGTAAACAATCATATGACGTAGTTGAACAGAAATTTAATGTAGGTAAAGTAAGTGAATATGACAAGATAAGTGCTGAGGTGCAGATGAGAAGCATGAATTCAAGTCTTGTATCTACAAAAAATGCATTGTCGCTGGTAAAACTACAGTTAAAGGTCCTAATGGGTATTAACCCTGATTTGGAAGTTAATATTGTAGATAAATTAGAGAACTATCAAAATGAAATGTTGTTGTCGGAAGTTACAGCCGTGGCTGATGAATTGCAGAATAACTCAACATTGAAACAATTAGATCTTAATAAATCAATGTTGGAACGTAATCTGAAAATCCAACGTACTAATTTCATGCCAACAGTAGCATTCAGCCTTACTGGACAGTATCAATCTCTATATAACGATAACTGGAAGGTATGGGATTATGAATGGTCTCCTTCGGCTTCATTTACTTTTGCTGTTTCAATTCCGATTTTTAAGGCATCAAACTGGACAAAACTGAAATCAACTAAGATCCAATTGTCTCAATTGAGTGATTCACGTCTGAACGCTGAACGATCATTGTTGATGTCTGTACAGTCTTATAGAAATAATATGGCATCTTCAATAGCTCAGATGGAATCAAATAAGACTGCTGTTGAACAGGCCGACAAAGCAGTTACAATATCTGCAAAACGATATGAGGTGGGTCGTGGAACTATCCTTGAATTGAATCAAAGTCAGGTGGCACTTACACAAGCACAGTTGACTTATGTACAGTCAATATATGAGTATCTGACTAATAAATCAGATCTTAATTATACTCTCGGAAGAGAATTCTGACAGATTGATACATTTTCAGAAAATATTAAATTAGATACGAATAAATAAAAACATACTAAAATGAAAAAGATTGTATTAATGGCATTTGTTCTTCTTGCAGTTGTTTCATGTAATAAAAAAGATAATGCTGCAAAAACGAACGAGAAACCACAGGTGAAAGTCGCTGCAGTTACTCAGCAGATCGTACCTCAAACCGAAGTATATACTGCTACGGTGGAAAGTGATGTGAAAAATAATATTTCACCTAATATGGCTCAACGTATTTCTCGTATTTATGTCGATGTCGGTGACCATGTAGCTAAAGGACAGTTACTTGTGCAACTTGACGGTGCAAATCAAAATCAGTTGAAATTACAATTGCAGAGTGCCCAGGCACAATTGCAAAACCAAATAGTCGAATTTAATAGAACTTCTGAACTTTATGCAACAGGAGGTATCTCAAAGTCTGAATTCGATGCTGCTCAAACTCAATTGACAATACAGAGAAAGTCTGTTGAGATGGTTAAAAGTCAGTTGTCACAAATGAGCCAGAATACACAGCTTACAAGTCCAATAAGTGGTGTGGTTACTGCTCGTAACTATGATAACGGTGATATGTCGGGAGCACAACCGATTCTTACAATAGAACAATTGACTCCAGTGAAATTGCTCGTTAATATCTCTGAGGTATACTACAAGAAAGTTACACTTGGTATGCCAGTGGATATTACATTGGATGCATATGGCGATGAATTGTTCGGTGGTACAGTCTCTACAATTTATCCTACAATAGATAAAAACACACATACTTTCCCTATCGAGGTAACAGTGCCAAACAAAGATCAAAGAGTTCGCCCAGGAATGTTTGCACGTGCTACAATAGCATTCGATAATGTGAAACGTGTTATGATCCCTGATGTGGCTCTCGTAAAACAAGTAGGTGCTGGCGACCGTTATGTATATGTCTATAAAAAAGGAAAAGTTCATTATGTGAAAGTTGAACTTGGTAAGCATATAGATTCTCAGTATGAAATAATCAGCGGAGTAGATCCTGATGCTCAAGTCGTTGTGGCTGGTATGTCACGATTGGCTGATGGTATCGACGTGATTAAGGTTGATAAATAATAGCTTGTTTCATTAATTTTTAAATATAACTATACTGAAATATGAGTTTATACGAAGGAGCAGTAAAACGTCCGATAATGACAAGCTTGTGCTTCTTGGCAGTGATAATCTTTGGTGTGTTTTCACTGGCTAAGTTGCCGATAGATCTTTATCCGGATATTGATACCAATACTATCATGGTATTGACGTATTATAATGGAGCTTCAGCCAATGATATAGAGAACAATGTAACCCGACCTCTTGAAAATACATTGAATTCTGTTGAGCATCTGAAACATATTACATCAAGTTCAAAGGATAATGTGTCTGTTCTTACACTTGAATTTGAATATGGTTATGACATCGATGCGTTGACAAACGATGTACGAGATAAGTTGGATATGGTATCTAATGCTATGCCTACAGACGCTAATCAACCTATCCTTTTCAAGTTCTCTACCGACATGATTCCAATCTTGTTGCTGTCTGCTCAGGCTGATGTCAGTCAGAAAGCATTGTATAAGATATTGGACGAGACTGTAGCAAACCCTCTGGCTCGTGTCGATGGTGTCGGTTCTGTGTCTATATCTGGTGCACCTAAACGCGAAATCAATATCTATATGGATGCCAATAAAATGGAGGCATATGGATTGAGTGCTGCTCAGGTAAGTAATGCTATTGCTGCAGAAAACAAGAATATCACTGGCGGTACAATGGATATCGGTACCCAGACTTATACAGTACGTGTTGAGGGTGAGTTTACCGATCCACAACAGATGAATAATGTGATAGTAGGGTATAAAGATGGTGCTGTCGTATATCTTAAAGATGTGGCACGTATTGTCGATGATGTAGAGGAACGCGCTCAACGTACATATACTAATGGTGCACAGGGTGCCATGATCATTGTTCAAAAACAAAGTGGTGCCAACTCTGTTCAAATTGCAAATGAGGTTCGATCATTGTTGCCTGACTTACAGAAGAATCTTCCTTCTGATGTTAAGTTGGGTATCATCGTAGATACTTCTGATAACATTAAACAGACTATAGGGTCATTGACAGAAACTGTGCTTTTCGCACTTTTATTCGTCATCATAGTCGTATTTGTCTTCCTCGGAAGATGGAGAGCTACAGTAATTATCTGTATTACAATTCCGATGTCATTGATCGCATCATTTATTTATCTGTATGCAACTGGCAGTTCACTAAACATGATATCTATGTCATGTCTGTCAATCGCAATCGGTAACGTGGTGGATGATGCCATCGTAGTATTGGAGAATGTGACAACTCATATTGAGCGCGGTTCTGATCCGAAACAAGCAGCAATTCACGGAACTAATGAGGTCGCTGTGTCAGTAGTCGCATCTACACTTACGATGATTGCCGTGTTCTTCCCTCTTACAATGGTGTCTGGTATGTCTGGAGTCTTGTTTAAGGAACTTGGTTGGATGATGTGTATCATCATGACTGTCTCTACTACATCAGCCCTTTCATTTACTCCAATGCTTTGTTCTCAAATGCTTCGTCTGAAGAAGAAACAAGGTAATCTGTTTAGAAAAATATATGGACCGGTTCAGCGTTCTTTGGATAAGTTGGATGCTTGGTATGAAGATAAAATCAATTGGGCTGTAAGACATCGTTGGACTGTAATTATAGGTTGTATAGCATTCTTCCTTACAAGTGTGTTGGCAGCATCTGTTTTCGGACTTGATTCAGAATTCATGCCTGCAAACGACTCAGGACGTGTCGGTGTGACATTGCAACTTCCTGTAGGAACACGTGTGGAAAAGGCTGAAGAGGTGGCTAAGAAATTCACTAACATATGGATGCAACGTTACGGCGATATTCTTGAAGTATGTAACTTCACAGTGGGTCAGGCTGGCGATAATAACACATATGCGTCACTTAACTCAAATGGTTCACATATCATATCATTTAATGTGAAATTCTGTCCATCTAATAAACGTAAGGAAAAACTATCTGATATATGCGACCAGATGCGTGCCGACTGTAAGGCTGATTTAGATTTAGATAGATTTATAGTGTTGTTAGGTGGTATGAAATCTTCAATGGGAGGACAGAATACTGCATCATTCGAAATCTACGGATACGACTTGAACAATACATATGATTTTGCTACTAAGTTGGCTGATGAATTCCGTAAGAGTGAATTCATTACTCAGGTTAATGTGTCTCGTTCGGATTATCAACCTGAACTTGTGATTGATTTTGACCGAGAGAAGTTAGCACAACAAGGAATCGGTATGTCAACTGCAGCATCACATATTCGTAACCTTATAAATGGTTCATTACTCTCATATTATCGTGAAGATGGTGAGGAATATGACATAAAGGTACGTTACGATGTAAATGAGCGTGTTTCTATCGAAAATATCGAGAATATGCTTATACCTAACGGATATGGACAGAACATCCATGTACGTGATATTGCAACTGTTCGCGAATCCTCTATCCCTCCTACAATCGAACGTAAGGACCGTCAACGTATTGTAACTGTAGATGCTGTGTTGGCAAGTGGTGAAGCCTTGTCAAAAGGTGTTGAATTGGGTTATCAGATATGCGATAGTTTGGATTTGCCAAGTGGTGTAACATATCAGGTTGCAGGTTCATATGAAGATCAGCAGGATAGTGATAAAGACCTCGGAACTCTGGGAATTCTTATTATTATTCTCGTGTTCATTGTGATGGCTGCTCAGTTTGAATCACTTACTTATCCGTTCATTATCATACTCTCAATAGTGTTTGCATTCTCTGGTATAATATTCAGTTTGATGTTGACAGGCACAACATTGAATATTATGTCAACTCTCGGTGGAATCATGCTTATTGGTATTGTAGTGAAGAACGGTATTGTACTTATCGACTATACACAGTTGCTGCGTGAACGTAATTTCGGTTTAATACGTTCTGCTGTCGTTGCTGCACGTAGCCGTCTGAGACCAATCCTTATGACTACTTTGACAACTATTCTCGGTATGGTTCCAATGGCTGTCAGTCAGGGTGTAGGTGCTGAGATGTGGCGTCCATTGGGTATCAGTGTGATCGGTGGTCTTACAGTATCAACAATACTGACACTTATATATGTTCCTACAATGTTCTGTATCTTTGGTGGTGTAGGTATCACGAGAAAGCGCAAGGACATGAAGGAGAATATGGAACTTGATGCTTATTGGAAAGACAATAAAGAGAAAGAACTCAAGTTCATAGAGGACGAGGAGGCATAGTCTGTCTCAGTAACCAAGAATGATTATTAATAGATTATCAAAAATTATCAATATATGAAAGCTATAATGATTTCTTTTGATCAAGCTCATTATGATGGCGTGATAGCTGCATTAGACAGAACTAACGTGCGTGGATTCACCATGATGCAAGACACTCAAGGACGAGGCTCTAAGACTGGTGACCCTCATTATGGTTCTCATGCGTGGCCTTCAATGTGCAGTACAATTTTTACAATCGTTGAAGACGAACAGGAAGAGCCTCTTATGAAACGTCTGAAAGCCCTCGACGAGGACACTGAGATGCTTGGATTAAGAGCTTTCTCATGGACAATAGACAAATGTATTTAATACATTGAATTGCTGTTGTTAAGTAATCCTATAAAGATATAAAGAGTTGTCTGTATGCTTTAATAAGCGCTTGATAACTCTTTTTATTTGCTTTGACCGTGGAATTGCTTAGTCTGCAAAATAAATCGATAGTAAAAAATACAATATAAAAGCAAAAACAAAAAAAAATAAAAAAAAATCAATAATTTTATTGACTTAAGAATTAAATTGCTTACATTTGCTTACAAAATGTAAAATCAATTCCTTTATAGAATGGTATGGAAAAAATAGACAAACTGGATAAAAAGATTATGGAGATAATCTCCGGTAATGCACGCATCCCATTTAAGGATGTGGCAGCTCAGTGTGAAGTGTCAAGAGCTGCTATTCATCAGCGCGTTCAGCGATTGATTGACTTGAATGTCATTACTGGTAGTGGATATTTTGTGAACCCTAAAAGCCTTGGCTTCAGCACCTGTACTTATGTTGGTATCACTCTGGAGAAAGGCTCTATGTATCGTGCTGTTGTAAGAGAACTTGAAAAAGTTCCGGAAATTGTTGAATGTCATAGTACAACGGGACCATACGCATTATTTATCAAACTTTATGCTCGCGATAATGAACAATTAATGGATATCGTGTGCGATAAGATACAAGCAATACCAGGTGTCAGTTCAACTGAAACTCTTATTTCTTTGGATCAAAGTATAAAAAGACAAATACCAATTGTGGTTGACTAATTATGTATATTGAGGGATTATTAATTGGAATATGCACCTTCTTGATTATCGGATTATTCCATCCGGTAGTAATAAAGGCTGAATATTACACTGGAACGAAGTTCTGGTGGGTATTCTTATTGTTAGGCCTTGGAGGTATTATTGGATCCTTATACATAGAAGACACATTCTGGGCTGCGTTATTAGGCGTATTTGCCTTTTCGTCATTGTGGACGATAAAAGAACTGTTCGATCAAAAAAAACGAGTACAGAAAGGGTGGTTCCCTCGTAATCCCAAAAGGAAATACGACTACTAATCCCTGTTAATCTCTGTGCTTGTTCAACAATTATAAAAAAACATACTTACAAACTTTGTCTTAGTCTGGATTATGAGAATAACTCTAGATGTATTATTGTTTTTGTTTGCTCATACACCTGTGTACGCAGAAACAAGTGATTCTGTTTCACATTATTCTGTCGGAGCTTCTGTAGGCGTATTCTCGGCGCTTGGTCGCAAAGATGCGGGAGTAAACTTAGTTAAAAAAAACGATGGACAGTTCTATTCTGTTTATGTTGATTATCAGACAAGTCGTGCGGATAGTAATACCTACGATGTCTTATGGGGATTCCCCTTGCTTGAGGGTGGTATCTATGTCGGAGATTTTACTCACACACGTTTGATGCGAGAGTATCCGACACCACATTATTATTCATCCCTGGGTGCCTCTGTCATTACTTATTTCGCTTTTAAACGACATCTTGTCCAAGATAAGCGATTCAGTATGGGATATGCCATTGAAAATGGTGTGTCGTTTAATACAAAACCATACAATAAATGGAATAACGTAGATAATGAATTTTTGGGCTCGAGGTTTTCTATATATGTAGGACTTGGGTTATATGCCTCGTATCGGTTTAATAATAATATAAGAACTGAGTTGGGGCTCGACTTCAAACATTTGTCTAACGGAAGCCTTGA
The DNA here is from genome assembly GCA_017614465.1 of Bacteroidaceae bacterium. GTDB lineage: Bacteria > Bacteroidota > Bacteroidia > Bacteroidales > Bacteroidaceae > Colivivens. Next base: position 4,964 of record JAGABW010000021.1, on the reverse strand, counting down.
CAAACCAAATAAAGGGGCGAATTACATTGGTGTCACCTTAAATACATCAATTCCACTGGGCGTAAATGAGAATATGTCTCATAAAGATGCTCTAAATGCCCCAAGGAGCCTGTCAGAGGAGTCTGAGGCTGTCAGTTCGGATAAGAGACCTATGGCTGATGAAAACGGGCGTGAGAAGCGTAAAAACAAATATTTATATATGGATGCTTCAGCGATTTGTGGCGGTAAAACATTATTGGAAGAATGGGTGTATAATTATTACGAGATCCCCAAAGAGCATGAATCTTTCCAAACCGCACATTATCGTATTTATCCCATTTGGGGAGTGTCATTAGCTGCCATGTATAGATATTCGCAGAAATATGCATCTGGAATCGGACTTGATTATAGTTATGCAACATATGCCGATAAGGTACTTGAAATAGACCGAAAGCGTGGAAAGATGAATACTTCATCTGATAAACATGTGTTGGCTGTCGCTCTAAAACATGAATGTTTTTATAAACAGATTGCATTGCATATGAGTATCGGTACCTACCTGCATCGAAAAATGGGGTATATGGCAGATGTGGATGAGAAACGCTATTATGAAACAATAGGTTTAAAATGGTACCCTCTATTCTTGCATAATAAATACTATGTAGGATATAATGTGAAGGCTCATCTTTTGAAGGCTGATTGTCTGGAACTTAGATTGGGCACGCATTTATTCAATAAACGATGAACATTAATATTTTGATTATATAAATTATTATTAACCTCCTTTCCCATTTTAATGGAAAAGATAAATGATTATTTTCAATGAAAGGAATAGTACTTGCCGGTGGAAGCGGAACTCGACTCTATCCAATAACAAAAGGGATAAGCAAACAACTAATCCCTATTTTTGATAAACCTATGGTTTATTATCCAATATCTGTATTGATGTTGGCAGGTATACGCGATATCCTTATAATATCAACTCCTTATGACTTACCTGGATTTCAACGCCTGTTAGGTGATGGTAGCGATTATAATATTAATATCCAATATGCTGTGCAACCTTCTCCTGATGGTTTGGCACAGGCATTCTTGATTGGTGAGGAATTTATCGGAGATGATTCTGTTTGTCTTGTCCTTGGTGATAACATCTTTCATGGTGCTGGCTTCGGGGATTTACTCAAACAAGCAGTGGTAAATGTGGAGGAAAAGAAAAAGGCAACTGTTTTCGGTTATCAAGTATCTGATCCTGAACGATACGGAGTGGCTGAATTTGATAATGAAGGAAATTGTCTGAGTATTGAGGAAAAACCACTTAAACCTAAAAGTAATTTTGCGGTTGTGGGACTATATTTTTATCCTAACTCAGTTGTGGATATTGCAAAGAATATTAAACCTTCTGAACGTGGTGAACTGGAGATAACAACGGTTAACCAGCAATACTTGGATAACAATGATCTGAAAGTGATAACTTTAGGACAGGGATTTGCATGGTTGGACACTGGTACTCATGATTCTCTATCTGAGGCAAGCACTTTTATTGAGGTCTTAGAGAAGCGGACTGGTCTTAAAATTGCTTGTCTCGAGGAAATAGCATTTAAGCAGGGCTGGATCGATGCTGACAGGTTGTATCAACTTGCTCAACCAATGAAAAAGAACCAATACGGACAATATCTGATACGTCTGAGCGGTAAAGAATAAAAGAAAAGGATTTATTTCATCAACGAAATAAATCCTTTTTTATTGAATATTATGAATTATATAATCTTAGTAGATTATAGTTCATCTTTACTCTTACTGAATGTGTCTCCTTGGTTGATATCGCCTGTCTTAAGACCTAACTTAAACCATCTCATACGTTGCTCACTCGTTCCATGAGTAAATGATTCAGGTACTGTATAACCTTGAGCTTTCTGCTGAAGATAGTTGTCTCCGATCTTATGAGCACAATCAATAGCTTCTGCTATCTCCTTGTCGCTGATTGAGTTAAATGTCTTATTCTCGTAATGTCCCCAAAGACCTGCAAAGAAATCTGCTTGCAATTCTATTCGTACACTGATTTCGTTGGCTTCCGCTTTGCTTAATTGAGACATCTTCTGATGCGCTCTGCCTAATATACCTAATTCTTGTTGGATATGGTGACCAACCTCGTGGGCAATAACATATGCATTTGCAAATTCGCCTCTTGCTCCAATCTCTCTCTTCATGTTTGAGAAGAATGACAAATCAAGATAAACACATTGGTCCCCTCCGCAGTAAAATGGTCCCATTGATGCGCTTCCATTACCACAACTGGTTTGTACACTTCCTGTGTATAACACCATTTTAGGCGCATTATATTGTTTTCCCATTTGTCTGAATTGCTCCGTCCAGACATCCTCGGTACTTGCAAGAATCTGTCGTGAGAATTTGGCTAAAGAGTCTTCTTCTGCAGTGAATTCATGATCCCCGGCTTGTCCTTCTGCTGTAATTTGTTGTTGAATACCATCGCCTACCACTTGCATTACAGAGCCCATATCTCCTCCTGAAATCCAAGTAATAAGTGCTGCTATAATGATTCCGACAATACCGCCTCCTAAGGCAAGTCTTCTACCGCCACCGTGTCGGCGATCATCTACATTTGTACTTTCGCGTCTTCCGTCTAGTTTCATAGATTTATAAATTTATAATTGTTTACGATGCAAATATATGAAAAAATAATTAATAAACGGATGCAATCTGCTGTATTTTCAGTCGTTATGTGCTTTTTGACCAGATTATTTACTTTTCAAGTTCCTTTCTGCGTCCATTCTGAGGAATATGAATAATAACAGCGTAAAACCCCATAAGGATGAACCCCCATAGCTAAAAAATGGTAGTGGAATTCCGATAACAGGGGTAAGGCCTAATACCATTCCGATATTCACGAACAGGTGGAATATAAAGATACTTACTACACTATATCCATATACACGCCCCAATGTGTCTGGCTGACGTTCTGCAAGGATTATCAGTCGCCATATGAAGAACAGGTAGAATAGGAGTACACCTACAGAACCGACAAATCCTTCTTCTTCACCTACTGTACAGAAAATGAAGTCTGTATCCTGCTCTGGTACATATCGTAATTTTGTCTGTGTCCCTTTTAAGAATCCTTTTCCAAAGAATCCACCTGAACCAATAGCGATTTTGGCTTGGTTTACGTTATATCCAGCCCCTCGGATATCTTCTTTTTTACCTAATAACACCTCTATACGTACTCTCTGGTGGTCTTGAAGTATGTTATTAAATACATAATCGCATAAAAAGAATGTACCGGTTGATGCAATTGCAAATGCAAGTATCAGCAGGTGTTTGAACTTCTTTTCATAGAAATATTGCGCCGCAATATATATCATTAATCCTATATTGACCAAAATCTGTACAATACACACATTAAATGGAATCACAAATGCGGAAAACAGATATGCGAATATATTAATTACAATTCCTCCGATTACCATTTCTGTCAATTTGGGACAATGACGCTCATATCTGTACATGAGACCAACTGTAAATACATATGATAGAATCAATACGGTAAATTCTCCTATTGAAACGGGCATGTTGGTAATGTATTCATCCTCGTATTTCAAACCGACGACAAAATAAACAACAAAGGAAAAGGCTGCAAATAAGGCACTTCCGCTCATTCCCTCACGATACAATACAAGAAAAAAGGCTAAATATACTAAGGCTGTACCTGTCTCTTTCTGCGCTATGATAAGCAACATCGGGAAAATGATCATTCCTACAACCTTGGCAAATTCCTTCATGTTACTCAGACTTAAACCGTATCTGTCCATATACTTACCAATGGCTAATGCTACAGCAAATTTTGCAAATTCAGCAGGCTGTAGCTTTATTGAGGAACCAATCGGAATCCATGAACGAGAACCTTTCGTGTCTGGGGCTATAAATATTGTCAGAATCAACACGAATATCATCAATACATAAATGAATGTCGCAGCATTATAATAAAAACGCTTTTCTATCATTAAAAGTGCTGATGCTAAGATAAATGACGTGCATATCCAAATCATCTGCTTCCCGGAATTACTGCCGAATCCAAAAACGTTAGGATTGCTGAAATCATATGATGCACCACAAACTGAAAACCATCCCCATATAAGCAAAACCACATATAACCCGATAGTTATCCAGTCGAGTGAAGAGAAAATTCCTTTATTTGTTTGATATCCTTTATACATTGTCGTATTCGTTATAATACTAAATAGATATATTATTTGTCATAGCAGGATAATATCAGTTTATGCTGCGATGCTGTATGTTGGATGCACGTACCTTACTATCTGCTGATAGTTCACCACGAATATATTTCTCCATAATCAAAGCCCCTATAGGTACTCCAAATGCAGCACCGAATCCTCCGTTCTCAACATATACCGCCACTGCAATCTTTGGATTATTCATTGGCGCAAATCCCATAAAAGCAGAGTGGTCATGACCTTTGTTCTGTGCTGTACCGGTTTTTCCGCAGACTTCATACCATGGATTCTGAGCCCCCTTACAAGTACCACCTAAAACGGCACTTCTCATACCTCTTACTATATCCTCGTAATATCTTGGACTAACCTTTGTGTGATGCACCGCCTTCAAACTATCGGCAATACTACCACCTTTAATTGACTTTACGATATGTGGAGTTATGTAATGACCTCTGTTTGCAATAGTTGCTCCTTGGTTCGCTATCTGAAGAGGGGTAAGTGTAACCTCTCCCTGACCAATGGATATACTGATGACCGATAATGCATTCCAGTGATTCAAATGCTTAGTGTAATACTCGGCATTAGGTATCATTCCTCGTACTTCACCAGGAAGGTCTATTCCTAATTTATATCCAAATCCCATTGAGACCATATAGTCTTTCCATGTAGTCATGGCCTCATTTGTGCTACTATACTTGCTTCTGTTATTGAACATATGGTACAATCCCCAACAGAAAT